>CAZBLU010000001.1:0-65895 GCA_964493015.1 uncultured Caldimicrobium sp.
GTATTGACGCAAGGGAGGTATTGAGTAAAATAATGGAGAAGGGAGGTGAGAGGGCCGTGAGTGAGTTAAAGAATGTGTGGGACATTATAAGAGAAGAGGCCCTGCAGCAAGGGCTTCAGCAGGGGCTTAAGCAAGGGCTCATCCTTGATGCTCAGGAGATGGTGCTTGAGGCCTTAGAGGAGAGGTTTGGCAAGGTAGAAAAAGACTTGTCTGAGCGGATAAAGAGGATTGAAGACAGGGACTTTTTGAAGCGTCTTTTCAAGCTATCTCTCAGGGTGAGCTCCTTAGAAGAGATCTTGAAAGCCTTAGAGGAACAAACTAAATACGATTAAGGCTGTGTAGTTTTCCAGTGGTATGTCACAGATCATCCATAAGTAGATAAATTTAGTAGACACAGCCTTCGTCCACAATCAAATAGCTATTGAATTTTTTGGGGAGAGTGGATAATACAGTGTGATGTTAGATCAGAGAATACTAAAACTTCTTAAAGAAACTCCTGGAATAATTTCAGGGGAGACCTTAGCGAAAGAGCTTGGGGTAAGCCGTGTAGCTATTTGGAAAGCCATAAAGCGTCTTAAAGCTAAAGGATACGCCCTCAGTATCCATAAAAAGGGATATCTTCTCGAGGAGAGAGATTTTTTTCTCAAGGAGGACTTAGATAACCTTATCTCCTCAAGTCTTCTTTTTCGGGAGGCCTATCTCTATAATGAGGTTTCCTCCACCATGGATATCGCAAGAGAGCTTGCTGAGCAAGGAAAAAGAGCCATAGTGATAGCAGAAAGACAGACCTCTGGACGCGGAAGACTTGGAAGGGCCTGGGAATCGGAAAAAGGTGGGCTCTGGCTAACCCTTATTTTACATAATCCTTTCCCCTTCAAGGAGGCCTATCTTCTTACCTATCTCTCAGCTACAGCTACAGCTAAGGCTCTATGGGAGGCTTATGGGCTTCCTGCTAAGGTGAAGTGGCCCAATGACGTGCTCGTGCAAGAAAAAAAGATTGCAGGCATTTTATTGGAGATCAAGGCAGAAGTGGATGTAATCAATTATGCCCTTATAGGGCTTGGGGTAAATATAAATAATCCTGTAGAAAAGAAAGAGTTTCTCCTGCCTGCTACTTCCGTAGCAGAGCTTTTACAAAAAAAGGTGGATAAACTTCCTTTTTTAAGCCAATTTCTTAGCATCTTTGAAGAGCTTTACCAAAATAAGGGTAACATTTTGCCTGAGTGGAAAAAATTAAGTCTAACCCTGGGAAGGGCAGTAAAAATTATCACCTCAAGTGAAACCATTCTGGGGGTAGCCCAAGACATAGATGAAGAGGGAGCCCTTATCGTGCAGACGCCCAAGGGGAAAATCAAAAGAATCTTTTCTGGAGATTGCTTTCATCTCAGGGACCTCACTCCATGAAGGATCCTTTAATCCTTTTTCTAATAGTAATTCTCCTCTTAGGGGGCCTTTTTTTCATCTACCTAAAACTCAAGAGCTATTTTGAGCAAAGGTGGGCTGATCCCCTTCTTAGCCTGAGAGAGAGGCTTCATGATATCTCGGAGATAAGAAAAGACCTGCAAAGGCTCTATTTGGCTGAACACTTATTAAAAGGCCTTGGAGAGGAGATTACCAAACTAAGTCAGATCTTTATTAGTCGACGCTCTGGCAAAGCGGGAGAAAGGGCCTTAGAAGAAAGCCTTGCCCTCCTTCCACCACATCTTTTAAAAAGAAACCTCAAACTCAACCAAGGGGAAGTGGAATTTGCCTTGGTCCTTAGGGAAGGAAAATTTGTGCCTATCGATTCTAAGTTTATTGCTCCCGAGATCTTAAGCAAAGAGGAAATTAGCCCTGAAGAGGAAAAAGAATTAATAAGGAGGATTAGGGCCAGGGCCAAAGAATTAACAACCTATCTTAAGGATGATAAAACCATTGGCTTTGGCCTAATGACCTGCCCTGACGGACTTTTTCCCTTCCTGCAGAGGAGAATACTTGAAGAATTAGAAAAAGAAAAGATTTTACTTGTGCCTTACTCACTTTTACTCCCTTTCTTACTTTTTATTCATTTTTTCTGGGAAAAATTTGGAAGGACTGTCAATAGGGATACCCTCTCTCAGGGTATTGCCTCCATGGATAAGTTAATCTTTGACTTGGAGCGAGACATAGAAAAACTATCAAGAGAATTAAGGAGTGCGGAAAATCTTCTACTCAAACTAAGAGAAACTGGGACTCTCTTAAGGAGAGAGCTTTCTCGCTTAGGAGAGACTTCTCAGAGTTCTACCAACTCTAAGGATACATCTGAGTAAACCTTAGCTTCGCCTCCCTCTATAAATACCACATTTTCAAGCCTAATCCCAAAGTTTCCAGGAAAATAGAGCCCTGGCTCTATGGTAAAGACCATTCCCTCTTCCAAAAGGGGTTGGCTTTGGAGATATCTTTTACTTTTTTGGAAATAGATTCTTGGTGGCTCATGGATCTCTATCCCTATACCATGCCCAGTGGCATGAGTGAAATGGGAGATAACTCCCTTTTCCTGGAAAAATTCTCGAATTGCTCGATCTATTTCGTATACAGGAGTTCCAACTTTAGCCCTTTCAAAACCTCTAAACCAGGCTTCTTTCACCAATTGATAATACTTCTTGAAATCCTCGGAAGCCCTCCCCAAATACAAAGTCCTGGTAAAATCACTGCAATAACCTTCCCAAACTATACCCATGTCTATAAGAAGAGGTTTGTTTGCCTCAAGAGGCTTTCTTGAGGTTTCCCAGTGAGGGATAGCAGAATTCTCTCCTGAGGCCACAATACTTGGGAAGGCCTCACCCTCCCCACCATAACGAAAGGCAAGCTCTAAGATCTTTCCCCTTACCTCAAGCTCTGTTAGGCCAGGTCTCAGATAATCCAATAGTTCAAGGTAAATTCTATCTACAATTTTAACGGCCTCTTTAATGAATTCCCTCTCCTCTGAGCCCTTTATCATCCTTAGCTCTTTGAGAGGTTGCATTAAGGGGATCAACTTATAGTGTTTACTCTTAAGCTCTCTGAGCATCCCACAGGTAACTCGCTCGCTCTCATAGCCTACTCGCTTAAACTCATGAGTTTTAAGAAAATTTTTAAGAAATTTAAAAGGGTCCCCAAGAATAAGCTCTACTTTATAGAGGGAAGAAGCACTCTGTTTAGCCCTCTCAATGTAGCGGGCATCAGTAAGAAGATAGGCCTCCTTTTCAGTTACAAGAAAATAGGCATGAGAGGCCCTGAACTTGGTAAGATAAAAGACACTTGCTTGAGAGGCAAAAAGTAAGGCCGATAAGCCCCTTTCTTCCAAAAGTTTTCTAACCTTTAATAAACGCTTCCTTGCCCAATCTTCCTGCACGCCTACTTCCTCTCCTGAGATATTACTCTTAATTTATCACCTTTTGGCAAACTTTTAAGAGAAAAGCCTCAAATATCTTCTCATATTACCTCAAAGTCCTTTGTTCCTGATAGCCAAAGCATATTAAGAAATAACCCTCAGGCTAAGCAAAAGTTAGCTGAAAACTTATTTAAAAAACCTCCTTGCTGGAATTAAATGCTAAAAGAAAACATTAACAGGGTCTTGATACTTTATAGATAAGGATTTAAAGTTTAAGAAAAGACTGGAGGAGAAGGGTATGGAACATTTAGAAGATCTCTTTGTGGAAGGGGCTTTAAAACTTGCCAAAAAGGAGTTAGATGAGGCCCTTAAGATTTTTAATCAAATTTTAGAATTAGATCCAAACTATATTAGGGCCTTAGAGGCAAGAGCAGCTATTTACCTTTACAAGGGTGATTTGGACGCAGCTGAGGCTGATCTCAATAAGGCAATCTCTTTAGAGCCTGATAAATACAGGCTCTATTTTCGATTAGGCCAGGTCTTTTATCGTAGAAAGGATTTAGATAAGGCCATGGAGCTTTTTACCAGAGCTATTGATTTAAATCCCATGTATGCCGCTGCTTATATGGCCAGAAGCCAGGTCCTCAGAGATAAGGGGCTTGAAGAGGCTGCTGATCTGGAACTTGACAAGGCTGTAGCTGTGCAAAGAGAACTTGCTAAGGCTAATAAAATTATAGACTTTGCTTAAAAGGTTATTCTAAAACCATCGTCCAGTTGAAGATATCTTCTATCTCTCCATATTGAAGACCAGTTAGATAATCAAAAAGCCTTTTAGCAAGAGGCCCTGTTTTCCCCTCGTTAATAAGGTATTCTTCTCCTTTATAATAGATTTTACCTACAGGAGATATAACTGCTGCTGTCCCTGTGCCAAAACACTCCTTTAATCTCCCGGTTTTGGCCCCTTCTATTACTTCATCTATGGAAATTCTTCTTTCCACTGCAGGTATATTTAGATGTTTAGCTAATTTTAATACGCTATCTCTGGTAATCCCAGGTAGAATTGATCCCGTAAGCTCAGGAGTAGCAAGTTCACCTTCAAAGTAGAAGAAGATATTCATCGTTCCCACTTCTTCTACATACCTTCTTTCAAGGCCATCAAGCCAGAGTATCTGGGTATAGCCCCTTTTTTTAGCCTCTTCTTGGGCCTTTAAGCTTGCAGCGTAATTACCTCCAGCTTTCACATCCCCAGTTCCCCCAGGGAAGGCCCTCACATAGGTATCGGTAACATAGATCTTAATAGGCTCAAATCCCTCTTCATAATAGGCAGAAACTGGGCTCAAAATAATTACAAAAAGATATTCACAACTGGGTTTCACACCTAAAGACCCTTCCGTGCCAAAGATAAAGGGCCTTATATAGAGGGCAGAACCCCTTTTCCGAGGGATCCAATCTCTATCAACAAGCACCAAGGTTTTTATGGCTTTGAGAGCAAGCTCAGGATCTACTTGAGGAATACACATCCTCTCAGCCGATCTGTTTAAACGGGCCACATTATCCCAGGGCCTAAAAAGACGAATTTTACCATCACTCCCAAAATAGGCCTTTAACCCCTCAAAAATAGTCTGAGCATAGTGAAGAACTATAGCAGCTGGATGGAGCTCTATTTTAGAAAAAGGAACTATCCTTGGAGAATGCCATCCCCTATCACGATTGTAATTCATTATAAACATGTGAGGGGTAAAAATTCGCCCAAAAACAAGCTGATCTAAATTAGGAACCTCCTTTTTCTCTGCGCATAAATTAAGCTCAATCTCCATTCCCCACTCTCTCCTCCTCAAGTTAATTTCTTTATGATAAAACCATTTAGTTTTTTGACAAGATCAAAAGGTTATGCTATCTTAAATTTAATGGCCCTTAGTGTTTACTTAGCTCCAGTTAAGTTAAAATTTTTACATGATATTACTTATGCCCAAAGACTTGGTGAAATTTTACACTTTTCCCTAAGTCAACTCTTAATTGAAGGATTAAAAGCGGTAGAGAAGGAATGTTTAGATACCCTTTTAAACAGGGCCTTAGCTTATTATCCAGAACCACTGCCAGAGAGAGAAAGATTAAGAGCTCAGGCTAAGGACATTTTGGAGCAGATGCTTAGAAGTGAAGACTGGTCAAAGTTAGTAACTCTATTGGAAGGGGCATATACTCTTTACAAAGAACCAGAGGCTTTTTCATCTCTTCAAGAGGCCCTTTTGAGACCAGATTTTCTTATAGAAAAAGAAGGAGAATGGATCCTACTGGAATTCAAACTAAGGGAAGAGGATTTTAAGCCAGCTCAGATGGAAAAATACATAGAGCTTTTGAGGGAGATTGACGGGACTAAAAGAATATTAGCCTATTTGGTTAGCCTTGATCCCTTTAAACTAAAACTTTATAAAATCTATCCTGAAGAAATTCACCATGAAAAGCAAGGCCTATCTCATATCACCCAGCTCTCACTTTTTGAAGAGCTTAGCTAATTTCCTCAGATCAGAAATCAACCTGAGACATCCTGAAGCTACCAAACACTGGGTTATCTTCTCTACCAAAAGGGCAGCCCTTTTCTTCAAGTATTATCTTTTGCAAAAGGAAAAAGGGCATTCCTTTTTTCTTCCTAAAATTTTATCTTGGGAGGAATTTTTAAAGGAACTTTATCTGCAAATCACCCCTGCTCCTAGGCTTTTCCTCCCTGAAGGGGGAAAAATTTTAATTTTCTTACAGACCTTGCCTTCAATTGGCATTCATTGGGAGGAGCCTGAAAAACTTCTTTTTTGGGGGGCCAGATTTTTAGAGGTCTTTGAAGAGTTTGAAAAGGAGGGAAAAATCCCCCAAGATCTCCTCTACCCCCCTGAAACTCTACCTGAACAGGCAAAATACCTCTTTGAACGGCTTTCTAAGTCCTACAAGGCTTATAAGGAACACTTAAAAAGGCTTGGAATTTCCTTTCCCTCGGAAATACTTTCTAATTTAAGGGAAAATCTCTCCCCAGAGCGCATACCTCTAAATCTAATCAAAGGGCTTTACTTTGCTGGTTTTGTAGCCTTAAGAGAGGGGGAAAGGGCATTCCTAAGAGAGATTATGAAGTATTTTGAGGAAAAAGACCTTCCTCTGCTTTTCTTTTTTGAGGATAACCCTAATTCTCCCCATCCTCTAATTGAAAAAACACTCAATGATTTAGCTCTAACTTATGCAGGACTCCCTCGCTCTTATCTTGAGCAGGAGGAAAGGGAACCCAAAGTCTTTCTCTTTTCTTTTCCCGAACAGGAAAGTGAGATGCAAAAACTTAGAGAGCATTTTGAAGGATACCAGATCACTTCACCTGATGAAGTAGCTATCGTTTTACCTAATTCATTAAGCCTTTTACCACTCCTCCATCAAATGGCTCATCTACCTCTAATGACTAATATAACCCTTCCCTTTCCAGCAAAACTCCTTCCTTTAAATAGATTGCTTCTGCTCCTCTTAAGGCTCCAAAGAGAGAGAAATGGAAATCTATATCCAACTAATCTTGTCTGGAAAATTCTAAATTTCCCTCTGATCAAGGCCCTTTATAGGGAAGATAAGCTCTTTGAAAACCTTCTTATGCAGGTCAAGACCTTTCTTAGAGAAACCAAGGCCTTAGAGATCTCTCTTCCCGATCTGGCTAATAAATTGGAGTCTCCTTATAAAAAACTATTTGAAGAACTAAATCAAAGACTTTTTGCCTCTTGGGAGAATCTCCATTCGCCCTCTCAAGCCCTTTCTGCTCTAAGGGATTTCTTGGAGTTTATTAAACCCCTTACCCAAGGAGAAGACCTCAATACGCTTTTAACAAAGCACTTTCTCTTTTCCCTGGAAGAGGAGCTTTTGCCTCTTCTTGAGATTTCCACTCTTTGGGAAAATCTACCTCCCTTGGACCGAACCTTTATGTATCGCTTTTTAGAAAATCTTCTTTTATCCTTAGACTTAGCACTCTATGGAGATCCTCTATCAGGCCTTCAGATAATCGGATTTTTGGAAAGTAGGCTTTTATCCTTTAAAAGGTTATTTCTCTTAGATACCAATGAAGGGGCTCTTCCCCCCACAACGCCTCTAAATCCACTCCTCACCGAGGAGATCAAAACTTATCTCGGGCTCCCCATCTACAGAAACGAACTTTGGGATTATTACTTTGAGAGGCTCATTAGCTCTTCAGAGGAGATTTTCATTTTCTATCTAAAGACAGAAAAGGGGAAAGACGACCTCTTAGGAGAGCCCTCTCGTTACATACAGAAACTTAAGTGGAAAAGGGAAAAAGAGGGTAGAAACCTAAGGGAGGAGCCTTTCAAGTTACTTATCTCTACCCCAGGGGAGATAGAGGCCTTGCCTAAGGGGGAGAAGGAACAAGCCCTAATCCAGAGGATGATCAAATATAGTGGACTTAGCCGTTATGCCTTAGAAACTTACCTCACCTGTCCTGTAAAATTCTATTTTCACTACCTCCTTTCCCTTAAGGAACAAGAATCTCTCTCCTTAGAAGAAAAAGAGGTAGGTCTTTTCTTACACACCTTTTTTGAGGAATTTTTCAAAAATTACTTAAACAGATCCCTTTCCTTTGGGGAAATAGTTAAGGAAAAAGACTGGACTAATCTCTTTAACCAGCTCTGGCAAGCATACAATTTTGACCAAAAACTTGATCCCTTAAGTGCCTTTCTATCCTATAAGATTGCTTATGCCTCCATTGAGAGATATTTTCATTATCTTTGCCGACTTGAGGAGGACTCCATAGAGAAAACCATAGTTCTGGGAGTAGAAGAAAATCTCCAAAGAAGGGTAGTCTTACACTTTAGTCCCCATGGAGTAAGCGAAGTTGTCTACTGGGGAAGAGTTGACTTTATTATTAAGAGGGTTCTCCGAAATGGTAGCTCTCTTTATCTAATTCTTGACTTTAAAAGTAATCCTTCAACCAAACCTACCCCTCGCAATCTGAATAAACTTATTGATTTTACACCCCCCTCAGATTATAAAAAAGAATCCCTCTTTGCTGTAAAAAAACTCTTCGGTAGCAATCTCACCAACTTTCAACTCCTTTTCTATCTCTATCTTTACTTAGACAATCTTGAAAAACTGGAGAAAGAAGAACCTTTCTTTAACTTCAATGCAGGCTACATAACACCAACTGACTTCAAGGAACCAGAAAGTTATCTCTTTAAAAGCTCCTCTAAGAAAAAAAATACCAAAAGAGAAAAAGCCGCTTCAAGGGAGGAATTCTTAAACCTATTAAAAGAAAGCTTTGAACCCCTCCTATTTTGGCTTACTCAGCACCTTGTTGAAACGCAAGAATTTTATTTCACTGAAAAGGATGATGACTGTAAATACTGTCCTTACAAAGTTCCTTGTAAAATCTTGCGCATAGAGGAGAGACCCCATGGGAAGCCCTATTAAACTTGTCCTGGCCCAAATGGAAATAGAGCCAAATCTTGAGAAAAACTTAGACAAAATCTTAGAGATTCTGCAAAAAGCAGAGGGAGAAGTTTACCTCTTCCCAGAGCTTTCTCTGACGGGCTATCAGGACTTAAGTAAACTTGCCCCTTCTCAAATTAAGGAAGCCTTGGAAGAGATTCAGGCAAAAGCAGGCCAAAAAATTATCTTAATGGGAGCGCCCCATCCTCAAAACCCCTACACTAACGGCTATTTCTCTATCTCAGCAAAGGGAATTGAGCTCTTAGCGGAAAAGCAGCTTCTCTTCCCTGGTCTTGACGATAAAATCGGCCTGCATATTGGCTTCAGAAGAGGATGCCTACAACTAAGAGAGGGGATTCGTCTTGGCATAATTCTATGTTTTGAATTGAGAAGTCCTGAGCTTGCCAGATCCTTTATTGCAGAGGGGGCTTTAGGCTTAGTGGTTCCTGCACAATGGCCAGCTGTTCGCATAGAGCATTTTATATCTCTTTTAAAAGCAAGGGCCATAGAAAATCAACACTATGTGCTGGGAATAAACGCAGTAGGACGAATTGATGATCTCATCTTGGGAGGAAGATCCAGAATCTATGCTCCCTCAGGAGAGGAGATTATAAGTCTTGGTGAGAGAGAAGAAATTGCTCAGATTTCCCTCCATTTTGAATCCAAAATACTTCCCTATCCCCTGAAAACTCCTTACACAGGAAAGGGAAAGCTCAAGAGCCTTGAACAGTTATTAGAGATAACAGCCAGACGGCGAAGCCTTGGACAAATTATGGTCTTCACTAATGGATGCTTTGATATTTTACACGCTGGACATGTTGATTATCTTGCCCAAGCAAGGGCACAGGGGGATTTTTTGGTGGTGGGGTTAAACAGTGATCTTTCTGTGAGAAAAATAAAAGGAGAAGAGAGACCTATTAATCCCCAAGAGCTAAGAATCAAAGTCTTATCAAGTCTTGACTCGGTAGATTACATTGTCCTCTTTGACGAGGAAACACCTGAAGAACTTATTAAGGCCCTAAGACCAGACATCTTGGTAAAAGGAGCTGATTGGGAGGAAGAAAAAATCGTAGGGGCTAACTTTGTTAAAAGCTATGGGGGGAAGGTGATACGCATCCCCTTTACCTACGAGATCTCCACAAGCAAGATATGGCAAAAATTAGTCAAGGAAAGAAGCACTTAAGAGATTTCTGATATGAGGGAGCTTATCATAGCTCTTGCCAGATCCCGATTGGAGACCTGATAAGTCCCACTATTAATTTTTTCCTGAAGTTCTCTAACTTTCTCTTCTCTTAGCTCTGGAAGCTTTTTAATCTCTTCCTTAGCACGCTCTATAGTAATACTAAGAGAGAGTTTAACCTGGTCTTGATCTATCTGGCCCTTCTCCTCAGAAACTCCCTTGGCCTCAATAGTTTTTTCTTGTCTAATTTCTTTATCCTTGGTTATAGGGGTTTTAGCGGTTATAATATCTGTTATCTTCATAGCCGAACCCTCAGTTTTTTATATATAAATCGGAACTTTTTAAATTTACTTTAATACCCTTTCCAAACTTTGCAAATACTCTTCAATCTTTTTCAAAAAGTAGGTTACACTCAAATAGTGTGACCTCCCTAAAGGCTGAAAGCTTAACCAATTTATCATAGGGCATGGCTTGTTTACTTCTTTTTATTCACTTTATTGCCCCCCTTAATAAGCTTAAGGCCTTAATTACATATATCCATTTAAAATTATGAAATATTAAAAAAATCTTAAGAGCAATTTCCCTAATTAACTAAAATAATGGTCTCTTTAAAAATCCTACAAATATTTTCAAGTTTTTGTCCTTGACTTTAGCAATATTTTAATTAAAGAATTTTATTAAACCAAATAAAAAATTATAAAAGGGAGGAGATTATGGGAAAACGGAAGGTTCTTTATTTACTTAGTTTACCTGTCTTTTTCATGTTTTCTTCCAACCTTTCGGGGCAAACTGCTAATGTAGAAATTAAAGGTGGGCCCATGCATCCACTTTGTAAAAGTTGCCATCAACCTACTCCTAATGTTATCATGGGGCTTTTAGATGCTGTCTCTTATAAAGCACAACTTTTAACTATTGATGTTGGAACACACAAAGAGACAATTAGATTTGATGAAAAAACATTAGTTAAAAATCTAAAAGGATTAGAAGATTTAAAAAATTTTAGAAACAGGGGATTTACCATTCAATATGAGGAAAAAGAAGGAGTGAAAAAGGCAGTCCTAATTTCCCGCTTTGATGTATTAAAATTAATTACAGAGGAGGATCGTTTAAATAAAGAAAAATTAAAAAACCTTTTAGCCAATGGTAAGAATGTCTACCTTTATGATTCCCGTCCCATGTCAGCCTATCAAGAGGCTCACATTCCTGGAGCCAAACCTCTACCTGCACCAGCTTTTGATCAATTTATCCGAAATCTTCCCCCTGATAAAAACGCAATAGTGATCTTTTATTGTGTCGGAGGTTGTTTAAGCCCCACCAATTACTTGAGAACAAAGGCCTTAGGTTATACAAATGTGAAAATCTATCTTGGAGGTTTCCCTGAGTGGATACAAAGTGAATATGCTATCACCACTCCAGAATGGATGAAAAAGGCCATAGAAGAAAAATACGCCTATGTCCTTATTGACCTTAGACCAAGACAAATGGTTAAAGAGGGATATATTGCTACCGCAGTATCTATTCCCTATGAAGACCTTCCTAAGATGAAAGATCAATTCCCTACCCAGAAAAAAGCTCCCATTATCCTCTACGGACCAAAGAAGGAAGAGGCTGCTAAATTAATCCTCTCCTGGGGCTACAAAAATGTTAGAATCTTGCCCATCGAATTTGAGGACTGGAAAAAAAGAGGATTCCCTATAGCCGCTGGAGAACCACAAACCAAGATTGTCTATGTACCTAAAGCCAAACCAGGAACCATTCTCCCCAGTGAGTTCCTCAAAATAGCCCAAAATCCACCTGCCAATACCCTCATCATTGATGTCAGAAACCCTGATGAAGTAAAGGAAGGAAAAGTTAAGGCCGCTAAAAATATACCCCTTGATGAACTGGAGCACAGATTAGCCGAAATACCCAAAGATAAGGATATAATACTCTATTGCGAAACAGGAATTAGGGCCCAAATGGCTCACGAAATTTTAAAGAAACATGGAATTAAATCCAGATATCTGGAAGGCCGAGTGCATTTCACCAAAGACGGTAAAGTTCAAGTGGACCTGGAATAAAACGATGTTAGAGGTGGGGCCTTTCACTCCCCACCTCTTATTTTGAGCTCAAGGTTTATCTTAAAGTCCGGTAGTAAATAAACCTCAGATCTAAGAAGACATCTTTTTTAACACATCTTTGTAGTAAAGATCAAAGACAATTCCTGTAGTTCTGAAAACTAAATGGGAAAATTTAGAGTAAGGTATCGAAAGAAAGAGGAGGAAAACTGTAATCAGGTGAGCAATATAAATGAGTCCAGTTAGATTATAAAGCATAGGAAGGGTTCTAAAAACAACGATACCAAAACCAGTGACACCAACAAGCAGTATAAGCCAAAGCAAAAAACTATCAGGATAAGAAGTCTTAAGGGAATTCTCAAGAACTGCCCTATTCCTGCCAGAAATAAGGCCGATCACCCCGTAGAGAAGAAGTAGGCCACCTATATAACCCATCCATTTCACTGGATGTGTGAAGGGATTCCATGGCGTATGCATCCCAAGAAGATCAGCAAAAACAAACACGGTGCCTGTAGTAATGAAAAGAACAATAAATCCAAAGAGAAGCATCTTGTGAGGATTAGCCCTCCACGAATTGGCACCACATTTCTCAAAACGGCTGTGATTAAGAATTTCCTTTATGGCTGGGATTAAATAATTGGAAAGTATAGTTCCTAACCCATATCTATAGGCCTGTGGAATATTGTAGTAATCGAGATAGGTATTCCACATTTTACTCACCGCATTGGCCATAATGATGATCACAAAAGCTGCTAATGAAAGAAATACAATGTCTATCATCAATACTCTGGCAGGAAGATCTATAAATCCAATCTTGTAATAAATTTCATTATAGGGGAATGAGGTAGCATCTAAGAAGTTAGGTAAACCCTGAAAAGTAACTAAAGTTACCAATAAGATATAAGACAAAGCTATAAGAATTAAAATTGGTAGCCCCCAGGAATGATTAAAAAAGGTGTTTAGAAATTTAAAAGGAAGTAACTCTCTTGTTACCAAAAGGCGTAGAGATGCAAAGACATCCCCAGGTCTCGCATTCCTTGGACAGTACTTAGTACAATCTCCACATTGATGGCAAAGCCAGATGCTTGGATCTGCAAGAAGCCTATCCTTTAAACCCCATTGTGCAAGAATCATCTGTTTTCGAGGAAAGGGAGCCTCATCTGGCGATAAGGGACAAACACTGGAGCAAGTGGCACATTGATAGCATTTCTTTACCGTGTCCCCACCAACGCCTTGAATTTCTTTTATTGCTCTTAGGTCAGCATCAACTTTGATTAATTGGTTACCCATATTCCCTCCTCCTTACCATCCCTTAAAGGGGTTTTCTCCGTAACTCTTAATCAACTCTGCAAATTCCTTCATTTTATCTGAAATCTTCTCCAATTCATCAATAGCTACTGTATCTATAGTAACCCTCTCCATTTCAAGAGCAAGTTGCTGTAAAGTTTCCTGCACATTCTCCATTCTCCTGTTGGCAAGCTCACTACCCTTGATAAAATGACACTGATAATTTTCTCCATATTTACAGCCAAGTAGTAAAATTCCATCGTAACCTTTGCTCATAGCATCCTTAATAAAGGATACATTTACAGCCCCTAAACACCTAACAGGAATAATTCTAAAGAATACGGGGATACTAATCCTCTTATAGGCTAACATATCCAAAGCAGGATAGGCATCATTCTCACATACAAAGGCCATAAATCTATATTGTTCGTACCCCTGTTCAGGCATTTCTGTAGCCTTAATCATACTTCCTATCATATCAATGGAATAATCCTTGAAATTGATAATTCTCTGAGGACAAGCACCAAAACAGGTTCCACATCTTCTGCAGCGGGTAATAAAAGGAATGGGGAAGGCCTTCTCATCCTCATTAAGAGCACCAAAAGGACACTCCTCTGTACATCTCTTGCATTGAGTACACATTTTGAGGTCCCACTCGGGGTAAGCATAATCCCATGTTCTCGGATGCACGGCATGTCCAACCTCTATTGCCTTTAGACACTGAATAGCCTTAAGGGCTGCACCTCGAGCATCCTCAATTGCCTGATCAATGGTCATTGGCTGATGAACAGCACCTGCCGCATAAATTCCAGTCCTTCTTGTCTCATAGGGGAAACAAATATAATTAGAATCGGCATAACCATAAAAGAGCTCAAGTTCAGGTAGGGCTGGACCTTGCCTGTATTCTAAATTTAGCACCGCTTCATCAGCTGTCACAGGTACCATACCTGTAGCAAGGACTACCACATCAACTTCTAACTCAATCTTTTCTCCAAGGAGAGTATTATCAACCACAACCTTTACCTTACCATCAGCCCCTTCACTAACAGAGACAATCTCCCCCTTGGTTAGGAAAACACCAGGATCATCTTGTAGGACCTTATAAAAATTCTCATAAATCCCCATAGTCCTCATATACTCATAAATGATATAAGCCTTAGACTCAGGATCAGAATCCCTGAGATATTTAGCCTGCTTGAGACTGGCAAGACAACAAAAACTGGAACAGTAAGGTAAATGGTTTTCATCTCTCTGACCAGCACATTGGATAAAAAGAGCACTTTTAATCGGGGCTCCATCTGAAGGCCTTGCAAACTTGCCTGAGGCTGCCATTTTTTCAAACTCAACATTAGTTACCACATTAGGCACAACGCCATATCCTAAATGACTAAGCTTACTGGCATCATAAGGTTTAAAGCCAGCAGCAAGCACAATGGCTCCAATTCTAACCTCCTCTTCCTTCCCTCCTTGCTTAATCTTGACCTTGAATAAACCTGGCCCCCCAGCAATATTACTCACAAAGGCACCCTTATAGATCTTTATCTTATCGTTACTTTCTACTTCTGCAATTAGGTCCTTAACTACAGGCTCAACAAGGTTCCTATAGGGTGGCTTTGTTTCACAGTGGGCCTTCATCTTCGCTGCAAATCCACCAAGCTCCTTCTCCTTCTCTACCAAAACCACCTCATATCCAGCCTTAGCACACTCTAAAGCAGCTGTCAACCCAGCAACTCCACCTCCAATGACTAAAATGGTTTTTGATAACTCTTCCTCTGGCTTAAATGGCTCTGGTAACTTATACACTCTTAATTTAGCTATACTCATTCTTATATAGTCCTTTGCTAACGCCATAAGTTCATCCTTAAAACTAACCCCACTTGCAACTTCTACAGTATCCTCTAAAATTTCCCCACCTTCACCCACGGGAAATCTACTCCAGACCACTCCCTCTCTTAAACTTACCCTGTCCACCGCAACCTTTCCAAAATTAAAGACATCATAATTCACTCTAAAAGAACAAGCACAAATAGAAACTGCATCCAGTCCCTCTTCCTGAATCTTACTATTTATAAAATCACGTCCCTCCTTTGAACAAAGAAACTCGGCACTATATACAGAATTAACTCCCTGCTCTCTGGCTACCGCCTCAAGCTCTTCAATGTTTAACCTTTTTTCTATATCACAGCTCTTACATATAAATACACCTATCTTATCCATCTTTTACCTCCTTTTAGGCTCTTTTAATAATTTGTAAAGCCTTTATAACAGCACCAGTTGCCGTCTCATTTGAAGTCATAACATCAAGTGGCTTCTTGGCACAACCAACAGGAATAATTCCATCCTTTTCCAAAACAAAACCATATTCATCCGTTGATAACCCTGGAATCGAATTACCCACTATGCTTGGTTGCATACCAAGGGCTAAAACTACCATTTCTACCCTCTCATTAACCTTTTTACCAGTAATAGTATCTTCAGCAGTCACAATGAGATCTTTTGTGGCAGAATCTTCTTCAATCTTAGCTACCTTCCCCTTTATGAATCTAATGTTAGCCTCATTTTGTGCCCTTCTCAAGAACTTCTCATATCTACCAGGAGTTCTGATATCAATGTAAAAGATGAGACATTCTGTTTCTGGTGATTTTTCGGCAAAATATAAAGAGTGCTTTAAACTGGCAAGACAGCAAATGTAAGAACAATAAGGAAGGTGATTTTCATCACGAGAGCCAGCACACTGGATAAAAGCAACCCTCTTAGGAACCTTTCCATCTGAGGGCCTAATGATATTTCCCTTCGTTGGCCCCCACGGAGAAGCCATTCTTTCAACCTGCATATTAGAAACTACATTTGCATACTTTCCATAACCTAAATTATCAAGTTTGGTTGCATCGTATAGCTTCCAACCTGTAGCCCAAATTATAGCTCCAACTTCTAATTCAATAATCTCCTCTTTCATATCTGGATCGATAGCATTATATGGACAAGCAGCCATTATCCGCTCTAAATCTCCTGGCGCTAATGCACTTTTGTCAAGCACATACTTCATGGGAAATGCCATCGGCGATGGTAAATAAATCGCTTTGGTTTTCCCCATGCCATAGTCATAAGAACTTACCCTCTCACCCTCACACACCTTTTCACAGGCACCACAGGCTGTGCAATTATCATTGACATAACGTGGATATTTTTTTACCCTAACCCTATATGCTCCTGCAGAACCAGATATCTCTAAAACCTCTGACATTGTGTAAATCGTCAAATTGGGATTTGCCTTCATCCTCTTGTAGTTAATCTCCAATCCACAATTAGGTGGACATAACTTGGGAAAATAATATCGTAACTGCCCAACCCGTCCACCAAGTGTAGGCTCCTTTTCAACTAAATACACAGGAACTTCCATTTCAGCAGCTTCAATGGCAGCAGTAACTCCACTAATGCCTCCCCCTACAACCAATATACTTGAATTAGCCATTTTGAACCTCCTTGTAAAACATTTTTCAGAGTAGAACTTCTACACTTAGAAATTCTACTCTGAAAAAAAATAAAAAAGAGGGGGCTATCAAGCCCCCTCTGAGAGCTAAATGCTATGGTCCAAGAGGATCAGGAATTATCTGCACATATGGATAGGTCTCAAGTTCCCATTGCTTAGTTTCAGGATTCCACCTGGATAAGGTGAAACATCTCCAGTTTGCATCATCAATATTGGGATAGTCTGCCCTGTAGTAGTATCCAGGATAACGAGTCTCCTCTCTAAATAGTATGTGAAGCAGATGAGCCTCAGCAGTCCATACCCTGTGCCTGTTCTCCCAAGCCCTCATAAGCTCATGTAAATCTCTGGCCGCAGCAAGCTCCATATCCTCTTTAAGCATCCTCAGAAGCTCAAGACCTCTCTCTAACATTATCTTGTTGGTCATGTAGTAAGTAGAAGTACCAGCCACATATTCATCCATAAGCTTCATAAGCCTTGCCTGGATATGACGAGGAATGAGATAGTTGGGATTCACTTCATAGACTGTTGTAGCATTCTTATACTGCTCAAATCTATACCAGGGACCATAAATTTCTTTTTTGAGCTCCTCAGCAGTCTCCTTAATAGCAGGCTTGTAGTCTTTGTGATCCAAACAGAATTTAACCATAGCTTTAGCAGCAATCCTTCCCTCTACATGAGAACCAGAAGAGAATTTGTGACCTGATGCACCAACTGTGTCACCAGCGCAGAAGAGCCCTTTAACAGTAGTCATCCTGTTGTAGAGACCAATCTCCCTCCAGGGTTTCTTATACTCCTCAGGAACCCACTCCTCATCAGGACCACAACACCAGGCACCAGCACATCCTGCGTGTGATCCAAGGAAGTAAGGTTCTGTAGGCATAATCTCCGAAGGCTTCTTTTCAGGCTCAATGTTTAAACAAGCCCAAAGCCCTGCCTGACCTACACACATGTCAAGGAAGTCTTCCCAAGCCTCTGCTATAAGATGCTTAAACTCCTTCTTATCCATCTTCTTTTCAGCTTCCTGTAGAGCCCATTCAGTATGCATCAAAATTGGACCTCTACCCTCTTTCATTTCAATAAGCATAGCATGGTTTCTTAAACAGGTTCCTACAACAGAGGCCTCACTATAAGGAGCAAACTTCTTGAGCTCCTCTTTATGCTTGGCCACATAATCCTCATCAAAAGCATTAGTTGCACGAGCCTTAAAGAGTAAGAACCATGCACCTACTGGACCATATCCATCCTTAAACCTTGCAGGCACAAATCTATTCTCCATAAGCACAAGCTTAGCTCCACTCATGGCACACATGGCATAGCCAGATCCAGGATTCCAAACGGGATACCATGTCCTACCCTTACCCTCATCAATAGATCTGGGACGGAAAATATTCACAGCACCACCTGTGGCAAGTAATGTGGCATTAGCCTTGATAATGAAGATTTTGTTTTCTCTCACAGAAAAACCGACAGCTCCAGCACATCTATTCTTCTCATTGGCATCAAGAAGCGGTCTAACAATGAAGCATCTTTCAATAATTTCAGCCTTATCATAACCAGCTAAGGCATTCTTAGCTGCCTCAGCTACAATCACCTTATAAGACTCACCATTAATCATGATCTGCCAACGACCAGAACGGACAGGCTTTGCTCCATTCTTGAGCAACAATCCCCTGGCCTTGGCCTCTGCACCATCTAAAGTTTTACCAGTATTTGGATCCTGCTTCCAAATAGGAAGACCCCACTCTTCAAAAGCATGAACAGTATCATCAACATGTCTTCCCACATCAAATGAAATGTCTTCACGAATAATACCCATAAGGTCACATCTAACCATCCTCACATAGTCATCAGGTTTATTCTCCCCTATATAGGTATTAATAGCAGAAAGCCCCATAGCCACAGCACCAGATCTCTCCATAGCAGCCTTGTCACAAAGGATAATCCTTAAGCCATGGGGTTTGGCCCAACGCACAGCCTCAACGGCAGCACCACAAGCAGCCATACCACCACCAACTATAAGTATATCAGTCTCCTTCTCTACAATCTCTGGCTCTGCTAAAGGTAATCCAAAATTATAGCTCTGAATCTTAGGCATAGCCTTCACCTCCTCTTATTTAATTTTTAAATGGTCATCTTCTTGTCAATACAAGGAAATACCTTATTTACAACTGCCTCTGGCTTCTTAGGTTCCACTCCCTGGATAGCCTCAGTAAATAGCTGATTTGTATTAATCTTAGCAGGATCAGGATCACCAAGCCCTAAGGTTGGATCAGCTGACCCCTCAGGAGTAGTTCTGATGGGGAATTTAAATCTAACCACAACACCATTCCTGAATTTAATGGTCCACATAATATCACTGGTTCCCCTCATGGGCTGGCAAGTTCCATGAAGTGGAGCAAAATCTGCATAGTGCCTCACAGATATAGCACCTTGTGGACAGCTCTTAACACAACTATAGCACTCCCAACATTGATCAGGCTCCTGATTATAAGCCTTCATAGCCTCAGGATCAAGAATCATCAGGTCATTGGGACAGATATACATGCACACCGTTCTGTCCCCACCCTTGCAACCATCACACTTTTCAGGATTCACATAACTTGGCATAATACCACCTCCTTATTATTGTTTTAATTTTAATCCTCTATCTCAGGAGCAGGTAAAAACTCAGACTCCTTGGCAGCAAGCTCCTTAATCTCCTCAATCCTGCCAAGAAGTGCCTTAACTACATCCTCTGAAAGACTCTTCTGCTTAGCAATTTCCTCAAATAAAGCCCTTCTAAAAGCTACAGGAGTGTCTGTTATACAAGCACGAGAATCTATTCTTGCAGTCTCAAAAGCCTTTAAAATCTCATTTTTTACCTCCTCGCCAACCTTTACCCTTAAAACCTTTAACTCCCCACCAAAGACCGTTTCAATCTGGGACTCTACAGGCGTCCCCTTAATCTTTCCTAACCTGTAATCATCTAAGAAGATCTCAAGTATATATTCCATTTCAACACCCCCTTTTAGTTATTTAGACTATTAATCCAAATCAGGAACATCCACCTCAAGCTCCTGCTCCTTCCACTGCACATATTTTTCATTAACAAAAGGATAATTAAACTTCTTCCACCACTTCACTACCACCTTGAATACCTCTGGCCTCATGATAATGTTTGGTGGCTGAACACCCTCAGCTACAAGCCCTCTAATTAAACTACCAGAAAGTTTCTGTTTCTGCTTAGTGTGGCCACAAGTCTCACTATAAACCATCTCCTTACAAACAGGACAATACCAGAATTCTCTCATGTTCTGAGGCCTAATAATAAGCCCACCATCTACCTCATTAACAGGCTTATCAAAACCATAACTGGGTATTCCCTTGAGCCATAGCGTCTGAGTTGCAAATGAGTCATAATACTCACCTACTGCAGCATGGTCACGCCCAAACATGTGATGAGTACACCCCATATTCTGACGAATAATTCCATGGAGTAAACTCTCAAGGGGATTACCATACCTCATGTCCCACAATGTAAAGGTTACCAAATGCCTCTCAGGTTTTATGTAACCATACTTATTTACAGCCTCATGTGCCTCCAAAATGGCCTCATCAGGATAATCTCCCCTTCTCTTAACACCTATAATGGCATTAACAAGAATACCATGACAGGGCTCTACATCTCCAGTATAAGCAGCATTCTTCATGAGGTGTTCATGACCCACATGGGGAACATTTCTGGTCTGATGAGCAATAACTGTCCTCCATCCCCTTTGATCAAAAATTTCACGGCACTTTCTTGGAGGAACCCAAAACCTGTCATAGGGTGGTTTAAATACAGGCTCATTTATTATGGTATATTTTCCAGCAAGAATAATAGGATTGTGCGATCTATAAATAACCCAACCTGGATGCTTATCGTCAAATTTCTCTCTTACCACCTCAGGATTGGTCTCTGGGGTTCCAAAGGTTCTATTAGCTAACTCTTCAGGATCAATCTCGTATACCTCCTCAATGTCAAGAAGTGCAAAGGGCTTTCCTTTTAAAGTAAGAATTAAACGATCACCTTCACTTACTCCTAATTTCTGATAGTCCTCACGTGAAATATCAAAGAGAATGGGATAAGGGAATACCCACCCAGATAATAACCTTCTCTTTGTAAGAACACTCTCAAGCTCAGCTGAAGTCATGGATCCCTCTACTGGACTAAAAAAACCGTAACAAACTGACATAATCTCACGATAAACATTCCTTACAGGAACTCCCCTCTTATAGTGTAAAGTAGGCTTAATTTCATACGTAGGGCACACCCTTTTACAGGCATGAAGATACTTCTTGGCCACCCTCTTGTCCGTAATTACTCTCTCTACAAGTTTACCACCATGAGGCATCGGCCTTTTAAAGTAAAGTTCTGACATTGCTCCACCTCCTTCAGAATGCTTAATATTTTCATATCACATTTTAAGAACTTTAATAGAAAGTCAAATCTCATAAAGGTAATTCCTGAGAAATTATAGCCTTTTTTTCTAATTTTTTATCATTTTTATTTGCTATCCCTCACTGTATCTTTTGAAGTCTTTATATAAAGTTTTCCCCATAAAAGGGGCACAGACAAGAAAAATGAGGGAATTCCTAATGAAAAATAAACTTCTTGAAAAAATTACCCTCGAGAAATCAGCCCTTAGAAATGAAAAAAGTGTAAACTTATATAGAGATTCAAAGAACGCGATATAAAGTTAACCATAGGGGAAGGATATATGCCAAGAAATAGAATAATTAGTAATGACACAATTGTTGGTATCAAAAAAAACGTTGAATAAGGGGCCTTGGAAACTTTAACGACAGGGCTATCCATATAGATTACCTTTATAACCCTCAGATAAGGATAGGCTCCGAGGATAGAGAATATTAAGGCAAAAATAGCTACCCAGAGATACTTACTCTTTACTAATACGACAAAAAGATAGAACTTAGCCATAAAACCAGCGGTAGGTGGTATCCCTGCTAATGAAAAGAATATAAGTAAAATAAAAAAGCTAACAAGTGGTAATTGTTGGGCAAGACCGCTTAGCTGTGGTATAAGAAGCATGGATTCCTTTATCTTAGCCAAATATATAAGCAAGGCAAAGCTACCAATGGTCATAAATAGATAGACGAACATATAAAAAAGGGAAAATCCATAGCCAGTAAAGTCCCCACTAACAAGCCCAAGAGTAGCATATCCAACATGGGCTATAGAGGAATAGGCAAGTAACCTCACTATATGGTCCTGCTTAATAGCAAGTAAAGAGCCAATCAGGATAGTTAAAAGGGCAGTGGGAATCAACAGCTTGCCTATATCTATTTTTAGAGGCGAAAAAGCTAATATTAAAAGCTTTATCAAGGTTGCCAACATGGCAAATTTAATAATTCCTGCTAAGAAAGCTGTAATAGGTAAAGGGGAGGCCTCATAGGCATCAGGAGCCCACATATGAAAAGGCACTAAAGAGAGCTTAATGGAAAAGGCTATTAGTAAAAATAAAAAGGTTAAAGAGGCAATGAAGATCTCGCTTTTGTACAGACCTTGTACTAATTTACTAAAAAGTGCATCAAAATAGAGAGAGCCTGTCATGTAATAAGCTATACCGAGGGCTAAAATGTAAAAGAGCGAACCTATTGCACCCACTACGAAATACTTTATAGCTCCCTCTATGGAGACTTTTTTGTACACGTAGGATGAGGCGATGAGAAAGTAGATAGGAATACTCATCAATTCCATACCTAAAAAGAGAGTTAGAAAGTCTTGACTGGATAACATAATATAGACACCAAGGACAGAGAAAAAAATTAAACCATAATATTCTCCTAAATTTAAGGCTTTAAATTTACTTAAAAAATCATAGGAAAGGACTAATATAAAAATAAGCCCTGTGCTTAGCAGGAATTTTAAAGTGGCCGAATAAAAGTCTGTTTTAAAGGCCCTTGTGAACTCCCCAAAAGGCAAAACAAGTAGAAGGACTACTAAAAATAGGGCTACAAATAAACTTAACCAAAAAGCATATCCCTTCTTAGAAATAAAGCGGTCAACCAAGAAAAGGAATAAACCTGTAAAAAGTAATATTAACTCAAGATAAATCACGCCTAAATTCAAACTCAAAGTAAACACCGAACTCCTCCTATGTGAACTTGATGAGTAAGTTAGCCACTGTTGCTTTCATAAAATCTAATAACAAAGTTGGATAGAGCCCTATTAGAAAGACTAATATAACCATGGATATGAGAGAGATAATTTCATTCCATTTCATGGGAGTTAGCCCATAAAGATGAGCCTTAGGTTTTTCAAAGAAGACTCGCTGATAGAGCCATAGCATGTAAGCGGCACCTATTATAACGCCAGTAGCAGCAAGAGCTGCAAACAGTTTATCTTTGAGAAAGGTGCCCTGTAGGATAAGAAATTCCCCTATAAATCCATTAGTGCCAGGCAAGCCAATGCTTGCCAGGGTAAAGATCATAAATAGGGCCGCATAAAAGGGAAAAGTGGTAGCAAGACCACCATAATAATTTATAGCTCTGCTGTGGGTTCTATCATAAATAACTCCTACACACATAAAAAGTGCCCCAGTTACTATTCCATGATTGATCATTTGAAGTATAGCCCCATTAATTCCCACTGGATTTAACGAGAATATACCTATGGTTACAAAGCCCATGTGACTTACAGAACTATAGGCAATAAGTCTCTTCAAATCGCTTTGCCAAAGACAGGCAAGACCTGCATAGATAATAGCTATAACAGAGAGGAAAAGTATTAGATTGGCAAAATAGAGGGTTGCCTGAGGGAATAGGGGCAATAAAAATCTTACCATACCATATCCACCAAGCTTTATGAGAATTCCAGCTAAAATAACTGAACCTGCTGTCGGAGCCTCAGTATGGGCATCGGGAAGCCAGGTGTGAACCGGCCACATAGGGACCTTTACAGCAAAGGCTATAAGGAATCCAAGAAAGAGTAGTTTCTCCACATGGGGAGCAAAGCTCTTCCCTAAAAGGACAGTATAATCAAAAGTTCCGTATTGCAGAAAGAGATAGATAATCGCTACAAGCATGAAAATAGAACCAAAGAAGGTATAAAGGAAAAACTTGATAGTAGAATAAATTCTTCTTGGACCACCCCAAATCCCAATGATTAAATACATGGGAATTAACAGGGCCTCCCAAAAGACATAAAAGAGAAGTAGATCAAGGGATAAAAATACTCCCACCATAGCAATATTGGTAAATAAAAGGGCAAGATAAAATTCCTTAACCTTTTCTTTAATAGAGTCCCAGGAAATGAGGATACATAGAAGAGTAACCAAGGTAGAAAGAGGCACGAAAAGAATGCTTATCCCATCAACTCCAAGAAAGTAATAACTATTTATAGCCTCAATCCATAGCTTCTTTTCTACCAACTGAAAATGTGGATTACTAAAGTCAAAGTTAAGTAATAAAACAACAGAGAGCAGGAAATCAAAAAGGGCCGTAATAAGGGCTATAGCCTTAATTATTCTCTCTCTCTCCCTGGGAGTTAAGAGGATAATTGATATACCAATTAGGGGTGACCACAAAATCCAACTCAAAATTCCTGAGATGTTCACCCTGCCCTCCTCCTCACTTTAGATACATAAAAAGAAAGTATATAATAAGACCTAAGAGAATAAACCAGTTATAATGATTAATTAGACCTGTATGAAATCTCCTAAAGAAACCAGCAGTGGCTTCTACAGTCTTAGCTGAGCCATTAACAGTTTGATCAATAACAAAGGTATCTAAAATGAGATTTACTACAGTTCTCGATAGCCATAATGTGGGAACTACAATGATCTTATGATAGAGCTCATCAAAATACCACTTTCTATAAATAAAGTTATATACAAACCTAAAACGCGAAGAAAATACTGTTTCTAATGAGGGGTTCTTTACGTAGATCAGATAGGCAAGGAATATACCTAAGAGTCCGGCCAAAACTGAGAGGGCCATTAAGAAATATTCAGTGCTATGCTCTACATGGGGTAATTCGGGATGTCCAAGGACTGTTTCTAAAAACCTTTGAAAGTGTGCCCCACCACCTAAGGATTCGGGAATACCAAGCCATCCAGAAAAAATAGCCCCAATAGATATAATAATCAAAGGTATAGTCATCACCTTAGGAGATTCATGAGGATGATGACCGTGAAGGGCCTCTTCTCCACGAAATTCACCAAAAAAGACCTTGAAAAAGACCCTAAAAGTATAAAAGGCTGTCATACAGGCAATAACAACCCCCATAAACCAGATGAACTTACCCCAAGGATATTTGGAAAAAAAAGCATAGGCAAGGATTTCGTCTTTGCTAAAGAAACCGGCAAGTCCTGGAACGCCTGAGATGGAAAGAGAGGCAATTAAGAAGGTCCAAAAAGTAATAGGCATATACTTTCTTAATCCCCCCATGATACGTATATCATTGGGATCTGCTGCATGATGAAGGGCATGTATGACACTTCCTGCCCCAAGAAAGAGTAAGGCCTTAAAATAGGCATGGGTAAAGAGATGAAACATCCCCACAGCAAAGGCACCTACTCCACAGGCCATAAACATGTAACCAAGCTGTGATAGAGTTGAGTAAGCTATAACTCTTTTAATATCAAACTGCGTAGGAGCAATGGTAGCTGCCATAAAGGAAGTAAATACCCCTACAAAAGCCACCATGGCCATAGCATAATCACTCATTTCAAATAGGGCATGAAGCCTTGAAACCATGAAGACTCCCGCTGTAACCATGGTAGCAGCATGTATGAGGGCTGAAACTGGAGTAGGCCCTTCCATGGCATCAGGAAGCCAGGTATGCAGAGGAAACTGGGCACTTTTCCCCATAGCCCCACAGAATAAAAGAAAGGCTATCAAAAAGGGCACATGTATCTCATAACCACCAAGGCTTAAATAGACCTGGGAAAGCTGAGGTAACTTGGGGAATATTTCGTGATAATAGAGGGTGCCCAGATAATAAAATACGGCAAAGATACCCAAGGCAAAACCAAAATCTCCCACACGGTTAACTATAAAGGCCTTTTTAGCTGCATCGCTTGCACTCTTTTTCTCATACCAGAAACCGATAAGCAAATAGGAACAGAGCCCTACTCCCTCCCAACCAAGATAGAGTTGTACTAAATTATTGGAAAGCACGAGCATGAGCATAAAGAAAGTAAATAGGGATATATAAGAAAAAAATCTATAATAACCTGGATCACCCTTCATGTAACCAATAGAATAAACATGAATTAAAAAGGAAAGTGAGGTAACCATGCAAAGCATCATAATAGAAAGGGGATCCACAAGAAATCCAAGGCCAACCTTGAAATTGCCTGCTACTATCCACGAATAGAGATCAAAGTTGTATATCTTTCCTGAGATAACCTCAAAGAGAAGGCTTAATGAAAGGAGAAAACTTACCAAAAGGGCAGAAACAGGCAATACATAGGGTTTGTCGGGAAAATATCTTTTACCGAAAATAAGGGTGGTAAGGGAGGCTATCAAGGGTAAGAAAGGCACTAAAAAAACTTTTAAATTAAAGGAACTAACCATTTCAGTTGCAGCAAGAGAGGCCATAGGCTATCCCCTAAAGCAGTTTATTTCTTCAGTATAGACCTTGCGAAGTTTCTTATATAATAGCACTGCTAAACTTAAACCTACTCCAGCTTCAGCTGCAGCCATAGCTATCAAGAAAAAAACTATTAAGTATCCAGTAGTATCATGAGTAAAGTGAGAAAGGGCAGCAAAAAAAATGATTAGGGCATTCATCATAATTTCTAAGGAGACAAGTAAAATAATTAAATTTCTCCTAAATAGCACACCTATCAAGCCAATAATGAAGAGTAAAAAACTTAAGAAAACATAATATTCAAAGGGAACCATATTGCTCCTCCTTTAACTTTCTCAATAAAAAGACAGCACCCAAAACAACCACTAAGAGGATAACGCCAATGACCTCAAACTGGAAGAGAAAGTGGGTAAAGAGATAGCGAGCCATCCACATGAGATTGGTCCCTTGAGAGACATCATAAGGAAGCTGCGCCTTAAAGGAAGGTACTAAAGCCGTAAGAAATAGAAGGGATTTAAAGAAAAAGAAGACAAAAATAAGAAAGATCATCAAACCAAGTGAGGCTTTAGAAACAAAAACGTGCCATCTTTCCTCTTTACGAAGATTTATGAGATAGACAACAAAAAGAAAGAGAACAAGCACCGCGCCAGCATACACTATAATCTGAACGGCTGTCAAAAACTCAGAACCAAGGGTATACAGCATAAAGGCCTGATGTAGTATGAGCACTAATACCCATAAAACTGCATGAACAGGATTCCTGGAAACCACAGCCAAAAGGGCTGGTAAAGACATACCTAAGGCCAAATAAAAAAACACAAGATAGTCCCAATTCATAACTTCATACACCTGTAAAGGCTCTCTTTTTGGCTGGTAAAAGTCTCTCTGGATATCCTCTTGGTTTCCAGAAGGGATTTAAGTAAGGTCTCTTTTGGGTTTTTATAAAATCATCCCAGTTCTGTAATAACTTTTCTTTGGTAAAATAAAGCTCTTCACGACTAAAACCAATATACTCAAAAAACTCCGTTAAAACCACCGCATTAACAGGGCATACCTCTTCACAATATCCACAGTAGACACATCTCAGGGCCTCAATATCATAACGCACTATCCTTCTCCTTTTTGCCTCTGGGTCCACTTCATATTCAATTTGAATACACTTAGAAGGGCAAACCCTTGCGCATCTCATACAGCCAATACATAAAGTATCTCCACTTTGAGGATCTCTAACTAAGGCATGTCTCCCTCGAAAACCGGGTTTTGGGATGACCTTATCCTTTTCAGGATACTGAATAGTCACTGGCCTTTCCAAAAGCAATTTTCTTAAAGTTAAGGCAAGCCCTTTCCAGATCTCAAGAAGTAATACCTTCTGCAGTAGCCCCATCTCTTTTCCCTCAAAACATTAATTTTAAAAAGGCTGTTACAAAGAGATTAAGGAGCGCCACTGGAATAAGGACCTTCCATCCGAGGCTCATGAGCTGGTCATACCTATAACGAGGTAAGGTTGCCCTTACCCATATATAGAAAAAGAGTAGTAAATATAATTTTATTAAAAACCAAAAGAAAGGAAGACCAGGGACCTCAAAGGGACCAGCATAACCACCTAAGAAACAAGTAACAGCAAGGGCACTCATTACTACCATACCAAAATATTCCGCAAGGTAAAAAAGGGCAAAGCGAATACCACTGTATTCCACAAAATAACCAGCCACAAGCTCTGTTTCTGCCTCAGGTAAATCAAAGGGGACTCTATTTGTCTCTGCTAAGGCTGAAACCATAAATACAAAAAAGGCAACAATTTGGGGTATGAGAAAGACCTTAAAAGGGCTTTCCATCTGGGCCTTTACTATATCCTGAAGATTAAAAGATCCAGCCATTAATACCACGGAAAGTAAGGCTAAAGACATAGCTACCTCGTAGCTTATAACCTGGGCACTTGCCCTCAAAGCCCCAAGAAAGGCGTATCTTGAGTTGGATGCCCAGCCAGACAAAATAACTCCATAGGCACTTAAAGAACTCAGAGCAAGTATGAAAAGAAGCCCCACATTTAGATTGCTGAGGACAAACCTTTCCCAAAGGGGTATCAAAGCAAGACCAGAGGCAGCACAAACTAAGGATATAAGGGGGGCTATGGCAAAAATGGGCCGATCAACGGTTGCAGGAAAAATATCCTCCTTCTGAATAAGTTTCAATACATCAGCTATAGGTTGCAATATTCCCCTCGGGCCAACTCTATTAGGACCAAGTCTTTGCTGCATCCTCGCTATAATCTTCCTCTCTGCATAAGTAAGATAGGCTACATGTGTAAGTGAAACAAGAAGGAGAATAAGACCTGAAACGGCCACAAGAACTGGCCCTTGTAAAAGGGTAATATCCATCAAGCCCCCCTCCCTAAATATCAAAATACAACTCTCTATTTCTTACCTATCACAGTCTCCTAAAACCACATCCAAAGTCCCAATTATAGCAATAAGGTCTGCTATTAAATGTCCCTTCGCTAAGCTTGGTATAGCAGATATGTGCACAAATGATGGTGTTCTAATCCTAAGTCTCCAGGGTTTATTCGTGCCATCACTCACCACATAGACTGCAAGTTCGCCCTTTGGAGATTCGATACTGGCAAAGGCCTCCCCTGGTGGAACTGGGAACACTTCCCTTCCCGTAAAAATAAAACCTTTTTTAGGATGAGGTTTTGGCTCTGGCTCTCTCATTCTCTCAGGGATAAGAAGATCAGGAGCATCCTCAGCTATAATAGGCTCACCCTCAGTCTCAGGAAGCTTTTCTAAACACTGTTTAATTATCCTATTAGACTGCCGCATCTCCATCATTCTAACACGATAACGGTCATAGACATCCCCCCGCTCCCCCACAGGCACCTCAAATTCTACTTCATCGTATGCATCATATGGTCTAAACTTTCTCACATCATAGGGAACTCCAGAACCTCTTAAGACAGGTCCTGTTAAACCCAAGTTTATAGCCTCTTCAGCAGAGACCACAGCTATACCCTTGGTCCTTTCAAGCCAAATTCTATTCACATCAATTAAGGTCTCATACTCTAAAATCAATTGAGGGAACTCCTCGGTAAATTTTTTTAGGCTCTCTATGGCTTCTTGGGTGAAATCCTGTCTCACTCCACCTACTCGAACATAACTATGAGTTAGTCTTGCCCCGCAGATCTCTTCAAAAATATTAAGAAGCCTTTCACGCTCACGAAAACAATATAGAAAAACAGTCATAGCCCCTATATCAAGAGCATGGGTGGCAAGCCAGAGGAGATGGCTTGATATACGGGCCATCTCATTCACTATAGTTCTCAAAAGCCTTGCCCTTCTTGGCACCTTTAGCCCAAAGAGCTTCTCAAAGGCTAAACAAAAGACCGTATTATTGGCTGCAGAGGCAATGTAATCTAAACGATCACTGAGCACAATGGTCTGATTATAGTTCAGATTTTCCGCAAGCTTTTCCACACCTCGATGTAAATAGCCAATACGGGGATCACACCCCACTATGGTCTCACCATCAAGTTCAAGGACAAGCCTCAAAACTCCGTGCGTTGAAGGATGCTGAGGCCCAAGATTAAGATAAAAGGGCTCTTCATACTGGTCAGAGTTTACCCTCTTTGGCCTTACTTCAATTAGGGAAGAACTCATCTGGCACCCCTGGCTTTAGTCTTAAGCTCCCTATACACCTTCCATTCTCTCTCCTCTTCAAGTTGCAAGGGATAGTCTTTTCGCAAGGGAAAGCCTTCCCAATCTTCAGGCATAAGGATCCTTCTTAAATCTGGATGTCCCTTAAAGACAATCCCAAACATGTCATAGCACTCTCTTTCAAACCAATTAGCGGTCTTCCAAAGGGAAGTTAGAGAGTATTGCCAACAGTCCTTCTCTGGAATGGGCACTTTTACCCTTAAGAGCTCCTTTCGGGAAATACTATAGAGATGATAAACCACTTCAAAGCGTTCAGGCTTTGCTTCAAGCTTATAATTTAGGTAGTCCACACCACAGAGATCAATAAGATGATTAAAGCCTTCTCCCTTGAGAAATTGCATTATCTCTAAAAAACCCTCCCTTTTAACTGTTAAGGTCGTAGTATCTCCCTCTCTTAGGTCCAAAATATAACGAGGAAACTTTTCTTTTAAGTTTTTTAATAGGGTTTCCATATCTATTTTCTCCAAAATCCCCATCTACCTGTTTCTCTCTTCATTTTTTCTTGTAACTGAAGAAGGGCATAAATTAGAGCCTCAGGCCTTGGGGGACAGCCTGGCAAATAGATATCCACAGGCAAAAACTCATCTACTCCCTGCACCGTTGAATAGGTCCTAAAGATCCCTCCAGAACAGGCACAACTTCCCATAGCAATAACATATTTTGGCTCTGCCATTTGTTCATAGACCCTCTTTATCATAGGAGCCATCTTTTTAGTAACTGTACCAGCCACAATAAGACAATCAGCCTGTCTTGGTGAGGCCCTAAAGATGATACCAAAACGGTCAAGATCAAAGTGACTGGCCCCTGTAGCCATCATCTCAATGGCACAGCAGGCAAGACCAAAGGTCATAGGCCAAATAGAAGAAGCCCTGGCCCAGTTAAAAATCTTATCTATAGGGGTAATAAAGGCAGGTGTCCCCGGTATCTGCCTAACAGAGGGAGCAATCTCAATAGTGGACTTCTCTACTCCCACTTCAAGCCTCCTTCACTAAGGGCATAAAGATAGGCTGCAAAAAGCATAACTACAAAGATGAAAATCTCCACAAAACCAAACCAAGACAATTCCTCAAAGACTACAGCCCAAGGATAAAGGAAAACTACTTCTACATCAAAGATAAGAAATATAAGGGCTATAAGATAGAACTTTACCTTAAAGGGCCCTTTAGTATCCCCAGAGGGATCTATTCCACACTCATAGGCAATCAACTTTTCAGGAAAGGGCTTTCTTATGGCAATAAGTCTGTTAGCCAAAAGCATAGAAAGCCCAATGACCAATACCAACCCAGCAAAAATTAGTAAAGGCAAAAGACCGCCCATCTTCCCTTACTCCTTGGCCTTCAATTCTTTTATCTCTAAGGCCTTATTCGGGCAGGCAGAGACACAATAGGGTAACTCCCCCCTTTCTACCCGTTGAAAACAAAGATCACACTTCCCTATGGTCCCAGTATTAAAATTAAAACGCGGAACCCCCCAGGGACAGGCCTCAATACAATTTTTACAGCCTACACAGAGATTTTGATAGAAGGCCACTATTTCTCCCTTCTTAGCCAAAGCAAAAACTGGACAGGCAGCTGCACACTGAGGTTTCTTACACTGCAAACAGGAAAAATACGCAAATTTAGAACCTACCTTGAAAATTCGACAGTTGGACAAACCCTGGTGATTTTCTCCACAGACCTTAACACATTCCTCACAGCCTGTGCAATTTTCAACAATATGAACAATGGTGTAATTCATATCAACCTTTTTTAAAAGACTAAGCAAAATAGTCAAATTTTATTTAAAAAGGTTTTAAGGCTTTATGAAGAATTTTTACTAAAACTGTATAATTTTTCCCCATTTTTTATTTAAAAACAAGTTTTTTAGGGCTTTATAAATATATGAATTATTCCTTGCTCATCCTGATGCACGCCGCAGATGCCCTCAAAAACTAAAAAAAGAAGGGCTAAGAAAAAATAGACCTTTTCCAGAAGGTCAGCAAAATTAAATATTTTGCTTAGCTCCTCCCAAGTGGTCACAGGGTGGACTTTCAAAAAACTCTTTAGCCTTTCCAGGTATTCTTCAATTGATGGGGTATCCAAATTTAAGGTAAGAGTGGGTTCTTGCTTAATCCTTTCTAAAAGGTCTAAGAGAGCTTTAATTAGCTGTGAAGGATCGCCTTTTCCCTCCTGTCTGTCAGGCACAGTAACCCCATTAACCTTGGGCAGAAAGATCTTTTCATTTAAAAGCCTCTCCAGAGGTAAAGCTTGATACCAAAAAAAGGCACGTTCCCTGAGATAATCTTTCCCTGTTACCTCCTCTTCAACTATTGGTGGAGGTAAATTCAAAAGGAGATTACTCTTAATATAGAGACCATAGGAGAGCTTGCTCAGAATTTCTAAAAAGAGTTCGCTAAAATATATCTTTGGTTCTAAAGTTAAAAAACTTTTCACTTGCTCCATGAGCGCATAAAGACTAATGCTTAAGAGATCCTCTTTTCGATAGTGAAGGACCTTCCTTAGATGTTCAAAGGTTTCAAGTAAACCCCGGGAACTTTCTAAATGTTCCATTTAGAGATCTGGTGCACCTTCTTAAAGCATTTATTCATAACTACCTTTATTCCTTGGCTTTCTGCTAAGGTTTTTGCCTCTTCATTTTCAATTCCCTCTTGCAACCAGATCACCTTGGGCTTTAGTTTAAGGGCTCGCTCCACAAGAGGGAAGACCTCGCTACTTTTCCTAAAGATAATAATAACCTCTGGGGAAAAATCAGAAGGTATACTCTCCAAATCGGGAAAGGTCTTTTGACCTAAGATTTCAGGATAGCGTGGATTTACAGGAATTACCTGAAAGCCCTCTCTTAATAGATATTCCATCACTATATAGCTTGGACGATCTGGTTTAGGACTTGCGCCTACTATTACTAATCTTTTGTATTTTTGAGGTATTTCTAAGATATCCTTACTCAAAGATGAATAATCAGGAAGGCTACATCCCTTATGGCTCTCCTTTAAAACCTCAATACTTACAATTTTAAAAAATTTTTCTGGATCTAAAGAAGCTCCGCCCACAAGGACTCCATCTACATTAGCCTTAGCCATGAGGGAGGCCACATTTTCGGGAGTAACACTTCCTCCGTAGAGGATAGGCACAGCTGAGGCTCTTTCACCAAAGAGTTTCCTCAAGCTTTCTCTAAGAAAGCTATGCACCTCCTCAGCCTGCTCAGGAGTGGCATTTTGACCTGTCCCAATAGCCCAAACAGGCTCATAGGCAATAATGACTTTAGCTGGATCTAAATCTTTAATTCCCTCAAGGCCTCTCTCCAATTGATTTCTCACCACCTCCAAGGTCTTCCCTGCCTCTCTTTCAGGTAAGGTCTCCCCCAAGCATAAAATAGGTATAAGCCCCCACTTATAGGCCCCTGCTACTCTTTGGCTGATAAGTTCATCCTTTTCTCCAAAGATATGTCTTCTCTCCGAATGGCCAATAATTGCATATTCCACCCTTAGCTCCCTTAACATAGGCGGAGAAATCTCTCCAGTGAAAGCCCCCTTCTCTGCATAGTGCACATTCTGCGCAGCAAGCTTTAGAGGAGTATTCTGAAGCATTTGGGATACATAGTATAACGCTGTAAAGGGGGGAGCAATAATAATAAGCCTATCTTTTAGGTCTATTTGGGGGATATATTGGAGAAATTTTTCAAAATATTCCTTTGCTTCCCTGATGGTATAGTTCATCTTCCAGTTGCCAGCAAAGATATACCTTGCCATAAGAAATACCTCCACTTACTTACTTTAGGGCTGCCAAACCAGGAAGTTCTTTTCCTTCTAAATATTCCAAAAAGGCGCCTCCTGCAGTAGAGGTATGAGAAAAGGCATGAAGAACACCTGCAAGCTTCAGGGCAGATAAGGTGTCTCCACCCCCTGCAATGGTGATGGCTGAGGAGCTGGCAACAACTCTGGCTATGGCAACTGTTCCAACCTGAAAGGGGGCTTTTTCAAAATAACCAAGAGGTCCATTCCAAATAATAGTCTTAGCTCCCTCCAAGGCTGAAGAAAAGAGTTCCACCGTCTCCTCACCCAGATCATAAATCTTATCCTCCTCAGTTAGCTCATCTAAACTTACCTCGTAGACCTCACCTTCCCTTTCTATAGCCACATCAACAGGTAAATAAATCTTTACTTCCTGTTCTTTGGCCTCCCTTAAGATCTCCTTTGCCAGCTCAAGGTAATCCTCTTCTACCTGATGGGTTCCTACTTTATAACCAAGGGCCAAAAGAAAGGTATTGGCCATAGCCCCACCGATGAAAAGTTTATCAATTTTGGGAAGCAAATTTTTTAAAACCCCAATTTTAGTGGAAACCTTGCTACCCCCCACTATAGCATAAAAGGGCCTCTCTGGTTTAGCCATCACTCGGGTAAGATATTTTAGTTCCTTTTCGGTGAGAAAGCCTATCCCTTTTTCCTTTACAAGATTAGGAAGCCCTACTACTGAGGCATGGGCTCTGTGGCATACAGAAAAGGCATCATTTATATAGACATCGGCAAATCTGGCTAAAGACTTCGCAAATTCTGGATCGTTTTTGGTCTCCCCTTCATAAAACCTTATATTTTCAAGGAGAAGGACCTCCCCCTCTTGTAACTTAGAAAGTGCCCTCTCTGCCTCTTCTCCTAAAGGATCTTCTAAAAACTTGACTGGACTTTTAATCTTGTTCTTTAAGTATTCATATACAGGCTTTAAAGATAATTCGGGAACTTTCTTCCCTTTTGGTCTTCCCAGATGAGAACAAAGGATTACTTTTGCCCCTGAATTTAGGGCATATTCAATAGTGGGTAGGGCCTCCACAATTCTCGTATCATCAAGGATAACCCCCTTTTCTAAGGGTACATTGAAGTCCACTCTTAGGAAAACTTTCTTACCCTTTAGGACAATATCTCTAATACTCTTCATCCCACACCCTCCATGTTATTTATTTTTTTAAATATTACTATAATATATCTACTAAATAACGCATATTCTATGCAGTTTCTACTTCAATTTCTACTTCATCTGCTGTTTCCTTTGGAGCGTAGCCCACCAATAGAGCTTACCTCTTCTACCTAATATAAATCTATTACTCTTTCAATTCAGTCAAAAAATCCTCTTGATAGGAATAGTCTTTTATTACGGAAAAATACAGTCCCCATTTTTTCGCTTGAGGTTGATCTAACCAAGTAAACATACCTTCATAATCACCATCTAAACCCAAGTCAAAGGCAATCCAAAAATTTTTTATTTAGGCCTCTTTTAAAAGTTTGAGATCTTTTTCAACAGATTAACTACTTCTATAGCGGTATAGGCTGCTTCGGCTCCTTTGTTGCCAGCTTTAGTGCCAGCCCTTTCAATAGCCTGCTCAATGGTATCGGTAGTAAGAATACCAAAGATTATAGGAACTTCTGTCTCCAACATAACCTGGGCAATACCTTTTGAAGCCTCTGCTGCTACGTATTCAAAATGAGGGGTCGCCCCCCTGATGATAGCACCCAAACAAATCACTGCATCAAACTTGCCAGATCTGGCAAGTTTTTTAGCTACCAGGGGTATTTCAAAGGCGCCAGGCACCCAGGCTACCGAAATATTTTTCTCATCAACCTGATGGCGCCTCAAGACATCTAATGCACCCTCTAAAAGTTTTTGCGTAATAAAAATATTAAAACGACTTACCACCAGAGCAATCCTTAGATCCTTCCCTTCAAAATAACCTTCAAGTATCTGACAATTAAACATCCAACCACCCCCAGTTTCGTATCACCTATTTTTTTGGACTTTCAGAGTAAACTATAATCTTTTCTCCCTCTCTTATATAGCCTAATTTAGTGCGTATAAATTCCTCATAGGCCTCATTTGAACTCTGAAATCTCTTGATCTCCGAGCGCAATATCTGATTATTAAGGCGCTGTTTCTCTAATTCTCCCGATTCCTTTTTCACCAGCCAGCTAAGCAGAAAGTAAAGACTGAGAGTAAAAAAGATTAAAAAAGTAAGAATAACCAGGAAATATCTCTTTAACCTCTTCTTTTTTTTCTTCCTTTGATAAGGCTTTATTATAATCTGTGGTTGCTTTTTCATCTCACCACCATTGCCAGGGTGAGGCTTCTTTAGCAGGGAGAGGCTGATATCTTACCTCGGGCCTTATAGCCTCCCTTTGGATAGGACTTACTTGAGGTATATTATATCCAGGTGGCGGTGGTGGAGGTGGAATCTCTACTTTTATTTTCAAAGGCTCTTCTTTTTTAGGGAAGAGTCTTGAAATTAAAGGCAAAGGATTTAATCGAGAGAAAAAGGATGGTCTGTCTTCTCCCTTGAAAGAGGACAAAACCAAGCGCGGGGGATTCTCTACGGGTTTATTTATGGCAGGTGAACTTTGCATTAAGGTCTTCCTTAGCCTTTCTACTTCTTGTCCAAGGGTGGTCCAAAAGTGTTCTGGAGGAACTTCTTTTACACTGGTCCACATTGACCTTCCAGTCTCCACCTCCTGAAGATTAAGCTCTATCCTAACCCTCTCAGCAGAGAGGAAATTTATCCTACTTTGTAAGACCTTAGAAAATTTCTCTTTATGAGGAAGGTCTGTAGATACAAAAAGGATTTCGCTGGTGATATTCAACTGATTTTGTAAAAATTGATATACTGACCTTTGAAGATACCCGTATTCCCTTTCAGGAGTAATCTCAGGCGGTAGGACCCCTATAGGATAAGTGGAGGCTGAGAAGCTTAGTTGCCACCAACTTAAGATCAGAAAAAAAAGTATCTTTAGCACTTTTTTACTCTTTTCTTATCATCTTTGAGGACCCTTTCCTTTTCTGCAACTAACAGCCTTGTTTTTACTATAGTATCTGGAGTGAGGCTCATAGAGTCTATCCCACACTCAACTAAGAATTCGGCAAAATCTGGGAAATCACTTGGAGCCTGCCCACAGATGCCTATCTTTCTCCCAGTTTTTTTGGCAATCTCGATAACCTCTTTAACCATCTTCTTGACTGCTGGATTTCTCTCATCATAAAGATGGGCCACCAATTCAGAATCCCTATCAAGTCCCAAAGTGAGCTGAGTAAGATCATTAGAACCGATAGAGAAACCATCGAAGATCTTAGCAAATTCTTCAGCTAAGACCACATTGCTTGGTATTTCGCACATCACATATATTTCTAAACCATTTTCACCTCTTTTAAGGCCATACTTCTCCATAATTTCTATTACCTTTTTACCTTCCTCTGGGGTCCTACAAAAGGGAATCATAACCTTAACGTTGGTTAATCCCATTTCATTTCTCACCTTGGCTAAGGCCTTGCATTCTAAGGCAAAGGCAGGTTCAAACTTAGGATCATAATAGCGGGATGCCCCTCTCCACCCTATCATGGGATTATGCTCTTCAGGTTCATAAAGGTAACCACCTAAGAGATTGGCATACTCATTACTTTTAAAATCTGAGAGCCTCACAATGACATCCTTGGGATAAAAAGCAGCTGCAATAGTAGCCACACCTTGAGCAAGCTTATCTACAAAGAAGTCAGCCTTATTTTTATAGGTAGATGTTTTGGCCTCTATTTCTCTAACAAGGCGAGCAATTTTCTTATTTGTGGATGCCTTTTGTTTCAACTCCTCAAAATTTATTAATGCCAAGGGATGAATTCCTATGTGAGACCCTATGATAAATTCTAAACGGGCAAGCCCAACTCCATCATTAGGAATCTGCCCCTGTGCAAAGGCCTGTTCTGGGATCCCCACATTCATCATAATTTTAGTCTTTGTTTGAGGCATTTTTTCCAGGTCAATCCTTTCCACTTCAAAAGGAATAAGCCCCTCAAGGAGCCTTCCCTCCTCTCCCTGGGTGCAATCCACGGTAACTTCCATACCAGTTTTGGCAACCTTAGTAGCTATTTCTGTGCCTACAATACAGGGAATACCAAGCTCGCGTGAAACAATAGCTGCATGGCAAGTCCTTCCACCTTTATCGGTAACTATAGCTGAAGCCTTTTTCATAATGGGTTCCCAATCAGGATCAGTCATCGTAGTAATAAGGACCTCCCCTGGTTGAAATTCAGAGATCCCACTTACATCAAGAATCACTCTTGCTCTTCCCTGCCCGATCTTACTTCCTACTGCCTTTCCTGTACAAAGAACCCTTCCCTGGCCTTTGAGTTTGTAAATTTCATAGAATTTTTGATCCTTTACCGCATGCACTGTTTCAGGCCTTGCCTGGACAATGAAAAGCTCCCCAGTCCCTACTTCCCTTCCATCTCCATCTTTTGCCCACTCAATATCCATCGGGCGTCCATAGTGTTCTTCAATAATTATAGCCCACTCTGCCAGCTTTAGAATTTCTTCATCACTTAAGACAAAGGAATTTCGCTCTTCTTTGGTTGTCTTAACTTCTCTCAAGGGCTGTCTACTGCTTTTGCCGTAAATCAGCTTGACATCTTTACTACCAAGTTTTTTAGAAAGTATAGGTTTGTAACCCATTTTAAGGGTGGGCTTAAAGACATAGAACTCATCAGGATTTACTTTTCCCTGCACCACATATTCTCCAAGACCCCAAGAACCAGTTATATATACCACATCTTTAAAACCTGATTCAGTATCTAAAGTAAACATTACACCTGAACTTGCCCTGTCAGAACGCACCATTTTTTGCACAGCAACAGAGAGATATACCGAAAAATGGTCAAACCCTTTATCTTCCCTATAAGAGATAGCCCTGTCTGTGAATAAAGAAGCAAAGCAATGCTGCACATACTTAAGAACTTCCTTTGCCCCTCTCACATTGAGATAGGTCTCTTGCTGGCCTGCAAAAGAAGCATCAGGAAGGTCTTCAGCAGTAGCCGAAGACCTAACAGCGACATCTGGATCCTTCCCGTATTTTTGAGCTAACCTCTCATAGGCAGCAACAATTTCCTCAGCCAGTTTGGGAGGCATCTTGGCATGAAGTATGAGGTTTCTCACCTGTTTCCCTCTTTTCTGCAGGTCATGTACATCATGGGTGTCAAGGCCTTTTAATGCTTCTTTAATTTTTTCATCTAAATGATTCTGCTGGATAAAGTATTTATATGCCTCCGCCGTGACCGCAAATCCATAAGGAACATTTATCCCCTTTGAGGTCAGTTTAGAATACATTTCTCCCAGAGAAGCATTTTTCCCCCCTACCAAAGGTATATCACCATAATGGATCTCATCAAACCAAAGGATCAGGGGTTTATCTGCCATGGACTCCCTCCCTTGAAAATTTAATTTAAAATAGCAAGTTTTATTTTTTTTGTCAAGATATAGCCGCTATCATATAAACCTATACTATCTCTTTCTTATAATCTAATCACTTAAGCCACCCTTAAATCCCCTCTAACCTCTAATTAGATGTATGGTCAAAGTTTTCCCTTTTTACATTGTCTTGCTAAAATTAAAGATTTATATAAAATTTAATTGACTTTTAAGGTAAAATGTATTACAATTTTAAAAAATTTGGGAGGGTTTTATGAGTAGAACTGTTACTCTATCAGGAAATCCTGTCACCCTTGTGGGGCAAGAAGTAAAGGTTGGCGAAAGGGCCCCAGACTTTACAGTTTTAGATAAAGAGCTCAAAGAGGTAAAATTGGATGATTTTAAAGGCAAGATCAAGCTTATAAGTGTAACTCCTTCTTTAGATACCCCTGTTTGCGACCTTCAGGCCCGTACCTTTAATGAAAGGGCAGCTAAACTTCCTGAGAAGGTGGTTACGCTCAATATTAGTATGGATTTACCCTTTGCTCTCGCTCGCTTTTGTAGCACTGCTAATATTAATAAAATCTTTGTGCTTTCTGATCACAGAGAGGCCTCCTTTGGCCAAAACTATGGCCTCCTTATCAAAGAGCTTCGCCTCCTTGCCCGAGCTGTCTTGATCATTGATCAAGAGGATATTATTCGTTATATGGAGATCGTTCCTGAAATTACTCATCATCCTGATTATGATAAGGCCTTCCAAGAGTTAACCAAAATGCTTTAAGGAGGCACCCTATGAAGGCTCTAATAATAAGTGCCGATAACTTTGAGGATACAGAATTATTATATCCCTTCTATCGCTTAATAGAGGAGGGAATCGAAGTAGATATTGCTTCTCTCAACAAGGGTAAAATTAAGGGAAAACACGGATATATTGTTGAAGCCAATCTCTCTGTGGAGGAGGTCCATCCTGAGGCATATGATCTGCTCATCTTACCTGGAGGCAAAGCTCCAGCCAAACTAAGGGAAAATGTCAAGGTATTGGAGATAGTTAAGTCCTTCTTTGAAAAGGGTAAGATCATTGGGGCTATTTGCCATGGTCCCCAAATCCTTATCTCTGCAGGTCTTTTAGCGGGAAAGCGCGCAACAGCTTATAAGAGTGTAGCCAAGGAGTTAATTGAGGCCAAAGCCCATTATGAGGATAAAGAGGTAGTAATGGATGGAAATCTTATCACCTCTCGGTGGCCTTTAGATCTTCCCTATTTCATGAAAGAGATTTTAAAGGCCCTAAAATCCCAAAATTAAGGAGGTGTTATGAAAGTTCTTATTGTTTATTACAGCACCTTTGGAAATACCTATAAAATGGCCTTAGAGGTAGCTGAGGGAGTGAGAACCGTTTCAGGGGCTGAACCTGTAATCAGGACGGTCCCAGAATTAATCCCTGAAGAAATTATCCAATCAAGGGAAGACATAAAGAGAGGAAAGGAGCTACAAAAGGATGTTCCTCTGGTCACCTTAGAAGATTTTAGAGAGGCAGGAGCTATAGCCTTTGGCACACCCACCCGCTTTGGAGTGGTCTCAGCCCAACTGAAAAACCAGATTGACAAGCTATCTCCCCTCTGGCAAGAAGGTGCCTTAGAGGGAAAGCCAGCTGGTATCTTTGTCTCCACTGCAACTCTTCATGGGGGACAGGAAATGACCATCTTTTCCCTACTACCTGCTCTGCTTCACTTAGGGATGATCTTTGTAGGTGTTCCCTACTCGGTAAAGAATCTTTTTACTACTAAGGGAGGGGGCTCCCCCTATGGGCCTGGGCATGTGGCAGGAGATAATTCCCAGCGAGAACTTGACGAAGATGAGAGGGCTATCTTGAGGGCCTTTGGTAAGAGACTTGCAGAAATTGGTTTGAAATTGCAGGGACAGTAGATGCTCCTTTTGCACATCTGTTGTGGCCCCTGTAGTCTTTATCCCATTACTAAACTTAGAGAAAAAGGTATCTCCTTTAAGGGCTTTTTTTATAATCCCAATATCCATCCTTATCAGGAATTCAAAGCAAGGATCTCTGCCCTTGAGGAAATAGCACGTGTTAAGGGCTTTGAAGTGCTTTGGGAAAAAACTTATGGCTTGAGATTCTTCCTTGAAGAGACCCTGTTTCAGTGGGAAAAGCCAAAAAGATGTGAGAGATGTTATTATTTGCGCCTTGATAAAACGGCTCGCTTAGCACGTGAATTGGGGGCTTCCGCCTTTTCTACCACCTTACTCCAAAGCCCCTTTCAGTACCATGAGCTCATTCGAGAAATAGGAGAAGAATTGAGCCATCGCTACAAAATACCCTTTTATTATGAAGATTGGAGACCTGGTTATAAAGAGGGTAAGGAAGAAACCCTGGCCTTAGGAGTCTATCGCCAAAAATATTGCGGATGTATCTTTAGTGAAGAAGAACGCTTTGTCAATAAGAAAAAGGTTTAAATAAAGGGGAGCTAAAGCGCTCCCCCTAATCATTTTACTACTTTACTGTATATTCAGAGACCCAAAGATCGTGAAGATTACAGAAGCTGGTAGCGTAGATCTTACCCTTATAGCCTTGGGGTAGCTGATAAGTAGATCTGGCCTCTCTATCATTGGGAGTGAAGACCTTGGATCCAAGGATATTGCCTTTTTCGTCAATAAGAGTATGTCTCACAATGAAATGAGCGTCAGTCATAACATGATAGGTAAAAACGCTTACCTTATCACCTTGAACTTCAATAATCGGGGCATGACTTCCTGCCTTTCCTTTCCAAATACCCTCATTATCCTTAGTGTAAATAATAGCCTTCATTACATGAGAGGGCAAGTTTTCTGGTAAAATAGCAAAGGCCTCTCTTACCTTTAAGAGGTCAAACATAGTTAACCCACCAATACCAGCAAGCACAATCTTCATAAAATCTCTTCTCTCCATACTTTCACCTCCAGTTTTTGAAAAAAATATAAGTCCTAAATTGTAAAATTCAAGATCAGCTTGTAATTATTTTTTGAAAAATTTTTTAAATTTTTCTTAAAATTTTCTTAAATTTATCTAAATAATTTCAGGGGTAATTTAGAAAAAGAGCTCAAATATAACCTTGACTTGAAACAAGGTTTTTCATAAAATAATTATTAAAAAATAATTTTAAAAGGAGGTGAAGGTTATGCCTATTTATGTAGTTTTAAGTAAGCTTACAGATTCGGGAAGAGAGACCATCAAAGAAAAACCTCATCGTATTTTTGAGGTCAACAAGGAGCTTGAAGCTATGGGCATTAAAGTGCTTCAACAATATGCTGTTCTTGGGCCCTATGATTTTGTTAATATTATTGAGGCTCCTGACAATGAAACGGTGATGAAGATGTCTATCGAGCTTGGCGCAAGAGGCTCTGTAGAATTAATGAGCCTTCCAGCGGTAAGAGTTGATGAATTCCTGAAAATTATTGGTAAATAACTTTAAAGAGGGGCGTTAGGCCCCTCTTAGGTCTAATCTTTACAGATTTCTATGCGATCTTTTACCCTTTTTAAGATAGAGTGTAGATATTTGGCCTCACCGAAACTCATAATAGAATAAGCTCTTCCGCTTCTTCCTGCTCTTCCTGTTCTTCCTATCCTGTGAATATAAGAATCTGTATCTTTGGGCAACAGGTTATCTGTCGCCACAAGGATGTTAAAGGCGCCCTCTCTAATGCCTCTCAAGACCGCTTCCCTCTTCCTTTGGCCTTGTTCCCCCTGCAAGGCCTCTACTTTAAAACCGAGCTCCTTCAATTCCTTAGAGAGCTCTTCTGCTTCCTTCTTGGTATGGGTAAAGACAAGATTGCAGAAAAAAAAAGACCCCTCTTTAGATAAGTGAAAGCTCCTCTAAGGCCTTAACCTCTTTATGCGGTAATTTGCTTATATCTTCCTTTATACAGTATATTACTCTAAATCTCTGATTGAGCTCCTTTAAGACCAGCTCTAATTTTTCAGAAGATACTTCTTCAAATCTAATAAAGACTAAACGCTTTGTATCAGAAGGTTTCTCCTCTTGAACTGCACTTTCCATGGGAAGGGCCATCTCTTCCTTCCATGTTAGGAGGCTATATATGGAAACTTGAAAGCGTTTAAGTATATCAAAGAGATCGGACAACTCGTAGGAATGATTGATGAGTAGGCTGATTTGGTAGGGACTATAGTAGATCCCTGTAATATTCACAAAGAGCTTAAAGATATCTGTTTGGGTTATGATACCCACGACCTGGCCTTCCTCGTTAACCACAGGAAGCCCTGAAATTTTATTTTCAAGCATTAACACGGCGGCATATTCCACCGTGTCATCAGGCCTTACAGTTAAAGGATCTTTAGTCATAATGTCTTTTAATTTTAGTTCTGATAAGAGGTAATACAGTTCATGGACCTCAAAGGTGGTAATCTTTGAAGGAGTTGCCTCTTTTATGTCTCTATCTGTTACAATTCCGACAAGTTTTCCTTCCCTGGTTACGGGAATTCTTCTTATCTTATGTTCTTTTAAGACCTGAATGGCTTTCATGATAGAGACATTCTCATCTAAGGTTATTACATGTTCTGACATCCAGTCTTTAACGAGCATAGCCTCCTCCTCTTCAACTTAGTTAACTTAATCCACCGTAACTGTGCAATCCTGAAAGTAGGAAATTGACTCCAAAATAGGTGAACAAGACAGCTACGAAGCCTAACAAAGAGATCCAGGCTATTTTATTCCCCTGCCAGCCTCTAATAAGCCGTGCATGAATAGCTCCAGCGTAGATAAGCCAGGTAATAAGGGACCAGGTCTCTTTTGGGTCCCAGCTCCAATAGTTCCCCCAGGCCTGATCCGCCCATATGGCACCAGTGATAATACCAATACTTAACCAGAAAAACCCAAAAAGTATACTTTTATACATAAAATTATCTAAGACTGGTTTAGAGGGTAAATATCTCTGGACGCTTGGCTTATTAGCAAGTAGGTAAAAAAATCCCACCACAAAGGCTACTCCAAAGGAGGCATAACCAAGAAAACAGGTTATCACATGGGCTATGAGCCAGTTACTCTTTAAGGCGGGAATTAGGGGCTTTATAGAAGAGTCTGCCTTAAAATTGGCAAAGGCCATAACTAAGCTTGCCAATATAAAGACAAGGCTTCCAAAAATTTTTTTATCTAAGCGTAACTCCCAAAAGAGATAAAACCCCGCCAAGGCTAAGCCAAAAAAAACCAAAGATTCATAAAGATTGGAAAGGGGCACATAACCAAAGCCAGTCTGATAGGTTTGTATCCACCTCAAAAAAAATCCATATAGATTTGCTACAAATCCTCCCCAGCCAATAGCTGACCCAATTAAAGCCCCCCTCTCCCAATTAAAAATCCAATGAATAAGATAAATAATTCCGGCGGTAAGATAGACAAAGGTAACAAGGGTAAAAACAAAAGCATTATCAGGAAGGAGCGTCTTCTCTTGAAAAGCAGTAAAAAGATAAAGGGCTAAAGCTATTACAACACCTAAAAGAAGGTTCTTATACTTCATACCATCCCTCCAAACTTTATATTACTTTTATAAGTATATAACTCCTCCCCAAAAAGGCAATATGAAATTAAGTTAATTCTCAGTTAAACTTTCCTTTAAAATATGTTCCACAAAATCCTTTAGTCTATGACAAATCTCTTCCCATTCCTTTTCCCCCTTCTCCACAGCATCCATAAACTCTTCAAGTTCCCTGGTAAAATCTTCAGAGACATATTCTGAGAACCTTTGAGAAAGATGGTCATAAACCTTTTTACCAAGAGGGGTAGGGACCAGTCCCCCTGTCTTTATCTCATAGACATAATGGCGATGTAAAAGGGTTGAAACAATCTCTGCATAAGTAGAAGGTCTTCCTAAACGCCTCTTTTTCATTTCTTGGATCAGGCTTCCCTGATTGTAAAGATAAACCTTAGGTATTTTGTGTAATTCTTGTTTTTCAGGGACAAGGGCCTCTGACCAAATAAAGAAAGGAGGTAACTTCCAAAAGGCATTATAACCCTCTTTCAAGATCTCCAGATTGACTATTTCTTCCCAGCTATAAGAGGGGAGCTCAAGGTTAAGCCTTCCTTTTTGGATCCTTACAGGGGCACATTGACTGGCCATAAATCTCTTGAAAATAAGGTCATAAAGTCTCACCGAATCCTTGGGATTTTTGAAGGAAACTAAGCCATGAGCTAATCTTAACTTTATTTCGTTACTATCCCAGGGGTGGGTAGGTCTTATAGCTTCATGGGCCCCCTCTTTTGACCACTCACGCGGATAGAAAAATTCCTCTCCCAAAGTCTTTTCTATATAAGGCCTGGCCACTTGGTATCTACCTACTTCAGAAACCCTTGTAGAATCTGTTCGATGATAGGTGATTAAACCAAGTTCAAATAGTTCCTGAAGCAAGCTCATAGTATAAGCAGTGGGAAATTTGAAGTAATAGTAGGCATCTTCAAGCACAGAATCGGTAGTATAAGGGGGTGGAGGTATAAGTTCCTCTTCCCATTTTTCAACAAGGCTAATTTTTAGCTTAGGTAACTCCTCTAAGACCTTTTTAGCTAAGGCTTCCTCTTCAAAATCATGACTAAAGAAATTATGGCCAAGATAAAAGGTCAGACGATATTTATAATTTTTAGCCTCTTCTGCTCTTTTGATCACCCACCCAAGGACAGGGGTTTGCACTCTTCCAGCTGATAAAGTTTTCTTCTTAAAGGCCTTCCAGAGTTCCCGAGAAAGAGAAAAACCCACCCATCTATCAGCCACCCTTCTTGCAAGCTGGGCTTTTACGCGTGAGAGATTTATTTCACCTGGAGTTTCCAGGGCCTTTCTTAAGGCCCTGGGAGTTACCTCATGAAACTCAAGGCGCTTAATCTCCCTATGAAAGGGTCTAAGATTGATATAAAGGTCATAGGCAATCTTTTCCCCTTCAGAGTCTGGATCTGAGGCAATAAAGATCTTACTGGCACAGTAGGCAAGGCTTCTTAAGGCTGAAATTATCTCCCCCTTATCGGAAATCTCTCCTTCCCCCTCATAGACCTCATCTACAAGCTCTTCCTTGGTATCCTTTACAAGCTTTATGGTATCAAAAAGCGGCCTATAATGTCCATTCTCCTTAAGGACCCCAAAAATTCCCTCCTTCCTTGAAAGGTTTAAAAGATGGCCCAAAGAAGCACATACGGAGAGAAGAGTATTTTCTAAGGGGATCTCATAGACCCAGAGGGATTTAATCCTCCTCCTTGAGGGTTTGCCAAAAAAACTGGCTATGGTCTTTGCCTTGTGAGGAGACTCTACAATCAGCAAATAGTTTTCAAAATCCTGAGTTACCTCAGAGAGGCCCTTTCTTTCCTCTTGAATCTCCTTATCAATTTCTTGAAGCTCCTCCCAAGAAACCTCTTTTATATCAGGTTCTTCTCCAAGATAGTAACGAAGCCTTTTTTTGAGACTCTGAAAGGCCTTGGGATTGTCCACAAGGACTAAAGAAAGCCCTGGTAAAAGGCCCCTTGCCGTGAGCCTTGAGACCCTTCCTGAGCCCTGAAGGTAGACTTGAGCATTCCCAAGGACCACATAATAGTTCCCCTCCACAACCTCTAAAAAAACTTCATCAGAGGCATTCAATCTCTCCAGAAAATCTTTATCAAGAAGCTTACTTGTCAAGAAGGTTCTAATTTCCTCAACCCTCTTCAAAATACCTTCATACTGAGGCAGATTCTCCTCTCTAAGGGTGAGATATCTCTTGAGGTAATTAATATAAGAGAGGCTCTGGAGCCTCTCTTCCTCCTCAAAAAGGGGAAGGAGTGAAAGGAGGAGGTTATGTAAAAACTGAATAGAAAGGGGGAGCTCAAAGGACTCACCGCTTTTAAAAAGGGGGAAACGATGCTTAGGGACCCCAAGAAAGACCACATACCGTAAGATTTCAGGAAGATCAAGACCTCTCAAGAGTGGGTTAGCAAGGTTGGCAAGCCCGATAGCTACCCCTACCTTTTTATCCTTAAGGGCCTCAAGTAGCTCCTCTTCATCTGCCTCAAGATAGGAAATAACCCTAAAGCCTTTTTCCCTAAGTCTTTTAGTAACCTCCTCAACACCCTCTCTACCAAAGGCTTCCTCTACAAAGAGGAGGCCACCCTCTCCTAAAATCTCCATAGCCTTAGCAGAAGCCTCAACTAAGTCCTCCAGGTCTGAGGACTCAACTCCAAGGGAGAGGTCTCTTACCTTTCTTAAGGTTGAGACAAAACGAGTAATTTCAAAGCCAAGGAGGTTCTGAAAAAGAATAGCTCGACTTGTTTTGGGTTTTAAAGTAGCTGAAGATACAATTAGCCTCTTTAGCTTTCTCTGATGGCGCTCTTTAATTTGGGTTAACCTTTCATAATCTTCTTCCTCTTTATCTCTTTTTAAGGCAAGTTCAATCTCTTTTTGGGTAAAACCAAGTAAGGAAAAGAGATGTTCCACATTTTTTCCACTTTTCAGAAAGGAATCTACATCATCCACAAAAATAAGAGAAAAATCCAGTTTCTTTAAGAGTTCAAAATTCCTATGGAAAAAGGCCTGGGTGCAAATAAAAAGATCAAAATCCCCATTTTCAAGGATCACCTTCTCTTTGGTAGAGCCTGTGTAGGTAAGTATTTTCTTCTCTTGTAAATCTTTCCTCTTGCATTTTTCTTGAAAGGCAAACAGTCGTTCAGCTAAATGAGTGACGAGCATTTTAGTAGGTACAATGATTAAGGTTTTTTCTGAATTTAAGAGGGAAATAAGGAGCCCAAAGGTAGTTTTTCCCGTGCCAGTTGGGGCAACAATAGCAAAGGATTCGCCAAGAAAAAATCTTTTAGCCCAGCTAATCTGGAGGGAAGATGGCTTAACACCTAAAATTTCTTTAAATATCTCCTGAAACAGTCGAATTTTCTCCTCCACCTGAGCAAAGGGTTTTAACCCTTGGAGTTTATTTTCCTTGACCAAGGCTTCAATGATTTCGTTAAAATCAAGCTCTTTATCCTTGAGAAGTTTTTGAGGTAAGCACTTTTCACAGGGTAGCCCCTGAGCTAATCTTTCGTCAGAGATAAGGCCTCCACAGTTAGGGCACCCTTTTGCTAAATAAAAAAGCATTTCCCCTCCCTATGTGGAATAGCTATTAATCTTATAAGAAAAAATTCAAAATGCCAAGGGAGAGAAAAGGAAGAAGTTTAGACAGCAGAGGCTTCCCTTTTTACATTTATGTGTTATAAATAGCTCTATATGTTTAAGGGCACTACTATTGTTGCGGTAAAGAGGGAGGGGAAGGTAGCCTTAGCTGGTGATGGGCAAGTTACTTTTGGGAATACTGTTCTGAAACAGCGTGCCAAAAAGATTAGAAGGTTATACAAAGGGCAAGTCCTTGTTGGTTTTGCTGGAGCCACAGCTGATGCCCTCACCCTCTTTGACAAACTGGAAAAGAAACTTGAAGCCTATAGTGGTCAATTACTTAGGGCAGCTGTTGAGCTTGCCAAGGACTGGAGAACAGATAAAATTCTTCGCCGTCTTGAGGCCTTTATCATTGCAGCAGATAAAGAACACCTTTTGCTCATTTCTGGGGCTGGAGATGTAGTGGAGCCTGATGAAGAGGTTGTGGCCATTGGCTCAGGTGGCCCCATGGCCCTTGCTTCAGCCAAGGCTTTGCTACGTTATACGAATCTTTCGGCAAAAGAAATCGCTGAAATCTCTCTTAAGATTGCCAGTGAAATCTGTATCTACACCAACTCAGAAATCATTGTGGAGGAGCTCTAATTGAGGAAAAAAGAAAGAGAACTCACTCCCAAAGAGATTGTTGCTGAGCTTGACCGTTATATTGTAGGACAAGCCAGGGCCAAAAGGGCTGTAGCTATTGCCCTAAGGAACCGTTGGAGGAGACGACAGCTAAAAGGCCCCCTTAAAGAAGAGATCTATCCCAAAAATATTCTTATGATAGGGCCAACTGGTGTTGGTAAAACAGAGATTGCTCGACGCTTAGCTAAACTGGCTAAGGCCCCTTTTATCAAGGTAGAGGCCACAAAATTCACCGAAGTTGGCTATGTGGGTAGAGATGTGGAGGCTATGATTAGAGACCTCACCAATATGGCTGTCCAAATGGTAAGAGAAGAAGAGGAAAAAAAGGTGCTTGAAAGGGCAAAAGAGCTTGCTGAAGAAAGAATTGTTGAACTCTTGTTACCTCAGACCTCGCCCCGAGTTAGTTATGACCCACTTACAAAGGAGAAATTTCTCAAGATGTTAAGAGATGGAGCCCTTGATGAGCGCGAGATAGAAATTGAAGTTGAACCGAGAGACAGGGCCCCAGCTATCGAGATCTTTGCTGCCACAGGACTTGAAGAATTGGAGATGCAACTAAGAGATATGCTCTCCACCTTTATCCCCTTTCGCGTTAAAAAGAGAAGGGTTAAGATCAAAGAGGCGCTCCAGATTCTTACTAAGGAAGAAGCAGGTAAATTGATAGATATGGACAAAGTCATAAGAGAGGCCATTACCCGCACTGAAACAAGTGGCATAGTATTTATTGATGAGATAGATAAAATTGCCAGTCGAGGGGAAACTTCTGGCCCAGATGTCTCTCGAGAAGGAGTTCAAAGAGACCTATTACCCATTGTGGAAGGAACGACAGTTAATACCCGCTATGGAATGGTCAGAACAGACTATATCCTCTTCATTGCCAGTGGGGCCTTCCATATAGCTAAACCTTCAGATCTAATACCAGAACTACAAGGCAGGTTCCCCATTAGAGTAGAACTTGATCCTCTTACCAAGGAAGACTTCGTTAGAATCCTTACCGAACCAGAAAATGCCATTCTCAAACAATATCAAGCCTTGCTTGCTACAGAGAAAGTAGAAATCGAATTTACACCCGAGGCTATAGAAGAAATTGCTCAAATTGCCTACGAAATCAATCAAAAAATGGAAAATATTGGTGCCCGAAGACTTTATACAGTGGTAGAAAAGGTCTTAGAAGACCTATCCTTTGAAGCCCCAGATATAGCACCTGCCAAAGTGGTAATTACACCTCAGTATGTGCGAGAAAAACTGGGAGAAATAATCTCCCGTGAAGATCTTATGAAATTTATTCTTTAAATGAGTACTTCCAGAATCCTCTTTTTTACAGGCATCACAGGTAATATCCTTGAATGGTATGACTTTGTGATTTATGGATACTTTGCCAGTGAATTTGCCAAACTCTTTTTTCCCACTTCTGATCCAGCGGTCTCCTTAATCCTTAGTTTTTTAACCTTTGCCGTAGGTTTTTTCACCAGACCCCTTGGGGCCCTTTTCCTTGGCTATGTGGGAGATAAAAAGGGTAGAAAGCCTGCCCTCCTTCTATCTATCATTCTTATGGCCATTCCCTCTTTTCTTATGATCTTCCTTCCTACCTATGAAACTATAGGTATCTTAGCCCCTATTATCCTTGCGCTCCTTAGGCTTCTTCAGGGCTTTTCTGCAGGGGGTGAATACACTACCTCAGTAGCCTTCCTCTTAGAACATAGCCCACCTAATAGACGAGCCCTCTGGAGCAGTGTAAACCTCTTTGGAGCTATTGCAGGCATTTTGCTTGGCTCCTTAGTTGCCACTTTTCTATATCACCTTTTGGACAAGGCAACTATCCAGAGCTATGGTTGGAGATTAGCCTATCTTCCAACCATTTTCTTAGCCTTAATAGGATACCTAATTCGCAAACACACCTATGAAACCCCTGCCTTTCTCAGAGAAAAGCTCTCTCCCCTCAAAGGCTTTCCTTTACTTCTGGCCATAAGAGAATTTCCCAGATCCTTCTTTTTGGCCCTACTCCTTTCCATGGTGCAGGGTGTTGCCTTTTATACGCTTTTCGTATATCTCCCTACATATTTTTCGCGCTATCTATCTCTCTCTTCTGATAAAGCCCTCCTCTCCAATACCTTAGCTATGGCTATGCTTAATCTCTTGATCTTACCCTGTGCCTATTTGGCAGACCGTTACGGTAGAAGACCACTCTTTCTCTTTTCCCTCACTCTCTATACTTTCCTTTCCATTTTGCTCAATAAACTTATTCTCTCGGGAAGCTTTTCCTCAATCCTTATTGCCCATCTCATCTTTGCCACTATTTCTGGTTTCTTTATGAGTATCTTACCTGTCACTTTAGCAGAACTTTTTCCTGTTAAGGTGAGAGCCACTTCTTTTGCTGTTCTTTATAACCTTTCCCTTGCCCTTTTTGGCGGAACGGCCCCCATGCTTGCTACTTATTTTATTGAAAAAAAGGGCTTTCTCCTCTTTCCAGGGACCTATCTTGCCTTGTGTGCAGGCATTGCCCTTTTATCAGCCCTGAAGTTTCTACCTGAAACTCATCCCTTGAAATCCCAAGGCACAGCCCAGAGGTCATAGACCCCACTTCTTGTAATCTTCACCTTTACAAGAGATCCAGGGAGATGAGATCCCTTCAGCAAATAGGTTAAGCCATCTATTTCAGGGGCTTGAAGCCTGGCTATACCAAATCTTCTCCCCTTAAAATCTTCACCTAAGACAAGGAGCTCCTCTTCAACTCCCACCCTTTCCTTTAGCCTGGCTTTGGTTATCTCCTTTTGAAGCCTTAAGACCTCTCTTTTCCTTCTCAACCGCTCTTTCATGGGAATTTGACCAGGTAGCTTCTCTGCAGGGGTTCCCTCTTCAGGATAAAAAGGAAAGACCCCTAAATATTCAAATTTGGCAAGCTTGAGGAACTCAAGGAGATAGGCAAATTCTTTATCCCCTTCTCCTGGAAATCCTACAATCAAACTCGTCCTAAAAGAAACCATGGGATTAAGTTTTCTAACATGTTCCATAAGGTTTAAAATTTTTTCAGGCGAATAAGGCCTCTTCATAGCCTTAAGAAGATTTGGATGGGCATGCTGAATAGGTATATCAAGGTAGGGCACTACCTTGGGGAGCTCTAAAATCCGCTCTAAAAGCCCTTCCTCAAGATGTGAGGGATGCAAATAGAGAAGACGAATTCTAAACTCAAAAGGCAAAAGACTAAGTTCTTTTAAAAGATAAAGTAGACCATCCTTCAACCCCAAATCCCTTCCATAGAGGGTCAGATCCTGGCCAACTAAAATTAGCTCTTTAATTCCCTTTTCTAAAAGTTTACGAGCCTCTCTAAGGAGTGATTCCAGAGGTTTACTTCTATAGGAGCCCCTAATTTTAGGGATAGTACAGTAGCTACAACGATGATTACAGCCCTCAGATATCTTAAGATAGGCATAAAAGGGACTTTCAGTTAAGACTTTGTCTTCTGGCTCCTCTTTGGTAAAAAACTGAAAGGGTTCTATACCGTAAAACTCATCCACCTCAGGGAGTAGCTCCCTAAGGGTCTCTAAGGAATATCTTGCAGGCAAACACCCAGAAACTATTAATTTCTGAGACCCCTTTTTTAAAGAAGCTAAGTCTAATATATGATCAATAGCCTCTTCCACAGAGGGCTTTATAAAGGCACAGGTATTTACCCAGAGGATATCTGCCTCTTCAGGATCTAAGGTGAAAGTATAACCTCTTTTTTGAAAGAGATAGAGGAGTTTTTCGAAATCACTCTTATTTTTGGGGCAACCAAGACTAACAGGATAGAGCTTTTTAGATGGTCTTAATTTGGGTGATTTCATTTTTATCGTTTAGATAGAGAAGTTTTGTCCTGAAAAAGGGTAGCTCAGCATCGCTAATCCAGGAATAGGAGACAATAATAATTCTATCCCCCACTTCACCAAGCCTTGCCGAGGCCCCATTGAGAATAACTTCTCCCTTTTCGCCTTCAATGAGGTAGGTTTCAAAGCGTTCTCCATTGTTAAGGTTATAAACCCAAACTGCCTCCATGGGCAAAAGACCAGCCTTTTCCATGATCTCCCTATCAAGGGTTAGACTTCCTTCATAATTAAGGTTCTTATCTGTTATGGTAGCCTGATGAATCTTGGCCTTTAAAAATTTGCGTAACATCCTTAGCCCTCCTCTTTTGGTTTTATAATCCTATTATCAATTAGTCTTGTTTTCCCCACAAAGACCGCTAAGGCAAGTAAAACGGGGCCCCTAATATGGGAGACCCTCTCTAAAGTTTGAGGATCAACTATCTCCACATATTGCACCTTAGTGTAAGGAAAATTTTCAATATACTCTCTAACAAGTTTAACTATCCTCTCTGGGTCTTTCTCCCCACCAAGGACCAGCCTTTCAGCAAGCTTTAAGGCCTGGTAAAGGGATAGAGCTGACCTTCTTTCCTCCTCATTGAGATAAGTATTTCTGGAACTTAGGGCCAAACCATCAAAGTCCCTAACTATAGGATGAGAGAGGATTTCCACATCTAAGTTGAGGTCTTTAACCATTTGTTGAATTATTCTCAACTGCTGATAGTCCTTTTCCCCAAAAATAGCTATATCAGGCTTAATGATGTTAAAAAGCTTTAGAACAACTGTTGCTACCCCTCTAAAATGCCCAGGCCTATAGGCCCCACAAAGCCCAGAGCTAAGCTTGGTTACCTCAACAAAGGTCTGGAAATCATCTGGATACATCTCCTCAGCCTCTGGACAAAAGAGGAGGTCTACTCCTTCTGCCTCTAAAAGCTTTGCATCTCTATCAAGATCCCGAGGATAGACCTTGAAATCCTCCTCTTGACCAAACTGAAGAGGATTGACAAAGATGCTAACTACCACCTTATCAGCCTTATTTTTAGCCATTCTTACTAAGCTTAGATGTCCCTCATGGAGATAGCCCATAGTAGGGACAAGGGCAACTGTGTGCCCCTCTCTTTTGTATTCCCTTATTCTCTCTTTTATGAGCTCAATGCTTTTAATTACTTCCATGTCTCCAAATCTATGAATTCTAAAGGTTCCATATGAGCGAAGATCCTCTGCAAGATCACACCTTTTAGTCTTTCCTCCTTCTCTACTTCAAATTTCCCCTCGCCCTGACTTTTTAATTGCTGAGCCAATCTTCCCTTATGCCACTCCTCCCAGAGAAGAATCCTCTCTCCTTTGGCACTTTCCTTTAGATAAAAATACCAATAAGTAGCCTCATCAATCCTAAAATATAAAGCACCTTCCCAAAAATCCAAAGGCTTCACCTTGAGGGGATAGGCTAATTTTTTAAGAAACTCATAGAGGCCCTTTTCGCTATCAACCAAATAGACCCTTTGCCCAGGCCTAAGAAAGGGGATAAGTCTCTCCAAATCAGGGTTATTTAAGGCTACACAACCTTGTGTCCAGTTGTAATTAAGGCCTCCCTTTTCTTTTTTAAAGGAACCACCTCCATGAATGCCAATGGCGTTACCAAGGGTTTTCCCTTCAGCCCTCTTTAATCTTGCAAAATCTATTTCTCCTCTATAATAAGCCCAAGAAAGATCGTTCCAATTAGGATAAGAGAGCTCAATAAAGTAGTAATACTGGGCAGAAAGTCTAATCTCGGTTATTTTGTAAATTCCCTCAGGGGTAAGGAAATCTCCCCTTTTACTCTTAGGAAGAAGGCTTTTTAAACCATGTCCTGCTGGAAAGTCCATTAAAACCTCTTCCCCCCTTTTAAGATAGAGACGATATTTTGCCTTATCATAAAGGAGGTAAAGCTCTTGTGAGCCTTCTACTACATTTGCCAACAGTAATATAATCCAAATTAAAACTAAGGTTTGTCTTAAAAAAAGAATAAAGCCCATTTTTTAAAAAAAACCCCTTGACAATATCATAAAATCTTTTAAAAATAACAAACAATGGAAATTATAACTGTCAAGACCACCAAAAAGACGGAATTAATTGACATTACTTCAGACATTGAAAAGGTTCTCCCTCATAAAGACGGGCTTTGTATCCTTTTTAATCCCCATACAACCGCTGGTATAATCGTTAACGAAGGGGCTGACCCTTCCGTAAAGGAAGATATCTTGGCCATATATGGACATATAGCCCCTGAAAAATATCCCTATAAACATTTGGAGGGAAACTCTCCTGGACACATAAAAGCAAGTCTTACAGGGCCAAGCATGGTGCTCCTTGTGGAGAAGGGAAAGCTTGTGCTTGGCACCTGGCAGAGGGTCTTCTTTGCTGAATACGATGGTCCACGCACAAGAAAGATTTATATTAAATTCATTGAAGGTTAAAATTATGCGCAAAATACTTTTAGGGCTTATACTTTTAGTTGCTCTAATTTCTTGCAAGGCTCAGCCTCAATATTACCAGGACAAAATTACTTCCCATAAAGAAGTGGCTAAGCTTTACATTGCTGAGGGTCGTTATACTGAAGCTCTCAAAGAGCTTGAGCAAGCTAAAAAAACCATAGAGTGTGATGCCGAAACTTATAATCTCTTAGCCACAGTTTATATGGCCAAAAAGGAATATGAAAAGGCAGAAGAGGCCCTAAATGAGGCCTTAAAAAGGGATCCTAACTATTCAGAGGCCTATACCAATTATGGAACCTTAAGGATGCTGCAGGGAAGGTATCAGGAAGCTATACAATATTTCGAAAGGGCCCTTGAAAATCCTCTATACCTTAATGCCCATTTAGCCTTAACTAACATGGGCTGGGCCTATTACCAACTGGGAGACAAGGAAAAGGCCGTAAATACCCTTTATTCAGCTATAAGAGAAAATGCAAGGGCCTCCAAGGCTTTAATTTATCTTGCTCTCATCCATTTAAACGAGGGTGACTTGAATTCTGCTGAGTTTTATCTCAAACGGGTTCTTAAATACGACAGGGGCTCATTAGAGGCCCGTTACTACTTAGGGGAAGTCTTTTTTAGGCAAGGGAAGCTTAACCTGGCAAAAGAAATATGGAATTCCGTTATTCAGCTCAATCCTGGCTCTGAATGGGGGAACCTTGCCGAAGATAGGCTCTATTTTCTCCAAAAATTAGAATCCCCTAAGTGAACTCTTTAGGGCTTCTCCCTTTTCCAAATAGGCTTCAAGTCTATTCAGAGCCTTAATGAGGGCCTTCAAACTGGCAATTACAATATCTCCGTCTTTACCCAGGCCAGCAGACCTCTTCCCCGTAGTGTTCTCAAGGATGACCCCGCAAATACCCTCAGCCGAAGTGCCTCCAGAGAGGGCATCAATGTGAAAATCTATAAGCTTTAGGGCCTTCTTATTTGGCTCGCCACTAAAGGTATATCCCAGGGCCTCTGCTACAGCCTTATAGGCTGCATCAATGGGCCCTACCCCAAGACCAACAGAAACCTTTTTTCCCTCTTTCCTATCCTCTATTTCCACTTGGGCAATAGGTCTGAGAGATCCACTCAACACGCTTATCACCTGAGAAGATAAAAGCTGATATCTATAACTTTCTTCCAAGAGAAGATCAAGGACGATCCCTTCTAAATAGGCTTCATCAACCTGCCTAAGAAAATCTTTCACCTCTTCCCTGTAGCGTTCAAAGACCTTGTCTAAAAGCTCTTTATTCAACTTCCAGCCTAAGCTTTCCAGTTTAAAGGAGAGGGCATGTCTCCCAGAGTGTTTTCCAAGAACAATAGCAGAGCCTGTCCAGCCGATGTCTTCAGGATTAATAATTTCATAGGTAGTTCTCTCACAGAGCACTCCGTGTTGATGAATACCTGATTCGTGAGCAAAGGCATTGGCTCCCACAATAGCCTTATTTGGCTGAACAACCATACCTGTATAACTCGAAACAAGCTGACTTACAGGAACTATCTTTTTAGTATTAATTTTTATCTCTGGCTCATAGCCAAGTTTCTCTCTAAAGAAATCTGCCCTGGTTTTAAGGGCCATGATAATCTCCTCTAAGGCGGCATTACCTGCCCTCTCTCCAATGCCATTAATAGTGCCCTCCACCTGAGTGGCCCCAGCAAGGATAGCAGAAAGAGAATTGGCTACCGCAAGGCCAAGATCATTGTGACAGTGAACAGAAAGTCTTAATCTTCCAGCCCTTAAGGCCTCTTCATAACCCGCTTCTATAAGCCGCTCCACGAGAAATTTGATTAGCGAGTAATACTCCTGAGGCACGGTGTAACCCACTGTGTCTGGAATATTAATCGTACTTGCCCCTGACTTTACTACCTCTAAGACCACCTGAGCCAGAAATTCTCGATCACTCCTTGTGGCATCCTCAGCAGAGAATTCCACATCAGGGCAGAGACTCCTTGCAAAGGAGACCGCTTCTTTAGCAATCTCTAAAACCTCATCCCTTGTCTTTTTAAGTTTGTATTTAAGATGTATGTCTGAAGTGGCAATAAATGTATGAATCCTTGGGGATTCTGCCACTTTTATAGCCTCCCAAGCAACCTCTATGTCTTTTTTATTGGCCCGAGCAAGGGCAGCTATGGTTACTCCCTTTACCTCTTTAGCCAAGGTTTGCACAGCCTTAAAATCTCCAGGAGAAGTAATAGGGAAACCAGCTTCAATAACATCAATGCCAAGCTCTGCAAGAGCCCTACCAATCTCTATTTTCTGTTTGATATTAAGAGAAACCCCAGGAGATTGCTCCCCATCTCTAAGGGTGGTATCAAAAAAGATTATCCTCGGATGCAATGTCCACCTCCAATTTATATTTATTATAAAATTAAACTTGTTTCACCTTTTTTCAAGGCTAATATGGTATAATCAATCAAAATTATAACACTAAGGTAAAAGCTTAAAAGGGTAGATCTATTTTTGACCTCTATTCAACCTGAAAGCTTACGAAAAAACAAAAAAATGTTAAAATTAAGTTTGGAATGAGAAAAATTAAGCTCACCAAAGGGCTCTCTTTATCACCCATTAAGTTCTTTTGGGGAAAATTGGCTCACGATAATATTTTGTTGTATGCACAGGGGTTGACTTTCAACACCTTGCTTACCCTTATTCCCCTTTCTGGTCTAATCTTTTCCCTTGGTAGAAGTTTTCTTCATGAAGAGCTTATCCTTCAGAGGGCCTTTCTTTTCTTATCAAATTACCTTACTGCGGAGGCCCTTATTTCTGCTTTAGAGCGCATCATTGATCTCTTGGGAAATTTGCGCAAACTCCCTTTAGGAAGATATAGTTTACTTCTCTATTTCTTCATGAGTCTGGGTCTTCTTTTTCAAATTGAGGATATCTTAAACAAAATCTTTCTTGCCTTTAAAAAACGAAGTATAAAAGAGAGAATACTCTTTTATTGGGTAGCCCTAACCCTTGCCCCCTTTCTCTTTCTGCTACCCATTTTTCTGCAGACCTCTCCTAATATACCCTCAAAGTTTCAATATTTAAGCTATTTTGCCTTTCTCTTTGTCTTTTTCTATCTGATTTACACCTATTTTCCTGCCAGAAGAATAGGTAAAAAAGCATCCCTTTTAGGGGCCTTTGTTACCACCTTCTTTTGGTATCTTGTTACCTTAGGTTTTGGCTTTTATGTAAAAAAGGCTATAGTATATTCCAAACTATATGGGAGTCTCTCCGTAATCCCTATTTTTTTGCTTTTCCTATTTGTCAATTGGATGATCTTTCTTTTTGGTGCAGAAATCACTTATATGATTGAGAAAAAGCCTTGGAAAAAGGGCTATCTACCTCTTTCCTCACCTTTTAGGGAATTCTTTTTGATGCTCTATTTGAGTAAAACCTTTTATGAAGGCAGTCTTTGCTCAATTAGGGAGCTTGAAAAAAATTTCCCTTTAGCTAATGAAGACATACTAAAAGCTCTTGAAACTCTGGAAAAAAGGAAATTCATCTACATAAAAGATGAAGAGATCTTCTTTAGAACACCTCCAGAAAAGATCACCCTTCTCCAATTTTTTGATTTAACCTCCATCCAAGAGCTTAGGACCTATTTTCCAGTGTTGGCAGAGGTCTTCTCTGAAGTTTGCGAAATCAGAGAATTACTCTTAGAGCGAAGCCTTAAAGATTTTATTAAGGCGTAAACCAGAATCCGTCTAAGTGATTTCGCAGTGTGAATAAAATTTAGTCATGCCGAGGGCGGGAGTCGAACCCGCACGGGGGTGAACCCCAGTGGATTTTGAGTCCACCGCGTCTGCCAGTTCCGCCACCTCGGCTTTGCTTTTTAAATTTTAATACAAAATATCAATCTAACAACCTTCTACCTTCTTCTTGGGGGTTGGCTTAGGGGCTTGAGTAGGCTCCTTTGTTTGATTGCTAACCTGACCCTCCTTCTTAGGAGCCTTCTCTACAGGCACATCCCCCTTAGTAGCATTCACTGAAGTGCTCGGAGAAACCTTTCCACGTCTTTTGCCCTTTTTCTCTGTGGCATTTGTTACCTTAACTTGCGCAGCTTTAGCACTGCCTTTGGTCTCCTCTTTTACCCTTGTCTCTCTTGCCTTGACCTCATTAAAGGCCCTTTTAATATCCTCGTCACTTACCTGCTTATGTAAGGCTTTTTTAGTCGACTTGTTACGAAGATGATCAATAAGCTCAGCCTCACTTTTGGCTCCCACCTTTTTAATATTCTCTACCACCACTTCAAGCTTACCATGGCACTTTAAACAAGGTAAATCTGAACTCCATCCTTGAGTAACGCTAAAAATTATCCCTCCTGCTAAAATTAAAGAAACAAATCTCTTCATGGCACACCTCCTATTTTTTTTCTTTGTAATATTCAAAATACATGCCAAAAGGTATAAAAATTCCCCATCATGAAGGCTTTGCAGGTATTAAGCCTTTACAAAAAGCAAGATGGCTCTCCCTCTCTTTTCTCTTCAAACCTACAAAATAGTTACTCTTCCAAAGACAAAATGGTATGATATATTTAGGGACAATGCATAACGGGGGGATCTTATGAGCAAAATTTTAATGCTTGGAACTGATGCAGTGGCCAGAGGTGCCCTTGAAGCTGGGATCTCCTATGCCACCTCCTATCCTGGCACTCCTGCCACTCAGATCTTAGAATACATCGCCAAAAACTCCTCTGTCCCCTGTGAATGGTCTGTCAATGAAAAGGTGGCCTATGAGGTGGCCTATGGGGTTAGCCTTACGGGAAGGCGAGTGCTTTGCTCTATGAAACACGTGGGTCTAAATGTAGCCTCAGACCCCTTCATGACCTCAAGCTATCTTGGGGTAAGAGGAGGCCTTGTCCTTGCCGTTGGAGATGACCCTGGAGCCTATTCCTCCCAAAATGAACAGGACTCCCGTTTCTACGCCCTCTTTGCTAAGATCCCCTGTCTTGAACCCTATGACGGGGAAACTGCTAAAGAATTCACTCGCCTTGCCTTTGATATATCTGAGGAGCTTGGTCTACCTGTGATGCTAAGAAGCCATACCAGGCTTCTTCATTGCTATAGCCCCGTAACCTTAGGTGAGCTCAGGCAAGAATCCCCTGTAGATCTCAAGAAAGATCCTCTTCACCTTATTGCCATCCCAAGACATGTTATCCCTCTCCACAAAGAGTTAAACGCCAAACAGGCTAAAATTAGGGAAATTCTTAACCGCCACAAATTTAACGAAATCTTGCCTGGGAAAGGAAAGATTGGTATCGTTGCCTGTGGTATCACCATTAACTATGCTATGGAACTGGGGCTCGATTATCCAATTCTGAGAATTAATGCCTATCCTGTAGATGAAGGCCTTTTAGTGGAATTTCTCAGGGACTTAGAGGAGGTAATTGTTTTAGAAGAGGGTTATCCTTTGGTTGAGAAGATAGTTCGCTGTTTTCATAGAAAGGTTAGAGGAAAATTAAGTGGCGACCTACCTATGGAAGGTGAGCTTGGGCCTGATCCAGTTTTGAAGCTCTTTGGCCTGGCTAAAGAGGTGCAACCTGAGAAGGTGCCTCCACGTCCGCCCTCTCTTTGCCCAGGATGTCCTCATAGGGAATTTTATAAGGCCCTTATCGAGGCTGAGCCCACCTTTGTGGCAGGAGATATTGGCTGTTACACCCTTGGCGCCCTTCCGCCCCTAAATGCCCTTGATACCTGTCTTTGCATGGGAGCAAGCATTGGGAAGGCCATTGGAATAGCCAAACAGGGAGTAAAAAGGGTTGCTGCAGTGATTGGGGACTCTACCTTCTGGCATAGTGGAATCCCTGCTCTTATTGATGCGGTTTATAATAAGGCTCACATCGTGGTATGTATCTTAGATAATTCAGTAGTTGCCATGACAGGGCATCAACCAACTCCACACTTAGGGATCACAGCAAAGGGTGAAGAAAGTAAAGCCATTAATATTGCTGAGATATGCAAGGCCTGTGGTGCAGATACAGTGGTGGAAATTGATCCTCTAAAGAGAGAGGAATTAGTGGCTGCCTTACGGAGGGGCTTTGATACCCCTGGTGTCCATGTAATTATCTCCAAAAGACCCTGCGTATTAGTAGCTGGAAAGCTTAGGAGAACAGGTTAACTTCCCTGGAGACAAACCCTGGCTAAAGCCCGCCCAGTTAGTTGACATTCTTCTAAGAGTTCTATGTCCTTAATTGCCGCCATAGGGACTGAAATTTCAAAATTCTTTACAGATTAGAAACTTCCTCACTACTAAACATTTTTACACCATGGCTTTTTAATAAATCAATAGTTTTATCAAGATTATTGGTTCTCAAGACTACCAAGGCCTCTTCCCCACTTTTTTCCACAAAGGCATAGACATATTCCACATTTATGTCCCCTTCATAAAGGATTTTGAGGATTTCTGCAAGGCCTCCAGGCTCATCCTTAACAGCCACAGCAATAACATTGGTGATCTTGGTAGTAAAGCCAGCCTCTTCAAGGGCCCTTTTAGCAAGTTCAGGATCATTGACAATCATACGCAAGATGCCAAAGTCTGAGGTATCAGCAATAGAGAGGGCCCTTATATTAACCCCTGCTGAGGCAAGGGCTCTTAAGGCCTCATAAAGTCTACCCTTCTTGTTCTCAAGAAAAACAGAGATTTGCTTTATCTTCATCTCTTACCCCCCTATTAAGTGCTCTAACTTAATCCCCTTTTATCTATTACTCTCTTAGCCTTACCTTCACTTCTTGGCAGGCTCTTTGGCTCAACCAGGGTCACCTTCACCCTAATTCCCACAGTCTCCTCAATGCGTCTTTCTAACTTCTTTCTAAGATTTTCAATACTTTTTACCTCATCAGAAAAGGTCTCTTTGGACATCTCCACTTGCACCTCAATCTCATCTAAGTGATGGGGTCTTGTGAGAATAATCTGATAGTGGGGCTCTACCCCCTGCACCTCAAGAATAGCCTTCTCAATCTGATAGGGGAAGATCATAACGCCCCTTACCTTGATCATATCATCGCTTCTTCCCTGAATCCTCTCAATCCTGATAGAGGTCCTACCACAGGGGCAAGGCTCAGGAATAAAGGCAGTGATATCCCTTGTCCTAAATCTAATCATAGGCACACCCTCTTTGGTAAGGGTGGTGAGCACAAGCTCGCCCTTTTGTCCAGGTGGCAAAGGTTCTCCAGTTTCAGGATCAATGATTTCGGGATAGAAGTGGTCCTCCCAGATGTGGAGGCCCTTTTGCTCTAAGCACTCATGGGCAACCCCTGGACCAATGATTTCTGTCAAGCCATAAACATTGTAAGCCTTAAGGCCAAAGCGTGCCTCAATCTCACGCCTCATCTCCTCTGTCCACATCTCTGCCCCAAAACTTCCTGCTCTGAGTTTAAGGGTGTGAGGATCAACTCCCATCTCATCCCGAGCATATTCTGCCAGATAAAGGGCATAGGAAGGGGTGCAGGCAATCACTGTGGTGCCAAAGTCTTTCATGAGTTCAATCTGCCTCCGTGTGTTACCAGCTGAGGTTGGCACAATAGTTGCTCCAAGAGCTAAGGCCCCATAGTGAAAACCAAGCCCTCCTGTAAAAAGCCCGTAGCCGTAAGCAATCTGAATTATGTCCTCTTTAGTCACCCCAAAGGCAACCAAAGACCTTGCCATAACTTCCTTCCAAGTCTCGAGGTCTTTCCTCGTATAGCCCATTACTACTGGTTTGCCCGTAGTTCCACTTGAAGAGTGAATTTCCACGATCTCACTTAAAGGCACAGCAAACATGCCAAAGGGATAGACCTCACGAAGATCTGCCTTACTGGTAAAGGGTATATAGCGTATATCCTCAAGGGATCTTATGTCCTCAGGCTTAATACCTGCCTCATCAAAGCGTCTCTTGTAAAAGGGTACACGCTCATAGGCATACTTCACTACCTCTTTCAATCGCGCTAACTGTAGCTCCCTCAGCTTTTCTATGGGCAGAGTCTCAAGCTCCCTGTTCCAATACATAATAACCTCCTTGTAACCTACCTTTTTAGATCTGAAGTATCAAGAAAATTGAGATTTTCATCCTTTAAAAGGGCCCAAGCCCTCTCCAAATTGTCTACTTCAAAAACAAAAAAGGCTTTCTTTCTGGTTTCTGCCACATAGACAAGGGCACTCTCAATGTTAATGCCTTTACTGCTAATAAGTTTTACCTTTTCATAAAGCCCCCCTGGTTTATCCTCAAGTTCAATCCCTAAGGCAGGAAGTTTAGCCACCGTAAAGCCTTTTTCTTTAAATCTCTGATAGGCCCTCTCAAGGTCATCTACCAAAAACTTTATAACTCCAAAGTCACCCATGCTGGCAATAGAAAAACCAAGGATATTGATCCCCTCTTGGGCCAGGACCTCGGTAATCTTTTCCAGTTTTCCTGGCTTATTTTCCGCAAAAATGCTAAGAATTTCCACATATTTCATAGTGATTGAATTCACCTCCCTTAAAGGGTTCTTCTATCTATCACCCTTTTGGCCTTACCCTCACTGACTGGTAGTGTGCCAGGCTCAACAAGTTCTACTTTTGGCCTAACCTGGATAGCCTGTCTAAGTTTATCAGTAATTTCCTCCTTTAAACGGACAAGCCTTTCTAAACGGCCATCAAAGAGCTCACGATCAATCTCCACCTTCACCGTCATCTCATCATAGCCTTCAAGGATAATCTGATAGTTTTGAGCAACCCCCTTAATAGACATAAGTACAGCCTCAATCTGCTGGGGAAAGATATTGACCCCTCGGATAATAAACATATCATCCGCTCTTCCAAGGATCCTGGCAATACGTAGATGCGTTCTCCCACAGGGACAGGGTTCAGGAATGAGTCTTGTGAGATCCCTTGTGCGGTAGCGAATAATGGGCATGGCTGTGCGATTAAGGGTGGTAAGGACAAGCTCTCCTATTTCACCTTCAGGCACAGGCTCCCCAGTTTCAGGATGGACAATCTCCACAAGAAAGGCATCTTCCCACAAATGAAGACCTTCTTTAGCCTGACACTCAAAGCCCACCCCTGGGCCACCCATTTCAGAAAGCCCATAACAGTTATAAACCTGGACCTTGAGCATATCCTCTATCTTTCTCCTTGTTTCCTCGCTATAGGGCTCTGCTCCAAGATAGACCCTCTTTAGTTTAAGATCACGCCCTGGCACAAGGCCCTTTTCTTGTATGACAGAGGCTACATAGAGGGCATAAGAGGGGGTCATGTGGAGACAGGTTGTGCCAAAGGTCTGCATGAGCTCAATTTGCCTCTCCGTATTGCCAGGACCAGCAGGAATAACGAGCATCCCAAGAAGCTCTGCCCCATAGTGCATAACCAGGGCCCCTGTAAATAGGCCATAGGTCATAGAGTTTTGAAGAATATCTGCAGAGGTGGCCCCACTCATAACTAAAGAACGGGCAATAAGCTCAGCCTGCGCCCAGATATCCCTCTTACTAAAGAAAAGGGCCTTGGGCCTACCTGTGGTGCCACTTGAAGTATGTAAACGAACAATCTTCTCCAAAGGTTCCGCAAGGAGCCCAAAGGGATAATCTACAAAGAGGTCCTCTTTAGTGGTAAAGGGAAAGTGTCTTATATCAGAAAGGCTTTTAAGGGAAGAGGGCTTAACCCCAGCCTTCTTGAATTTTTCTCTATAATGGGGGACATGATTATAGACCCTGTTTAGCACCCTCTTTAATCTCTTAAATTGAAGGGCCCTTAATTCCTCACGATTTAAAAGCTCAATTTTGGGTTGATAATATCTTTTCTCCAAGAGTTCTTCCCTCTCTAAAGGCCTTGAGATTAAGCTCTACCGTCTTTGCTGGCACTGATTGGCTTATAACCTCTTCCCATCTTTCAAGAGTAAAGGGGAGATAGAGAGAAAGCACCCCAAGGAGTATAGAGTTTACCACCTTGGAGCTACCTATGTCTTTAGCTATAGCTTCTACATCAAGAGATAGGAGCTTATAGCCCCTCTCAATTATACGTCTTTCTGTGTCCTGAGAATACTCCTTTTCATCAAGAGAAGGAGGAAGAATTCTTTTTTTATGAAGAATAACGAGGGCTTCTGGTTTAAGATAGTGGAGATATCTTAGGGCTTCCATTTCCTCAAGGGCAAGCATAATATCCGCATGCCCAAGGGGTATGGAGGGGGAATAGACCTTGGGACCAAACCTCACCTGTCCAATAACCGAGCCTCCTCTCTGGGCCATGCCATGAATTTCACTTTCTTTCACATCAAAACCACTCTTAAAGGCCACCCAGGCAATGATTCTACTTGCCAACACAATTCCTTGCCCCCCTGTGCCTGCAAGCAAAAGATTTACAACCTCACCCATAGAGCAACTCTCCCTATTATTTTCTCCTCAAATTAGCACAATTTTCTAAAGATACAAGCATTTCTTCACCTTAATCATAATTTTTGCACATGTCAAATATAAATGAGGATAAAATATCTTGCATAATCTCAATTTTATGTTATTACAGTTTTAATTTTGCTT
>CAZBLU010000001.1:65995-68477 GCA_964493015.1 uncultured Caldimicrobium sp.
TTTAAACCATGGAGGTGGATTATGAAGAAGTGGTTAGGGGTTGCTCTGGTAGGGCTTACAGGCAGTTTTTTAGCTAAAGAGGCCTTAAGCTTTGAGCACAAGATCGGTGCCCAGGTGAGATTTCGCTATGAAAACTGGGACAATCTCATCACCTTGGGCACAAATGAGACAGACAATTCCTTTAAAGACCGCTCCTTTTTCCGTTTAAGGGCCCTTCTCTGGGATGACATAAAATTTAATAACCAAACCTCCCTCAGGATCAGACTTAACACAGAGCCTAAGTATCAAATGGGTCCATATTACCATATGCTGAAGGATAAAATAGATCGCAGAAAGTTTGATCAAGACGAAATCGTTATTGACAATCTCTATCTTGATTTGAAGAGACCAGGTGGCCTTCCCCTGGATTTAAGAATTGGAAGGCAAGATTTCCTTGGTCCTGACACCTATGGAGAGGGCTTCTTGATTCTGGATGGGACCCCAGGTGATGGCTCAAGGACCTTCTATTTTAATGCCATAAGGGCAAGGCTTTACCCCCATCCCAAGCATACCCTTGATCTTGTGGTAGTAAGACAAAAGGAAAGGGATGTTTTCTTGCCAAGTATTCACCCCTCTTATGACGATGGTGGTGCCCTTTACATTCAACACAAAAAAAGGCTTACTGCCTCTAATGAATTTGCCTTCTGGGCCTATGGAAGATGTAAAGTGACCCCTCAACTCACTCTGGAACCCTATTATATCTACAAGAAAGAAGAAGACTCATCAACTAATCCGAGGGCTATTATTCCTTCCCAATATCTTCACAATATTGGGGCAAGGGCAGTTTATGCCTTTACTAAGGATTTTAAGCTTCGCGCAGAACTTGTGCGTCAGTTTGGAGAATATAATAATGGCACAGACCGCAGGGCTTGGGGAGGTTATGCCTTTTTAGAGAAGGCCTTTCCTAATTGCCCCACAAGGCCTGTCTTTGAAATTGGCTATGTCTATCTTTCTGGAGATGACCCAAAATCTAAAAAAGATGAAGCCTTTAATCCCCTCTTTTCCAGAAATCCTAACTGGAATGAGCTAATTATCTATACCTATCTGCTTGAGACCAGGTCCCGAGGAAATGCCATCCCTGGATATTGGACTAATCTTAAGATGCCTCTTGTAAGAGTGAAATTAAATCCCCTAAAAGACCTAAATCTTACTCTAAGTTATCAAAAGCTTTATGCCGATGAAAAGACCAAAAATTTACGAAGTGATATGTTTACTAACAAAGGAACAGATAGGGGAGATCTCTATGTGGCTATAGCCACTTATAAATTCACTAAGTCTCTTGACGGCATGCTTCAGTATGAGATCTTTGACCCTGATGACTTTTATTCCAAAGAGGCAAAGACTGCTCACTTTTTCAGAGCCCAACTTCAGTGGAAATATTAGAGAGGAGAAAGAAAGGGCCTTACAGGAACCATTTTATCAGGCCTTAGCTAAAGAGAGATTTGATCTATGTATTAAACGCATAAAATTGCAAAGGGATGAGGAGGTTGCAGGCAATCTATTAGTGACTTTAATTGGAACTTTGAGAGAGAAAAAGTGCACTGACTTTAGACTTTGGCGTGATATCCTTAGAGTTATAAGACCCTGGTATTACTCCTATCAGGCCCTGAGGGTTTATCGAGAGATAGTAAAGGCTTTAACTGAGCTCAGATGGGGCTTCGCTTTGCTCGGAAGGCTTAAAGGGATTGCCCTTGAGAGAGGAGGTGGCTTAGAAAAAGCACAATATCTTACCTCCTTAAGTAGCCTTTATTTTGCCTTGGGTTTAAAGCGCGAAGGCTTCAAATTAATCTCCCTTGCCTTAAAGGAAAAGAAAAGGATTTACCATGAAAATGAAGAGTGCTATCTTTTAGCCTGCATTGGATATAGCCTAATTATCTCTTCTTACACTAATTTGGGATTAAAATATTTTGAAAGGGCAGAAAAGCGTAGTAGGAAGCTACCCTACCTCTTTGACAAATATAGAGAACCTACAAGAGTAGCTTCTTATTTAGTCTCCTTAGGACTAAAAAGAGAGGGTATCAAAGTGTATCTTAGGACCTTTTTGTATCTGTACCATGAACTTTTCTGGAGGAAAAATCATGAAGTGAGGGAAATTCTCCGCTACTTACGATACATTGTGGAAGACCTAAAAGAGTTAAAAGAGATTGCACTTGTAGAGAAACTTGAAAAATTATTAAAAAAGATCAACATCCCTGCCAAAAATTTATATAAGCCCTACATGTCTTAGAACTTCTTCCACCTTGGGATCTCTTTTGGCAAGCTCCTTAAGGGCCTGTTCTATTTTCTCACTTCTTTCGTCAAGCTCTCTATACTTCTTTACTACTGGGGCAAGGGCTGTGCGCCTATCCCAAATGACAAACCCTATCAGAGCAATCATCCCCCCAAGCACGACATAAATTAAGTCCCGCAGGTCATCAATTCTTTTATTGGTGTCATCAATTCT
>CAZBLU010000001.1:68577-98645 GCA_964493015.1 uncultured Caldimicrobium sp.
TAAAGACATCTCCATGTTAAGCCTTTTAGGCATACTGATAGGCATAGGTGTTATAATCTTTATCGCAGGAGCAGTCCTTTTTGCCTTACTCTTTTATGGTGTGCTCCTCTATCGCCTTTATCAATTTATTAAATTTTTTTGGCAAGCATTTTTTAGGAAATTGTCTGAACCTAATAAAAAAATCCTTAAGCCGTAGAGGCCTCCCAAATAGCCCTTAGATTTTCTTTTTACACTAAAACTTTATCTCGAAATCTCTGGATTAATTAAATAGTGCGTAACTCACTTGGTTGGAATATACCTATAATGATCTAATTGTTAAAAAAGGTGAGGTAGTCGTAAATATAGCCAGCGGTGATGGCCATTAGAAACCAGCCAGCTACATAGTAAAGGACAATTTTCAAGGGCAAAAATCTGAGAGTAGCCATTATGGTGGGAAGACAAATACCACTTGAAGCCAAAAGAAAAACCATAGCCTGACCAGGAGTTAAACCAAGATCAATTAGAGCCCGTGCGATGGGGACCTCTTCTCCTGAGCATACATAAATCGGCACAGAGACAAGGGCAATTAAAAGATAAGAAAAGGAAAATTTTGAAAACATGGTAATTTTATCGGAAGGCAATAGGGCAACTAAAAGGGAGGCCAAAAGCAATCCTAAAAGGACATATTTACCAATGGCCAAGCCCTCGCAAGTGAACTCTCTTAAGAAAGCTCGCCAATCCCCCTTCTCATGAGAAGCAACTTCAGGTATAGCTATTTCCCTTTCCTCCTTCTTGAATAAGTAAATGGAAAGAAAAGCCAAGAGATTAGCAAAAATTAGGGTAAATAAGACCCTAAAAAGGGCAAACTTAGTTTTTAGCATCCCAAGGGTAAGCAAAAAAGTAACAGGCGAAATGACTGGAGCAATCATAAGAAAGGAGAGGGTGGGAGCAAAGGTTCGAGAGAGGTTATTAATAAATATAGCTAAGGGAATGACTGAACAGGAACAGACAGGAAGTATAGAGGCCAAGAGACTGGAAAAAAGAGGAGCCAATTTGGAAGATCTAAGCACCTTGACCAAAAACCCTGGTCTCAAATAAATCTTAAGAAAGGTGGTGAATAGAAGGGCTAAGAAGAAATAAGGTAAAACCTCTTTGGTGTAATCCAAAAAGATTTGCCAAAATTTTGTGATGAAAACCAAAGGGTCTCCTCCTATAGAGTTCTTATAGAGCATTTTACATCAGAACAAAAGATTTGTAAGTCTAAGGATTTATCAACTGAGAGAAGAATGTATTTATTACTTAACAAATATGGTGACAAAACAATTTTTTAAAGAGAGAAATCACCTTGAAAAAATTACAAGGGCAATTAATATACGAATACAGGAGGAAAAATAAATTTATGGAAAAGGCTACAAAGATTCCAGCTAAAAGTTCAGAGGAAATTATAGAAGAAGCAAAAAAATATCCTCTTTTTACCTTTGCTGATATTCTCCTTGCTCTTAAAGCTCATCCAGAATGGCTGGAAGAATTGAGAAAACTTATACTCACTGCCGAGCTTCTGGAACTCCCAAAACGCTTTGAAGAATTGGTGCAACGTGTAGCAAAAATAGAAAAAGATGTGGAAATCCTTAAGCAAGATGTGGCAGTACTTAAGAAGGATGTAGCAATCCTTAAAAGTGACATGGCCTATGTTAAGGGAGAGGTGGGGCGATTGAAAGGTAAAGATTTTGAAAGGGAAGTTAGAGATAAATACTATGCCTTCTTCGGAAAAATTCTGAGAAAATCTAAGCTTATTCCCATCCCAGAGCTCCTTCCCCTCTTAGAGGAAGCTGAGGAAAGGGGGTTAATTACTGAGGAGCAATTTGACTCCTTCCTTAAGATTGACCTTGTTATAGAGGGCCAAATTAAGGCAACTAAAAAACCTGTTGTGCTTGCCGTAGAAGTCTCCTTTAGTTTGTATGAAGAGGATATTGATAGAGCCTCAAGCCGAGCTGATATACTTGCTCAACTGCTGAAGAAAGAAGTTATCCCAACTGTTGTATTCGTTGAGGCCAAAAATGAAATCCTTCAAAAGGCAGAAGATAAAGGAATTCTTCTCATAAAAGCTACCTATTGATATTATTAGCTTCCAGCCTACCCTTTCAACTCCTCTGCACAATAGATTCATAGAGGCAAGTTTTTAATTATATGGGATTAATAGAAATGGAAAAATTATATGCTATACTGATAAAAAATAGGTGAAGAATAAACCTGCCTGGAGGTCTCTATGAAAGATAGGATGACCTTTCTTTATGTAACTACTTCCTCCTTAGAAGAAGCCCAAAAATTAGCGAAGATTCTTCTTGAAAAGAGGCTCTGTGCCTGTGTTAATCTCTATCCTCAGGTGAAAAGTCTCTACTGGTGGGAAGGAAAAATAGATAGCTCTGAAGAGACTATTATGATTGTTAAAACAAGAGAAGCCCTTGTTTTTGAGGTTGAGAAGACCATTTTAGAAAATCACTCCTATTCTTGCCCCTGTATTGTGAAAATTCCTGTTGAACCTATCTTTAAACCCTTTGAAGAATGGCTCTTCAAGGAGACAAATCCTGAGGTTTAAGGAGGAGTTAAAACCAATGCTTAGCAAAAGAATTGTTGTTTGTCTGGATGTGAAGGATGGAAAAACCACTAAAGGGGTCAAGTTTAAAGATAACATTGAAGTGGGTGATCCTGTGGAGATGGCGGAGAAATATTATTTAGAGGGGGCTGATGAGATAGTCTTTTACGATATAACTGCCAGTGCGGAGCACAGAGGGATTATGATTGATGTAGTGAGGAAGACGGCAGAACGCATTTTTATTCCCTTTTCTGTGGGAGGAGGGATAAAAAGTGTGGAAGACATGCGGGATGTCCTTCTTGCAGGGGCAGAAAAGGTCTCGGTTAACACGGCAGCAGTGCTAAACCCCAAACTCATCTATGAGGGGGCTAAGGCCTTTGGCTCACAGTGTATTGTCCTTGGCATGGATGTAAAAAAGGTGGAGAGGTCTGCCAAGATACCTTCAGGCTATGAGGTCTGGATTAAAGGGGGAAGGCAACCTATGGGTATTGATGCCCTCTGGTGGGCAAAAGAAGCAGAAAACCTTGGGGCTGGAGAGATCGTCCTAAACTCCATAGATGCCGATGGCACCAAAGAGGGCTATGAGCTCACTTTGACCCAGATGATATCTGAGGCAGTTAATATTCCAGTTGTTGCCTCAGGTGGCGGCGGCCATCCAGAACACCTTTATCAGGTATTAACTCAAGCCAAAGCAGATGCCGCTCTTATTGCCTCCATGGTCCACTTTGGCCTATACACCATAAGAGAAATTAAAGAATACCTTGCCCAAAAGGGAGTTAAAGTAAGACTTAAGTGGTAGCATTGAGATAGTTTTCTAGCCTCTTTTTAAAGAGCAAAAAGAGAAGAAAGGCCAAAATAAAGGCCCCTGTGACAATAATAATTCTATAGGGATGACCTCCATAGACCACATCCCCCTGAATAGCTAAAGCAAGAGTGCCAGGAGCTCTGCCAAGATTAGAGACTATCATGAAGGTCCTAAAGGAAATGGGCATAAAGGCCATAAGGTAATTCAGGAGATCCTTGGGAAAACCTGGAAAAAGATATAATAAAAAGACCCCATAAAGACCATATCTCCGAAAGACCCTTTTGACCTTAAAGTAATAGGGATTAGCTTCATACTTAGTAAAAAATTGTCTTCGCAATTTCCTCATCAGAGTGAAAGCAATACCTGAGCCAAGGAGAATACCAATTGTGCTTAAAACAAAACCCACGAAGGCACCAAAGAGAAAACCTCCAATAAAACCTGTTACTTCACCAGGTAGTGGGGCTATAATTACCTGCAGTGCCTGTAACAAGACAAATATTAGTGCCCCTAAAAAGGGGTTTTCCTTAACTATATCCCTTAAGAAAGTTCTATCACTCCACAGAGAAAGAAAGCTCTCCCACACAGCTAAAAACCAAAGAGCTCAGATAAGAGCTCTCTTAAGGTTCTGAACTGGACTATCTTGAGGGAAGAAAACTCTTTCCTATTGCCTGGCATCTCGGGCACATAGGCTATCTGAAAGCCCTTCTTTTCAGCCTCTTTAAGTCTTAAAGAGATTTCTCTCACAGGCCTTAACTCACCTGCTAGGCCGACTTCCCCAATGTAGATTGCCTTTTCAGGCAAATCTCTTTCTAAGAGATTAGCCACAAGGGCTATAGCTATGGCAAGGTCTGCTCCAGGATCCTGGATGCGCAGGCCTTCTGCAATTTTTACAAAAACATCCTTATCTCCAAAATTGAGTCCAAGTCTTTTCTCAAGTATGGCACAGAGAAGACTTAATCTCACAGGGTCAAAGCCAACAGCCTGTCTTCTGGGCATGGCAAGAAAACTTTTAGTAACCAGGGCCTGGCCTTCAACCAAAAGGGGCCTTGTGCCCTCAAGAATACAAAAGACTGCTCCATTCCCTGAAAGAAAAAACTCCTCATACTGGGAATGAGACTGTAACCCCCGCTCAGTCATCACAAAGACCCCAATCTCATTCACCGCTCCAAAGCGATTTTTAATGGCCCTAAGGATTCTAAAGCCCCTTTCTCTCTCCCCCTCAAGATAGAGGACCACATCTACCAGGTGTTCGAGAACCTTGGGCCCTGCAATTAGCCCCTCCTTGGTTATATGGCCTACAAGAAAAACCGTGATACCCCTTTCCTTGGCTAACCTCAATAGGGTATTGGCACACTCCCTTACCTGGGAGACACTTCCTGGTGATGAGGAAAGCTCTGGTAAATAGACAGTCTGGATAGAGTCCACAATGACCACCTGAGGCTCTACCTCCTCACAAAGCCTTAGAAGAAGCTGTAAGTCTGTCTCAGAGGCAAAATAAAAATCGCCCACAAGGGAAAGCCTCTCTGCCCTGAGCTTAACCTGTTCAGCTGACTCCTCAGCAGAAAAATAGAGGACTCTATATCCCCTATTAGCAAGGTTTGCTGCTGTTTGCGTAAGAAGGGTTGATTTCCCAATCCCAGGATCACCCCCTATGAGAATGAGAGAGGCTGGCACAAGGCCTCCACCAAGGACAAGATCAAACTCCTCAAGACCTGTAGAAAGCCTTGGTTTTGCCTCATAACTTATCTCTGAGAGCCTTAAAGGCCTTATTTCTCTCTTAGAAAAGCCCTTTACCTTTTCCTTCTTCTCCTCAATGACCTCCATGAAGGAATTCCAGGTCCCGCAATCAGGACATCTCCCAAGCCACTTTAAACTCCTATATCCACAGCTCTGACACTGATAACTCATGCTCCCTCATCCTTTACCTTATCCTTTACCAAAATTCCCCTCCAGAGGGAATAGACCTTGCTCTTTCCCTCAATTTTAATGACCACCTCATCAAGCTTCTTTGCCTCTTTTAGATAGGGCGGTTCATCTGACCACTTTTTCACCAAAAAAACCTCCCTCCCCACTAACTCTTCATCCCTTCTCCATAAATGATATTGATTGTCTATCCTATTTTCAAGGTTTAACACATAGGCATGAGGGTGACCCTTCATATAGAAGGCAAGGGAGCTTGCTATTTCCCTGTGACTGGTGAGTAAAGGCAAAGTGGGATCATAATGCTTCTCAACAACCCTGGCAAGCTCAGGCCATCCATAAAATTTGACAAAGAGTTCTTTTACCTTAGCCCCAAAGAGCTCTGGCCTCTTTGGAGCCATGAGTAGCAAGAGGGATAGCCCTATACAAAAGACCAAGTTTAGCTTTAAAAGGAGATAGCGCCCTCTCTTCTGCCTCCCAAGATAAAGCACCCAAAAAAAGCTTGTCACAAAAAGGGGCATAAGCCAGTTGTGATTAAATTCCACAAAAAGAGAAAGGCAAAGTAAGGGAAAAAGGGGGACAAAGGAGAAGAAAAAGGAAAGCATAAGAAACCTAAGTTTAGTCAAAGTATCCTCATCAAGCTCCCTAAAAGAACCCTTCACATAGAGCCTTAAAAGGGGAAGAAATTTTAGACCCCAAAAAACTAAAAGGGGCACAAAAAAAGGGCCATAAAGGGGCAAAAGTCCACCATAAAAGGTAAGGTAATAGGAAAACTTTAGGGCAGGGCGACTAAAGTGCTCCTCTGTATGTTTAATTAGCGTAAATTGATGTTTAATATTCCAGTAGAGATTTGGAAGTAACATAATAATGGGTATAATAAAAATAAGCAGGGTCTCTCTTTTCTTTAAAAGGGTTCTTTCAAAGAGAAAGAGATAGCCAAGGCTTAAAATATAAAATAGAAACATGGTCTGTTTAGTGAGGAGCCCAAGACCTATGGAAAGACCTGTAAAGAGGGCCCACTTAAGAGAAGGTCTTTCCAAAAAACTTACAAGCCCATAAAAGGAAAGTATCCAAAAGAAGAGAAGAGGAGGATCAATGGTCATCACAAAACTGTAGAGGAAAAAGATAGGAGTGAAGGCTAAGGTAAATAGGAGAAACCTTCCAGCAGCAAAGCCAAAACACTTACTATAGAGAACGTAGGCTATAGCAAGAAAAAGGGTATTGGATAAAAGGGCAGGAAATCTTACAGCCCACTCACTATGTCCTAAAAAGGTGGTGGAAAGATGAATAAGCCAGGCAACCATAGGGGGTTTACTATAATATCCCCAATCAAGGGCCCTTGACCAGTCCCAGTAATAGGACTCATCATAAGAAAGGGGAAGCGGAAGCTCAAGGAGATAATAGAATTTCCCTACAAAGAGGAGGAGAAGAACTAAGCCCCCTCCACTTAAGAGATAATCCACAAAATACCTTTTCTTAAACGCCCTTTCCATAGATCTTCTTGCAGGTTATCTTATAAATTTTAATTCCCAAAAGGGCCCAAAGCAAACCTAAGAAATACCCGCAAAGGACATCTAAGGGATAGTGATGACCAAGATAGATCCTTGAATAGCCTACAAGAAGGGTAAAGAGGAGAAAAAAGGGTGCTCCTTTGGGGTAGGCTAAGCTCAAGAGGAAAGCTCCATAGCCAGAGTTTGAGGCATGACAGGAAGGAAAACTGAGGGTGCCCTTCTCTTCCTTAGGGTTTTCAAGGAAGTGAAAGCCTCCCTTAGTATAGTAATAAACCTTGGGAAGCTCAGCAAAGGGCCTTTCCCTGTTCACCAGGGGCTTTAAGACCTTTCCACAGGTAAAATCTGTCACAGGATATCCAAGCATCAAGATGAAAAATAATACCAGAAAGGCCCTTACATGCTTTAGATAAAAGGCCCAAATGGCAAGTAAAAGGCTAACAATAACAAAAAAACCATAGAGCGTCTCTCCCTGACTAAAAAAGGGTAAAATCTTATCTCCCAAAGAGAGCCTTGTGTGATTGATGAGGTAAAAAATTTTTATATCAAATTCTAAGAGAGGCTCAATCAAAGAATCTGTATCCCCGCCTTTCTTGCATCCTCCAAGAATTTGGTAAGCCCTATATCAGTGAGAGGATGTTTCAGCATTTGCTCAAGGACCTTAAAGGGGATAGTGGCTATGTCCACACCAAGTTGAGCACATCTTCTCACATGGTCCACATGTCTAATGCTTGCTGCAATAATTTCTGTCTCCAGGCCATAAACCCCATAAAGATGGACAATCTCCTCAAGCACCGCCATACCATCATAACCTATATCATCAATTCTTCCAAGAAAAGGGGACACATAGGTGGCCCCAAGTTTGCCAGCAACCAGGGCCTGCAAAGGTGAAAAAACAAGGGTCACATTAGTCTTTATACCCTCCTCTGTAAGCACTTTTATAGCCTTAAGCCCTTCAGTAGTAAAAGGAATTTTAATCACCACATTTGGACCCATTTGTGCAAGGGCCCTTGCCTCTTTGATCATACCCTCGCTATCAGTGGCAATCACCTCAAGAGAGACAGGTAAATCTGGAACCTCCCGAAGTATCTCAAGGGCTGCCTCTTTCCAAGGCTTCCCCGTTTGAGATAAAAGGGTAGGATTAGTAGTTACTCCGTCTAATATCCCCCACTCTTTGACCTTTCTAATCTCTTCAATCTTTGCTGTGTCCACAAAGATCTTCATAACCTAACCTCCTATACCTAAATTTTTCTCTCCTAAAGCTTCCAGAACCTTCTTCTCAAACAGAATAGACTCACTCAATAGCTCTCTTGCAAGCTCAATCATATTAGCAAACAATCGCTCTAACTCCTCTGGCATGTAAGTATGAACAACCTCATTTCTTAAGGCTCTTGCCTGTAGCCAAAGTTCTCCCTTTTTTAAGAACCCAGCCCTTTCGAGTCTAAGCAATCTATTTCTCAAGGTATCAGATTTTTCTGCAAATAGATATAGTTCCAACGTGCTCATTAAACTCAAAGCCATTTCTACGAATTTTACAAACCTGAAGGACAACGCATCATAGCTCTTAAGTTCCTCCTCGGTATAATCTTTTTGACTATTAAAGGGCTCATAGTTCATAAGACTATCCTCAAGGAGCTCTTTTGCCCTTTTGAAATGATTATAACTCCTCAAGATTAATTCTCTTTGCATTTTTGAGTATTTCCCTACAAAAGGGATCATCATCTTTATAGACCACTACATCTATATCTTCCTCACATTCAAGAAAGAATCTTGCCTTTACCTCAAGCCTAAGTTTAACTGGATCCACAGGCTTTGCAGGGAATAGGAGAAGATCTATATCACCACCTCTTAAGTCTTCCCGAAGACGAGACCCAAAAAGATAAATCTCTCCCTTAAAATCCCTCAAAGCCTTTTTAAGGGCCTTCTTTTCTTCAGGGCTAAGCCTCATTATTTTTTTAAGTTTAGCATGCCATAAGGCTTTTACAAGCTATTTTTAAAGACTCTCCCCATGTAAACTAAAAGTGCCTCTAACAGAGGTTCCCTGCAATAATGCTAAGCCCCCAAACCTTATTTCTATTACTAAGCACCTTTCCAAATGTCCAAACTCTTGGTTAAAAGAGAAATAATGGTTTTGCTGAGCTTTTATAGGGAGTAATAAGTTTTCAAGCGCAGGCCTTGAAGTCTAATAAAGCCCTCTGCATCCTTTTGATTATATCCTCCTACCTCTTCAAAGCTTGCAAGTTCTCTCTTATAGAGGCTGAAGGGACTTTTACGCCCTAAGACATAGACCTGTCCCTTGTAAAGTTTTACCCGAACCGTTCCTGTAACCCTCTCCTGGGTCTCCTCAATAAGTTTTTTCAGGGCCTGAAACTCAGGACTAAACCAATAGCCATAATAAATAAGTTCTGCTATCTTAGGCATGAGCTGATCCTTTAAGCGCATAACTTCCCTATCCAAAGTAATCTGTTCTAAAGCGCGGTGAGCAATGTGTAGTATAGTTCCTCCAGGGGTCTCATAGATTCCTCTACTCTTAATGCCCACATAACGATTTTCTACCATATCTACTCTGCCCACACCGTGGAGACCACCAAGGTAATTTAGTTTCTGTAAAAGGCTCACAGGGTCTAAGGCCTCTCCATTGATAGCCACAGGTTCCCCTCTGTCAAAGTCAATCTCTAAGATATCTGGTTTGTCAGGAGCCCTTTCAGGGGACTGAGTGAGGAGAAACATATCCTCTGGGGGCTCTTGCCAGAGGTCTTCAAGTATTCCTCCCTCATAGCTTATATGAAAGAGATTAGCATCTATGCTATAGGGCTTTTCTGGGGTAACAGGCACAGGGATTCCCTTTTCCTTAGCATAGGCAATAAGATCCGATCTTCCCTTGAACTCCCACTCTCTCCAAGGGGCAATCACTTTCAGATGAGGAGCAAGGGCAGAATAGGTAAGTTCAAAGCGCACTTGATCATTTCCCTTACCCGTTGCCCCATGGGCAAGGGCATCTGCTCCCTCCTTAAGAGCTACCTCTACTTGGGCCTTGGCAATAACTGGACGAGCAAGAGAAGTGCCCATAAGATACCAGTCTTCATAACGAGCACCTGCCTTAATAGCAAAAAAACAGTATTCTTTAACAAATTCCTCTTTTAGGTCCTGAATTATTACCTTTTCAGCCCCACAGGCAAGACCTTTACGCCTAATTTCCTCCCAGTCCTCCTCCTGTCCAAGATCAGCAGAAAAGGCAATCACTGGACACTCATATCTTTCCTTAAGCCACTTTAAAATAACTGACGTATCTAATCCCCCTGAATAGGCAAGAACAATCTTTTTGGGTTTCAAGGTCAACCTCCTACAAAGTTTGCAGTTGAAAGCTAAGTTTTTCCTCTACAGACTTGACCTTAGAGACAATTCTTCCTGACTTTCCCTTCCGATAATCTATTCTAACATGACAAATGATGCGATTACAATCACCCTCCAAGGCCTTAAAACACTTCTGCACAATCTCCAAGGCCTCTTCCACTGTCTCAGTCTCAAACACTGTCTCCATAGGAGAAACCTTATAGGGAAAACCTGATTCGTGGATTACCTTTATAGCTCTTGCCGCATATTCCCCCACACTTTCCCCTTTATCTAAAGGAAAAATACTTAAAGACACAAGCACACTCATAGCTTTGATTTTTACCACAACCTCCAAAAAAAGCAATGCCTTTGTATGCATCCATATGATTTTTACCCCTTTTCCTCCTTGATGCCCATAATAGAGAGATTAAGTTAGAATGAAAATGAAGTATGTAAGGACTTCCTGTTTTTGCTTTAAAAACAAAAAATTTGTATTATATTATGGGCAGAGGTTTTGGGGGTATGAAGGTTCAGCTAAAAAAAGATGCTAAAACTGCTAAAGAAGGGCTTTTAGCCCTTTATAAGAATATTGACCTTGAAAAGGTCTTAAAGGGCTACGAGGAGAAACTATCAGATCTTAGGGGGTGTCTTTGACCCCGAAGGGATAAAAGAGAGACTCCAAAAAATAGAAGAACAAATTCAACAAACTCAGGCCTGGGACACCCCAGAATTTAGGCATCTACTCAAAGAGCGAGCCCAACTCACTGAAAGATTAAATACATATGAAAAGCTCTTAAACCAGTTTAATGAACTCCTTGAATGGTATACTCTTTATCGAGAAGAAAATGACCTTGAAATCTTAGAAGGGCTTCTCCAAGAACTCAGCAAATTTGAGAGTTCCTTTCAAAAGGAAGAGGCAACCCTTCTACTTTCTGAGGAGTATGACCACTCTTCCGCCATTCTTAGTATCCATGCTGGCACTGGAGGAACTGATGCACAAGACTTTGCAGAAATGTTACTTAGAATGTATGTGCGCTGGGCTGAAAAAAAGGGATATCAAGTAAAGTTGGTGGATTATCTTTCCGGAGAAGAGGCTGGTATAAAAAACGCAACTCTTCTCATTGAGGGTCCATGGGCTTATGGTCTTCTCAAAGGAGAAAAGGGAGTTCACAGACTAATTCGTATCTCTCCCTTTGATGCCAATGCCAGAAGACATACTTCCTTTGCCTCTGTAACGGTTATTCCAGAAATCGAAGAGGAAGTCGAGGTAGAAATCAAACCTGAAGATCTAAAAATTGAAACCATGAGAGCAAGTGGACACGGTGGCCAACATGTTAACAAAACTGAAAGTGCGGTAAGGATCACTCATATACCCACAGGTATAGTAGTATCCTGCCAAAACGAAAGAAGCCAATATCTAAACAAAATGACTGCCCTTAAAATTCTTAAAGCTAAGCTTTATCAATTAGAAAAACAAAAACTGGAAGAAAAAAAAGAATCACTCATAGGAGAAAAAAAGGATATTTCCTGGGGGAATCAAATTCGAACTTATACCCTTCATCCCTATAAAGTTGTTAAAGATCACCGCACCCAGACTGAAGTTTACAAGGTTGATGAAGTTTTAGACGGAGAAATCGACGAATTTATTCGAGAATATTTACTCTGGTATACTAAAGAAAAACTCAACTCAAAGGGGCAGACAGCTTTAAGTTCTGCCCAAAATAGTTGTTTCCTCTTTACCTCAGAAAAGAAGGAGACTTCTCATGAAAAAAGAAAAAATTAAGGCCTTAGTTATGCTTGAAGATGGAACCCACTTTTGGGGATATTCCTTTACTATAAGAGGAGAAACCTTTGGCGAAATCGTCTTTAATACAGGGATTACGGGCTATCAAGAGATCCTCACCGATCCTTCCTACTATGGCCAAATTGTTACTATGACTTACCCTTTGATAGGTAACTATGGAGTTAATTCTGAGGATATGGAAAGTAAAAGGGTTCAAGTGGCTGGGTTTATTGTAAGAGAATATCAGCCCTTCTATCACAACTGGCGAGCTGAAAAATCTCTTAGGGATTGGCTAATTGAACACCAAATTTTAGCTGTAAGCGGCATTGATACCAGAGCCCTAACCAGACACCTAAGAAATTTCGGCGCTATGAAAGGGGGTATCACTACAGAGACCCTTAATCCCAGAGAATTTCTGGAAAAAGTAAAGGCAAGTCCAGACTATGTAGGACGAGACCTAATTCAATATGTGACCACAGAAGTCCCCTATCTTTATGACCAGGAAGGCTTTGATTTTAAGGCAACAACCTTTAAAGGTAAAGCCAAATATAAAATTGCTGTCCTTGATTGCGGGCTTAAATACAACCAATTGAGATTAATGGCTCAAGGAGGAGCTGAATGCCTTGTTTTCCCAGCCACTACCTCTGCAGAAGCCATCCTGGCTCATGAGCCTGATGGAATTTTTCTCTCCAATGGTCCAGGAGATCCTGCACCTCTCACTTACGTGGTAGATACGGTAAAAAAATTGCTGGGAAAAAAACCTCTCTTTGGCATCTGTCTTGGCCATCAAATCTTAGGCCAAGCCCTTGGGGCCTCTACCTATAAACTAAAATTTGGCCACAGAGGAATAAACCACCCAGTGCTAAATCTCCTAAATAAAAAAGTAGAAATTACCTCTCAAAATCACGGTTTCTGTGTTAAGGCAGAAGAACTACCTAAGGAAGTTGTTATAACTCACATTAATCTCAATGATAACACTTTAGAAGGTATTTACCATCCAGAACTAAAGGCCTTCTCTGTGCAATATCATCCTGAAAATGCTCCAGGGCCTCATGATTCCCTCTATCTTTTTCAAAGCTTTTTCCGTCTAATAGAAGGAAAGGATGAAAATTTATACACTTAAAGATTCACCTATACCAGGAGAGCGAGTAATAACTCTTGGTGCCTTTGATGGCATCCACTTAGGGCACCAAGCTCTCATTTCAAAAACCTTTGAGCTTGCTCAAGAACTAAAAGCCCAACCTGCCTTAGTGACCTTTGATCCTCATCCAAGAAAGGTTATCCAGCCACACTTAGATCTTAAACTCCTTACCCCTCTCGAAGAAAAACTTGAACTCCTAAAAAAAAGGGGGCTCCCCGAAGTAATTATCATTCCTTTTACCAAAGCTTTAGCTGAACTCTCTCCAGATCTTTTTGTAGAAAAATATCTGATAGATTATTTAAACATTAAAGGCATAGTCATAGGCTTTAACTTCCGTTTTGGCAGAAATAGAACTGGTGATCCTGAGCTCCTTAAAAAATTAGGGACCCTTTATGGCTTCCAAGTAGAAGTAGTGCCAGCGGTAATTATTGATGGGAAAAAGGTCTCCAGTACCATGATAAGGGAATTATTAAAAAGAGGGGAAGTAGAGGAGGCTAATAAGCTATTGGGAAGGCCCTACACCCTAATTGGCCCTGTTATAAAGGGCAAGGGCAGAGGTAGGGTGCTTGGCTTCCCTACCGCTAATCTCATGATTCCCCCTGAGAAACTTCTCCCTGCCCCGGGTGTTTATGCCGTTTGGGCTCTCGTGGGAGAAAAAAAGTATCCTGGAGCCATGAACATAGGCCTTAAACCAACCTTTGGCGATAAAGAACTCTCCGTAGAGGTCCATCTATTAGATTTTTTGCCAAACTGTAACCTCTATCAACAAACCCTGAAGATAGAATTAATTAAGTTTATACGGAGTGAACAAAAATTTCACAGCACAGAAGCATTAGTTAATCAAATTCAAAAAGATTGTCAACGTGTAAGAGAATACTTACTCTAACTTCCCTGTTTCTTCCTTAACTCCTCAACAAAGGCATCATAGACATTTATTTTTTTCCCAGCCTTTTTAGGGACTTCTACCCCTCTTTTCCTCAATTCATTGACAATTTTATTTACTTGAAATTTACTGATACCTAACTGTTCCGCGATTTGAGTGGCACTCATTTGGGCATAATTTTCATAAACAAACCTTACATCTTCAAGTGTAACTGTTCTACTCCTTTTACGCATCTTTCCACCTCCTAACTGTTTTCTTTTAAATTTAATCCCTTTTTTAAATTTGACAAGAACTATAATGAAAAATTTTCAAAAATCCTCTCTTTCTTAAGAAGATCTAACTCCCGATATGAACTAAGATCGAATTGAATGGGTGTTATAGTTATATAACCATTTTTAAGAGCTATAACATCGGTATCTTCCATAGTTTCTGTGTGTTCCTCAGCCCCTTGCCAATAATAAACTTTTCCATGTAGATCCAATCTCTTTTCAAAGAACTCTTTCAACTTAGCAGTAGATTGCCTTACTATCTTAATCCCTTTGATTAAATGGGGATTTAAATGTGGAATATTAATATTTAAACATAGAACATTTCTAAGAATAAAATCTCCATAATTTTTGATAAAAGAGTAAACAAAATATCCAGCAAAGCAAAAATCTACATTTTCATATGCATCTATGGATATAGCCAGGCCAGGATAACCAAGAATCTTTGCCTCAGTAGCAGCCGAAACTGTGCCTGAATAGAGAACATTTATACCTACATTGGCACCCCTATTGATCCCCGAGATGACCAAATCTACAGGCCCAATCAATTCATAGAGAGCTAATTTCACACAGTCTGCTGGTGTCCCTGATACGGCATATCCCCAAAAAAATTTACCCCTTCTAATCTCTCTCACCCGTAAAGGATAATGTATAGTTATAGCATGTCCTACAGCACTCTTTTCTGCCTCAGGAGCAACTATATAGACCTCATGCTCCCCGGCTAAGGCATTATATAAGGCACAAAGCCCATCTGCATAAATTCCATCATCATTAGTTAACAGGATTTTCATCAGACCTATTCTCTAAATTTAGACTTAAAATATAAAAGACACTGTTTTCTAAATTGACAATATTCCCTGAGATGTTTACATCCAAGCTCTACGAGGACCCACTCCTTATACTTTTCACAATAGAGTTTTTCCTCTTTAGCCTCTTTCTCTTTTTCTTCCATCTTATCAACTCCTATAGCTGGCATTTATTTTAACATATTCTTCCGTCAAATCACAGGTCCAAAACCAATAGGCTTGTCTTCCCCTCTTTAGTTTGATCAGGAGTTCTATCTCTTCTCTGGCCATTTCTTTTTTAATAATGGTTTCATCCCTTTGAAGGGTCAAGTTTCTTATCCAGGGCACACCATTGAGATATAATTCTACCTCTTCAGGGTCAAAGGGTAAGGCTGTTTTTCCAAGGGCTGCCAAAATACGGCCCCAGTTAGGGTCTTCCCCATAAAATGCAGTTTTTACTAAAGGAGACTCTGCTACAGCCTTAGCCAAAATCCTTGCCTCCTCTTTTGTTTTTGCCCCCTTTATCACCACCTTTATAATCTTTGAAGCCCCCTCTCCGTCTTTGACAATAAGACGAGCAAGCTCCTGAAGTACCTCTAAAAATTTTTCACAAAATTCCTCCCAGTTTTTTATTTCCCTCTTGAGACTGGCCAAGGCATAGACAGTATCATTAGTACTGGTATCTCCGTCCACAGTAATACGATTAAAACTCTCATTTACCGCCTCTCTCAAAAGATGGCTCAAGTCTTCTTTGGCTATTATGGCATCGGTGAGCACAAAGCCAAGCATGGTAGCCATCTGAGGAGCAATCATTCCGGCTCCCTTGGCTACACCTAAAATGTTTATCCCATCTGCTGTTTTTCTAAAAACAATCTTAGGGAAGGTATCAGTAGTCATAATAGCCTGGGCAAAGGAGATATACTGTTCTGCTGAAAGATTCTCTTTAAGCTCAGATAATTTAGGGAGGATCCTCTCAAGAGGAAGCTGCTCTCCTATAACACCAGTTGAAGCAGGAAGAATCTCCTCCATCTTGACATTCAAAAGCTTAGCCAATTCTATTAGCAGAGTCTGAGCCCTCTGCAGGCCTTCCAGCCCTGTGCAGGCATTAGCTACTCCACTATTAACAATTATAGCCCGAGTCCAAGGGTTTTTTATCAACTTCTTTCCGAGAATCACTGGAGCTGCCTTTACGCTATTTTTGGTAAAAACTCCAGCAGAAATTCCCCTCTCAGGGCAATAGATTAGCCCTAAATCTAACCTACCCTTTTTTCTTATCTCACAGGCAACGGCTGAAAATAAAAAACCCAAGGGAATCTCCATAACCGCCTCCTATGCTAATGATGGGATTTAAGCAAGAGCAAAATTCCCGAAATAAAAAGCATAAGGTTTACCAAATAATAATAAACCCTGTTGGAGAGATGTGAATACAACCTCTGCCCTAAGAGAAGCCCTATCAAGACAAGAGGAAGATTGAAAAAATAAAGCTTTAAAATAGGTAGAGTTATATTGCCAACCATTAGGTGATTAAGCACTGCGCTAAAGGCAGAAAAGGCAAGTATAAATTGCAGTGTGGCCTTAAATATATTTTTGTTCAGCTTAAAATGGAAAAGCAAAATAATCAGAGGTGGTCCTGGGGTATTTAAAAGTCCTGCAAGGAGACCAGCTATAAAGGCACTCCCTAAGGCATAGGGATGTTTAAAGAGCTCTTCCTCTATTTCTGTTTTATAGTTAGTCTGGTTATCTCTTTTCATTTTATATATTTCCCAGATGATAAAAAAGAGAATGGCCAAAAAAAGGATAAATCGGAGCATAAACTCAGAGGCCACTAAAAAACCACGAATGCCCAAAAGGATGCCCACAAATAGGGCTAAAAAAAAGCACAGGGGGATTTTAAAGATTTTTTTCTCTTTCAGAAGCAAAAGCATAAAGATATTTACTACAAGAGAATACAGAGCCATGAGAGGAACAGCTTCCTTCATACTTAAGACCAAGGCAATAAGGGGAAGCGCAGTAAGGGCAAAGGCAAAGCCAAGAAGCCCATGAATAAGGGCTGAAATAAAGAGGACTATAGAGATAATAAGAGAATCTGCCATGCAAGCTCAGAGTTTCACTGTTTTTTGATGAAAGGCCGAGATGATCTCTGAGAGGGTAAAAAAGGAAAAAAGCTCATATCCAGCTTCTTTTAGTCTCGCCTTACCACCTTCCTCACGATCCACCAAACTTAAAACCTTTAGGATCTCCAAATTTTCTCTCTCACAAGCTTCTATGGCCTTCATTAAGGAACCACCAGTAGTAACCACATCCTCTACAAGGGCAATTTTCATGTGGGGATAAAAGTGGCCTTCTATTTGTTTAGCTGTGCCATATTTTTTGGGTTCCTTTCTGATTAGGAGCCCCTCTAAATTTACTCCCTCAGCCTGAGCGGAAGATAAAATGGCGCATACGATAGGATCAGCCCCTATACTCATCCCCGCTACTCCTTCAATAGGAAAATCCCTTAAGGCTTCCCAAAAAAGCTCCCCAATAAGCTTATAAGTAGGCCCATAAAGAGTAATTTTGCGGCAATCAAGATAATAGGGGCTTTCCTTACCACTGGCAAGCTTAAAGGGTTTCTCTGGATTATAAAGAAAGGCCCTTTCTAATAGATAGGGCATAATTTCACCTTTCAAGTATGAAATGTTAAGCATCTTTAACATCTTGGGCACAGGATGAAATTCCTTTAAAAAGGCCTGAATCTCCTCTTCTGCCTTTTGCGTTTGCTGAATATTATAAAAACAATAATTCTTTATATGATGAAAAGATTCCTCATTAATACTGGTAATACGCACAGCAAAGCCAGAGGGCTCCTTCCTTAGGACCTCACCCTTCATAAAAATCTTTATAGAAGGATCTGTATCCCTGAGGAAAAAGATTAAAGCAATTTCTTCTTGGAGTTCAGGAAATCCCTCTTCACATTCAATGTATAGGCCACCTAAACTAAAATCTCTAATCCGTCCTGTAAAGGAGCCCTTTGCACAGAGGAATTCAACCCTCTCTTCAAAAGGAAATCGAGAGAACCTTCGCCTTTCTGACATACTTTAATTTTAATGAAAAAAATTTTTAATACAAGTCTTGGCGATTACTTCTCTAAAAATTACCTCTTCAATCTTAAAAAAATTTAATTAAAATTAAATTAATTTGAAATTATTTGGAGAGGAGGTTTTATCATGTGCTTGAGACCAGGATTAAAAGCACCAGACTTTGAATTGCAGGCCTATTTCCCTGATGGCCATATAAAACAAGTGAAAAGCTCTGATTATAAAGGAAAATGGTTAGTGCTTTTTTTCTATCCTGCTGATTTCACCTTTGTTTGACCCACAGAGATGGCAGCAGTTGCCGCCAAAGCTGAAGCCCTAAGGAAGCTTGATACAGATCTTTTGGCTATAAGTATTGACACAGTTTTTGTGCATAAGGTTTGGCAGGAAACAGAACTGAGCAAAATAATTCCTGGAGGTTTTCCCTTTCCTATGGGCTGGGATCAAGAAGGTAAGGTTGGTAAGCTATATGGCGTCTATGCTGAAGAGTTGGGGATCAATTTAAGAGGTACCTTCTTAATTGATCCCGATGGCATTATACGTATAGTGCAAATTTATGATGCTCCTATTGGCCGTAACTATGACGAACTTGTGAGAATGATTGAGGCAGCTCAATATGTGAGGGAAAAAGGAGGCACTGAGGCCTGCCCTGCCAATTGGAAACCTGGCAAGAGCACCCTTAAACCATCTTCGGAACTTGTTGGTAAAATACATGAGTTTTGGAATCCCTCAGAACTTGATAATTAACCCTGTTCTTGTCCTTTTAGAAAACTTATTTTATAAAAAATTATGACCAGTAAGGGATTCTCTCTAAACATTTTTATCATTCTCCTTTTGTCTTTTATTATTCTTGGAGCCTTTGTCTATATCCTCTTTCCCTTTTTTATGGTGATTTTTTGGGGAGGTCTACTGGCCTTTTTTTTAAATCCTCTTTATATAAAAATTAAAAACCTATGTAAAGGTAGAGCTCGCCTATCTGCCCTAATTACCCTCTTCATTTTTATACTGTTTATCTTAATACCTTTAATCTATCTTGGTTTTCAGTTCTACTTGCAGGTTGAAAGCCTTGCTTCCCAAATTAATGAAGCTACTTTGGTAAAATTCCTTGCCTATTTAGATGCCCTCAAAAATAAATTTATATTTTCCAAAATTTATCCCCATTTAGAGATTTACATAGAACAATTCCAAAAACAACTTCCCGAACATATTTCCAACTTAACGCAGAAATTTTTTCAGCTCTTCAGCTCCTTTATCGCACAAAGTTTTAGTTTTATCCTAAAATTAGTATTTACTCTCTTTACCCTTTATTACTTTCTGGTAGATGGTGAAAGGGCCATCCGCATCATTAAGGACTTAATTCCCGCTGCTGAAGAGAAAAAAGATATAATTTTACAAAAGATGACTCTTATTGTTCAGGGCGTTCTCTACGGAAATCTCCTTACCGCCTTAATTCAAGGGGGTCTCTCTCTCTTTATTTATTATGTGTTAGGGATATCTCCCTTTGTTTTACTTGCCTTTCTTACGGTCCTTGCTTCCTTTTTACCCTTTTTGGGAACAGGCTTAGTCTGGATACCCTTGACTATATTTCTCTTTCTAAGTGGTCACTATATTAAAGCCCTGATTCTTCTCCTTTTTTGTGCCCTAACCATTGCCCAAGTGGATAATCTACTTAAACCCCTCCTTATTGGGGGAAAGACTAAGATTCACAACCTACTTATGTTTTTTGCTGTGCTTGGGGGTATTAGCCAATTTGGTCTCTCAGGAATATTCCTTGGTCCTATTATTCTGGGTCTTTTTCTCACCATTCTTGAAATTTACAAAAGCCATCTCTTAGAACCCCTCAATTATAAAACCAGTGCAAATAATAATCATGCCTGAACTCCCTGAGGTAGAAACCATAAAGAGAGATCTAAAAAATTACCTTTTAGGGGCTATCCTCAAGGAAGTCCTCATAGTAAACAAGAATTTTCTCACTAAAAACAAAATTGAGTTAGAGGAGCTACAAAACCTTAAAAACTCAAGGCTCTTTGAGCTTGAGAGAAGGGGCAAAATGCTTGCCCTCATCTTTGAAAAAAGGGCTCTTATCTTTCATTTAGGGCTTACTGGAGCCCTTATTTTTCAACCTTCACCTCTATTTGCAGATAATAAACACCTTATTTTTTCTCTTCTCTTTGATTCTGGGATCCTCTCTTTTCAGGATATCAGAAAATTCGGCAAAATATGGCTTATTTCCAAAGAAAATCTTACTAACTTCTGGCAGGCTAATCTTGGTCCTGACGCCCTTGAGATTACGGAAGAGGACTTTATAACCCTTCTTAAAGAGGGCCATGGCCCCATAAAGGCCCTTCTCCTCAACCAAAAAAAACTTGCTGGGCTCGGCAACATTTATGCAACAGAATTACTTTTTCGCGCAAAAATTCATCCTCTGAGAAAGGCAGAAAGCCTCACCCCAGAAGAAAGAAGAACCCTCTACAGAGAGATGAAAGCGCTTTTACAGGAAGCCATAGCCTTAAGAGGCTCCTCGATTAGAGATTATGTAGATGGTCTGGGCCAAAAAGGACTCTTCCAAGAGAGACATCTGGTCTATGGAAAAAAGGGTAGGCCTTGCCCTCTCTGTCAAACTCCCTTAGAATATATTCCTCTTCAAGGAAGAGGAACAACCTTCTGTCCCCAATGTCAAAAGTAGAAATGTCAGAAATAGGCAAATCCCTTGAATTAATAGTAGGACCTCATGAGAAAGTTTCAAGGCTTGATCAGTATCTCAAAGAGAAGCTCTCTTCACTTACTCGCTCAAGGATTCAGAAACTAATCGAAAGTGGCTTTGTCACCATTAATGGCCAAAAGGTAAAACCTGCTACTAAGATTAAGGCTGGCATGAAGATAACCATATTTATTCCTCCTGAGGAGGAACTTGATCTTACTCCTGAGGAGGTCCCCTTTGAGATATTATATGAAGACGAAGATGTCGCGGTAATTTTCAAACCTGCAGGTGTAGTAGTCCATCCTGCTCCAGGGCACAAAACAGGAACCTTGGTGCACGGACTTCTTGCCAGGCTAAAAAATCTCTCAGGCATAGGTGGAAAACTTAGGCCTGGGATAGTTCATCGCTTAGATAAAGATACTTCTGGCCTTATGCTGGTTGCCAAAAATGACTTTGCGCATCAGGCCTTAGTCTCAGCCTTTCAAAGAAGAGAGATCAAAAAGGAATACCTGGCACTCCTTTATGGAATTCTTAGACCCCTCCAAGGAAGAATTGAAAAACCCATAGGTAGACATCCCGTTCATAGACAAAAAATGGCTATTCTCTCGGGGGGTAAAGAGGCTGTCACCGAATATGAAGTTATAAAGTATTTTAAAAAGGCAACCCTTGTCTTAGCTAAACCTATTACAGGGAGAACCCACCAATTGAGAGTGCATTTTAGTCACCTGGGGCATCCCATATTAGGGGACCCCACATATGGAGGGCTTAAAACGGACCTACCCAGGCCTGAACGCCTAATGCTCCATGCCAGAAAAATTACTTTTATCCATCCTCGCTCACAAATCCCTCTAACCTTTGAAAAGGAACCACCTTCAGATTTTCAAAACTATTTACGCCTTCTTGAGCCATGAAAACTAAATTAATAGCTATCACTGGAGGTCTTGCTACTGGAAAAAGCACCTTTCTGCGTTTACTTCAAAAAATGGGCTTTACCACCCTTTCTTGTGACGAAATCGTAAAGGATTTATACAAATCCGATATCATCAAAAAGAAAGTAGTTAATCTCTTGGGAGAGGATATCCTCAGTGAGGACTGGCAAATTGATAAAAGAAAAGTATTAGAAAAAATCCTTCAAAATCCCTCTTTAAGGAGAGCTTTAGAGTCTCTGATCCATCCCTTAGTCTGGGAAAAGATTAAAGAAACACTTAGAGAATGTACTCAAAAAGGTAATAAGATAATCTTCGTAGAAGTTCCTCTTCTATTTGAGGCAGGCTGGGAAACCTTCTTTGACGAGATTTGGGTCATTACCTGTAAGGAAGAGACGCAAAAGTGGAGAATTGAAGAAAAACCTGACAAAGAGCTGTGGTTAAAGCTTTCCCAGATGCAGCTGCCCCTTGAGATCAAAGAAAGAAGAGCAAACCGCCTTTTCTCCTCAGAAAAATCACCCTCTGAATGGGAAAGAGAACTTAGAGAAATTCTAAAGGAGTATTTAAAAGAGTAATTCCCTCTTGAGTTATCCCGTGCAAGAGGAAACAATCTCCTAATTTTTGGCTCTGAAAGCGATAGAGTTTGTAGGCTTGAGATAGCCTTTCTAAAGGCTTAGCTTGGAAAGAAAAGATCCCCTCTGGATCACCTATGATAAGAGGGGCAACCACGCAAAAGACTTCATCTATAAGCCCCTCTTGCAAAAAGGCCCCATGCAAATACCCTCCACCTTCAATCAAAAGTGAGCTTATTTTTCTCTCATAGGCCTTAGCCACAAAGGCTTGCAGATCAATGTGTACCCCTTTTAGAGGTAATTGCCAAATCTCAACCCCCTTATGGATAAAGGGGGATAGCCTCTCTGGAGGAACATCCTCACCGCATGCAAGAATTGTCCTCTTTTCCTCAGTGACTTGAAAAACCCTGTAATTTGGGCTTAAACTGACCTTAGTGTCAAGCACTATTCGTATAGGATTTTTTCCCTTAACCAGCCTGGTTGTCAACTCAGGGTCATCCTTTAGAACCGTATTTTTCCCCACCACAATGGCATCGGTTATAGCCCTCAATTTATGGGAAAAGCGAAGAGCCCTTTCACCAGAAATCCACTTGGAATCCCCTGAGGACACAGCAATTCTTCCATCAAGGCTTTGGGCTACCTTAACCATAATCCAGGGCCTTTTCCTTAAAATGATGGATAAAAAAAATCTGGTCAAATACTTTATATCCTCTCCTAAGATACCGACCTTTACCTCTAAGCCCTTCTCTTTAAGATAATCAAGGCCGTTACAGGCAAGGGGATTAGGATCCCTGATCCCACAGATTACCCTTTTAATACCCGCCTCCAAAATGGCTAAGGTGCAGGGTGGCGTCTTTCCATAGTGACAGCAAGGCTCAAGAGTAACATATAAATAGGCACCTTTAGCCCTTTCTCCAGCCTGATCCAGGGCAACTCTCTCTGCATGGGCAAGACCATAAGCCCTATGATATCCCTTAGCAATCACCTCACCACTTTCAGGGTCAACTACCACAGCACCCACAGGTGGATTAGGAGAGGTATAGCCCAAGCCCTTATAAGCCTCCCTAATGGCTATTTTCATGTAATGCTGATCCTCTTTCAAGGCCATCGAAGAACTATCTTTTGCGAAGAGCTATTGATCTAATAGAGAGTAATACCTGAAGCTTAGAAAAATTTATCTTCGTAGGACCTTGTTCTTTAGCCTCTTCCTTTTGTTTTTTATATAGTCTTATCTTTTCCACTATCTTAGCATAATATTCTTCTTCCTCTACCTGTAAGGGTTTATTTCTAATTTGACTCAAGTGAAAAAGTAGGGCACTTAATTTTTTAATTTTGCCATAGGCCTCTTGATGTTCCTCATCTAAATATTCCTCTAAGTTTTCGATTTCCTTTCTAAGTTCCACTTCCTTAGGTAAAAAGCCCGCATTTTTTAACATCCTGTAGGCTACCCTCAATTCCTCAGGCACAAAAGGATCCTCTTTAAGAGTAAGAGGCTTACCCTTAAATTCAAGGTCGTCAAACTCTCCACGTTCCATAGCTTCTCTAATGCGCTCTTCAGCTATTTTTTTAAAAATACTAAAGGGCAAAGTTTATCTCACCTTTTCTGTAATTCATAGAGCTTATATTCTATGAGCCCTTTATTAAGGCTTTCTGGATCCCCTTCTTTGAGGAGTGTCTGATAAATCTTTATGGCCTCTTCTTTATTCTTTTTTTCTTGAAGCCTTGCCAGGTCATACATTACTATTTCTTTTAAGGGGGTATTTTTCTCCTTTAACCTTTGATAAATTTTAAGGGCCTCTTCATAGTTTTTATTATTTTCGGCAATCTTGGCCTCTGCATAGAGGGCTAAATCTTTGGCCTCACCTTTGTATAAGCTCTTCAAATTACCTAATTCTTTTTGGAGCAAAGAAAGGTCTCTCCCCTGTTCTAAAGTCTTCCAAAGAATAAGGGTGGCCTGCAAGCCTGCCTGAGTACCTTTATATTGCTTAATAAATTGTTGTAAAGATTGAGGGCTACCACCTTGATGAATTATTTTAGCCAATTCCTGAAAGGCTTTTTTTTCTCTATTTTTCTGATAATACCACCAGGCCCCGCTTATTAAAATTAAGATTACAAAGGCAATTACTATGTTTAAAAACAAATTTAAATACCTTTGCAAAAAGTCCTTTAATCTTTCATGAAATCGTAAAAGCTTATCCTCTTCCATTAGCCCTCCACTCCACCAAAATAGTCATCCCATCTAAAGAGAAGTGGCTTACGCCCTGGAGCCATTACCTCATAATCCCCCACCTCACCAACCACAATTACATGGTCACCTGCCTCAAATTGATGGGTAACCTCGCATTCAAAATAGGCAATGGCTGAGAGTAACACTGGAGAACCTTTAAGAGCAAATTTATAGGGAATACCTTCAAATTTATTCTTCTTTCGTCCACTATGGAAACCAAAAAGTTTAGCCAGTTCAACCTGGTCTTCAGAAAGCACATTTATACAAAAAGTTTTAGAGTGCTGAATGAGCTCATAGGTATATCTCTGAGGAGCTATAGCCACGGCAAGAAGTCTGGGTTTAAATGAAACCTGAGAAACCCAGGCAGCAGTCATCCCATTTATAGTTCCATCAAACTGAGTAGTCACAATAAAAACACCTTGAGGAATATAGGTAGTAATTATCTTTTGAAGCCCCATGGCTACGCCTCCTTAAAAGTTCATAATCTCACTTTATCATTTTAGAGTTCCTATCATAAATCGTCAAGACTTCCCCGGAGGGTGTTTTTAAAATAATGGCCAGATTTTTATTTCTCAATCCCATCATGAGCCGTGTTCTGTATTAAGTAGCATACTAATTTACTGACTCAGATACTACTCGATTACGTCCTAAAGCCTTGGCTAAGTAAAGCCTCTCATCAGCTATTTTAAGAAGAAACTCATAGGAGAAGGCATCTGTGAGAAATTCCGCTACACCAAAAGAAGCAGTGACTTTTACTTTATCCCTATCTGTGATATAGAACTCGTGATCTTCTAATCGTTCCCTTATTCTCTCCGCTACTATTGTGGCACTATTTTTCTCGGTCCCTGGGAGTATTAACAAAAATTCTTCCCCTCCCCAACGCCCAAAGATATCCATCTCTCTTATATTTAATTGCACCATAGACACGAATTCCTTTAAAACTAAATCCCCAGCAAGATGACCATACGTATCATTAACTTCCTTAAAATGGTCGAGATCCATGAGAACTATACTAAAAGGTTTTTTTATCCTCTTGGCCTTTTCACTTTCCTTTTTTAATGTCTCCAACATAAATCCGCGATTATATATGCCTAACAAAGGATCTTTTATGGATTGTTCATAGTAATTAGTAAATAACCTCAATTTATGAAGATAAATATTGAAAGTTTGAGTAATATCCTCGAAAAATTTCACCTCCTCTTCACCAAAAGGTTCACTTTTGATTAAATTGATAATCCCTTGCATTACCCCCTCAAAAACTAAGGGTAAACAAATATGATAGAACTCTGGATACGAAAAGTTCGAACAACTAATTTCACCCCTTTTAACAAAGCTTTTACCTGTAGTAAAAACCATACAGTTTTTAATTTCTCTCTCCATGCAATCTTTCCATAATTTCTTATTTCCTGAAAGATAAGTACTTTTAACCTCTGTTTTTACTGGTTCTATCTCAAAATAATGAAAAGTTTCAACTCTCTTTAAGAGAAATCTTTCCAGAATTTGAAATAATTGATTTTCATCTTTAGCCAGATTTAATTCATTTACCAAGGAATAGAAAGACTCAAGTTGTATATTTTGCTTTTTTAAGACCTCAACTTCCTGCCATATTTCCTTCATATCTCTGGCATTAATTACAATTATAGTCTCTCCATTAATTTGATAGGCCTGAGCAAGAATTTCTACTGGTATCTGGTTATTATAGGCATCTCTATAAAATCTTTTGCCTCTAATGGTAAGCCCTTTTTTTATCAATAATTCTATATTTCTTTTAATCTCGTCCTCAGAGGCTTCCACAATATCAAAAATGGTTTTGCTTAGGATCTCCCTCTCTTCATAACCTAAAGCCCTTTTGAAGGCTTCATTAGCAAAGATGATTTTTCCCTCTGGATTAATGACAAAAATATAATCAAGAGAATTATTTAAAAAAGATTTTAAAAGCTTAATTTCCTCTTGGTAGGTCTTTTCTCTAATAAAATCATCTGTTCTATCTCTCAATAAAAGCTTAATTTTCCCATAGCGCTCTCCTATTTCAAAGTAGGTTCCTGTCAATTCAAAGAGCCTTCCTTGCCTATCTTTTATATCTTCATTGACTATAGTTTTCTCACGCTTTAGAATACCATAAATCCTATTCCAGTCATCAAAATCAAAAATAGAGTAAACATCTTTCTCTAAAAGAGTCTCTCCAAAATTCTGCTTAGCAAATTCATTCATCCAAGTTAAACGACATTCACTATCACATTCAGAGAATTCCAACACAATCTCTGGTAAAATAGAAATAAATTCTTTTGCCTGTTTAAAAATTGATTCTAAATACTGAGTATAGGTGACAGTAAGATTGTGAACGAAATCTCTTTGGGAGAGGACATTTATAGCCTTTCCATTCTCATCAATTACCACTAAGTGTCTAATAGGGAATTTTTTAAAAAGTCTAATTGCTTCTGTAACGGGGCTTTTCATTGGGATAGTAATTATTTCTTTTAAGGCAATTTCACCTAATTTTTTATTCCAACTTGTATATTCATATTGAACCATGTCTTTCTCAGAGAGAATTCCAACTGGTCTAAAATTTTCATCTAATATTGGTAAAACCCCAATGTTATACCTCATTAATTTTTCTATAGCCTCTGCTATAGTTTCATCCTTTGTAGCATAAATTAATTCTAACTTATTTTCTAAAAAATCTCTTACTCGGGCCTCTCCTTTAAAAATTTCCTCAGAGGAGTGCAAAATTAAATCCTCTTGCGTTATTACTCCTTCTAAATTTCCTTCTTCATCTGTAACAATCAAACGGCGGATAAAGTTTTCAGCCATCAAATTAAAGGCCTGAAAAAGGTTAGCTGAGCTTTTTATTTTAACAAGCTCCTTACTGGCAAGATTAAAGGCTCTGAATTCTAAGGGATATCTCTGATGAAAGGCCCTCAAAACATCCCTTTCAGTGATAATTCCTACTGGTTTACCCTCCTTTAAGAATACAGCAAAGGTCTGATTTTTCCCTCTAAAAAATTTGAGTAATTCTCCAAAACTAATTTCTGGTGAGACCGTTAGATACCTCTTCTTTTGAATGAATTTTTTAATAGGTATCTTCAAAAGATAAAACACAAAAGAGCTCCTTTTAAGTTGCCCTTTGTTAAATTATAATGTTAAAAAGTTACCAAGCAACACTCCTTGCCATTTATTTTTCATGAGTGAAACTTTCAATTCTCAGAGGATGAACCCTCTAAAAGATTTGGGGGAACATAGTGAGGAAGTGGCTTTGGAGTATGAGAAATTGACTGCATTAGGCTCAACCAAAGAGGGCAGGCAATTTTACCACCAGTTTCCCCTTTAAGTAAGGTCCTGACTTTATCATAGCCTACCCAGACCCCACAAGTATAATCTGCGGTAAAGGCTACGAACCAAGCATCTTTATAATCCTGAGTAGTTCCTGTTTTTCCTCCAGCGGGAACTCCCAAAGCAGCGGCACACTTCCCTGTCCCACTTCTTATTACCTCCTGCAAAAATTCATTCATAATACTCATAGTCTCAGGAGAAAATACCTCTTTTGAAGTTGCCTGAGTCCTATATATTTCCCTACCATCGTAGATCTTATCATAGATGGCCTCAATAAATCTTGGAGTCCATTTCTTGCCTAAAGTTGGGAAAACAGTAAAAGCTGCCGTCAATTCCAAAGGTGTTACTTCATAGGTACCTAAGGCAATACTTAGATTGATAGGAGGAGTAAATTTAAAATCTGCCCTTTTAACCAAATCATTCAAATTCTCAAGGCCAAGGATAACTGCAATCCTTACTGCCACCGTATTCCTTGACTGAGCTAAGGCCTGTTTTAAGGAAATAGGCCCTAAATATTTGCCATCATAATTACCAGGACTCCAATCCTTTCCTGCATCTGCTCCTGGAAGCGTAATCGGTTCGTCAGGCAAGATGGAATCTGGTCTGAGTAATCCCTTCTCTAAGGCCTCAGCCCAAATAAAAGGTTTGAAAGCAGAACCTGCCTGTCTTTTCCCTAAAAGGGCCCTATTAAAGGAAGAACTCAGGTAATCTTTTCCCCCTAATAAAAATCTTACACCTCCATCAGCATTACTTATGCACACGGCAGAAATTTCCGGTGGATCTCCTTTATATTGTTTAAGCAGAGTTTTTACCATAGCCTCGGTGCCCTTCTTTTGCCATTCTACATCTAAGGTGGTCACCACTCTAAGGCCACCCCATTCTAATACTTCTTTTGGCAATAGCCTTTCAAGTTCTGCCTTAACCACATCCATAAAATAGGCACTATGGGCTGGAATATTCACATTTCTGGGATTTAATTGTATAGGCCTTGTGGCTAATTGATTTGCAAGCTCATAACTGATAAATCCCACCTCTGCCATTCTCCTCAATACATAATTTCTCCTTGCAAGGGCTGCTTGTGGATTGTTCAATGGACTATATCGAACTGGTCCCGGGGGAAGACCTGCTAAGGTTGCAGCCTCTAAGAGATCAAGTTCCCAGACATGTTTACCAAAATAGGTAAGAGCTGCAGCCTCAACCCCATAGGCACCTTCCCCGAGATAGATATGATTTATGTAGATGTTAAGAATTTCATCTTTGGTAAGGTGCTTTTCCATCTGCCAGGCAAGAATCATCTCCTTAAATTTTCGGGAAAAGGTCCTCTCTGGAGTAAGGAGAAGGGATTTGGCTACCTGTTGGGTTATGGTGCTACCCCCTTGGACTATTTTTCCCGAGATTAGATTTTTAAAAAGGGCCCTTATTAGGCTAAAGAAATCAATCCCTTTATGCTTATAGAAATTAGCATCCTCTGCCGCTAAAAAGGCCTTAACTACATGAGGGGGAATCTTTTGTAAAGGCACATAAATACGCCGCTCCTCACCAAGATAACCTATGACCCTCCCCTGATAATCTACAACTAAAATAGCTTGCTTTGGCTGATAATTCTTTAGTTTAGATATACTGGGAAGACTGATTTTGAGATAAAGGTATAACACTATGGATAAGATCCCCAGAAAAAGGACAAAAACCAGCAAGATCAACCCTATTAATTTTAAAACACTATTCATCACTTTTAATTTTATTTTATTTTAAGGTCTTTTCAATGGACTTTTTAAGCAGCTATATTGAATTTAAAATCTTTAAATTTAAAGAACTCTTCAAGGGATACCATAAGATGTATAAACTATACCTAATATTTGTGACCAGTTCACCACCTCCTGGGTCCTTAACAAATTTTACTTACAACTTACCTTTAAAGCTTTATTTGCCATAACTATGCAGTTAATTTCTGATTTGAAATTTCTTGATCATGATTAGGTTTCTTATCAAATCTTTTATGAATCTCATATAAGATAGTTATTAAAACAGTTAAAAGAACCTCAGAAAATTTGAAATCTATTAATCCCTCATTAAATAGGAGTTTTTGACCAAACACAAAAATATTTATTATGAAAATTAATAATATAACCTTTATTACTGTACTTAAAATAACCGATATGGGTTGCTTTATTGTTTGAACAAAATGAACAATACATTCATAAGCGAGAATTTTATCTTTTAATAACTTAACTAAGCTGATCTT
>CAZBLU010000002.1:0-77696 GCA_964493015.1 uncultured Caldimicrobium sp.
TCTTTTAAAATCTCTAAAACTCTGTGTAGGCTAAAGGGCTTAAAGAGAACAAAATCTACCTTTAAACCCTTGGCCTCTTCTTGGATCTCCTTTTCCGTAAAACCAGTCATAAAAATTACTCTATATCCTTCTAAAGATATGTCCTTTTCCATTAAGTTTTTAAGAAAATAAACCCCACCTTTACCTTTGGGGACAGTGAGATCTAAAAGCAGGTGAGTAAAGGGTTGGTTTGCTTCTAAGGATTTTAAGAATTTTTCTAAGGCTATATCTCCATCTTCAGCAGTATCAACCTCAAATCCCTGCTCCGTTAAAAACTCTTTTAGAACACTCCTTATCTCTTCCTCATCATCAAGAATAAGGAGCTTTATCTTTCTCTTTATCTCACAATAACCCTTATCTCCCTTTAATTCTAAGGGCCCTACTTTTATTTTCTCCGCCATCAAAGATAGAGGGAACCTCAATATTACCTTAGTTCCCCTCTTAGGTTCACTCAAAATTTTAACCTCTCCTCCATACATATCCATGATTCTTTTAACCACATAAAGTCCTAAGCCAGAGCCATGAGGTTTGGTAGTAAAACCTGGCTCAAAAATTTTTTCAAGGATATGAGAGGGTATTCCTTCTCCACTATCAATAATCTCGATGAAGAGCTCTGTGTCCTTTTTATAGGCCTTAACCGTCAATTCCCCTACATTTTCCATCGCCTCTTTCGCATTAATTACCAAATTCTGAATAAGGGTCAAGAAATGACTCTCCTTCATAGGTAATCTCAAATCAGGCTCAAGCTCAAAGTGAATCTTTATAGCCGTGCCTTGGAGAAAGAAGGGGATCCAATTTTGTAGAAAATTATTAACCAGAACAACTTCAGTAGTCTGAAATTCTCCTTTAGAGAGAATAAAAAGCTCAGAGACGAGATTTTTCATCCTATCAAAAGAGTATAGAAGCTTTTCAATGTAATCACGCTCCTTTTCTGAATACCTACTTGAGCGTTCAGCCAAAAGCTCTAAATATCCCTTTACAATCATAAGTAAATTATTAAGATCATGGGCAAGGCCCCCAGCTATCTTTTCTATAACAAACTCTTTTTCCTCCTTAAGCAAGCGCTCTTCAAAAAATTTTCTCTCCGTTATGTCTTGAAGAGTCCCTATAAAATATCTTTTACCATTTAAATAAAACTCCTCAAAATAGACCTCTACAGGAAAGGTGGAACCATCTTTTCTTTTAGCTATAAATTCTACTCTCTTTTTGGCAAGATAACTTCTTCTTCCTAAAGAGATCTCTTCAAAGACATATTTAGCCGCCTCTCTTAATTTCTCATCTGCCACTAAAAGTTGGTGAAGAGAGGCCCCTAAAATTTCCTCTTGAGAATAGCCAGTCAATTTTAAAAACTTTGGATTTACAAAGATAACTCTATCTCTGTCATCTATAACTGCTATACCAAGGGGCAGAAAGTCAAGGATCTTTTTTACAATGTCTAAGGCTTCCTCTTTGGCTTTGAGATAGTTAGTAACATCCTCAATAGCAGAGTAAATGAGGGAGACTCCTTTTTCTTCATAAAGCTTAGAAGAAATCAGGACATAGAAATGATTTCCTTCAAAATCTCTTAATTCTGTCTCAAAATTATAAACCTCTTTAGCCTCCTTAAGGAGTTGAAGAAATTTTACATGCTTTTGGGTATCCACCCAAAAATATTGAGCTTTAACCTCTTTTAGAAAGGCATTTGTGTCTTTTATTCTAAATAACTCTTTTGCTCTCTTATTTATTCGAACTATATCTCCCTCAGGAGTAGTTATAACTAAAGCAGGCACTGCATCTTCAAACAACCTTATCTTTTCTGTTTGATCTTCAATAAAATGTAAATAACCAGCCAACTCTCCCTTTAGATCGTAGAGGGGTAGTATAGAAACCCTAAGGTAACGGTTAATCCTTGGCTCCCAAAATTCCCGAATATATAGACCCTTTATTTCCTCTGTGATTGAGTATTTGTGACAGGTTGGGCAAAGAGAAAGCTCTTTATCGCACCCAGAGAGAGGACAAACTTCCTTTAGAGGACAAAATTCCGGTGATTCCTTGAGACCATGAACTATTTCATAACAATATCTTCCTAAAATTTCCTCCTTGGGCCTTCCGAGAAAATGACTAAAGGCCTCATTGCATAGAAGGATCTCCTTATCTTTGCTCAAGACAAAGGCGGGATAAATAGAGTCTCTAACTATTTTTTCAAGATCAAAGGTAAGAATATTCATCCATTATTTCATTACTTACAGCATTCTTTGATGCCTAATTTTCTATAAAGAGTCATTACTGGACACCAATTAGTGAAGGCAGATTGCATTTGATTAAGACTCATAAAAAGAATAAAGGCCTTCCAGAACCAGTGGACATTAGATCCCCATATACCAAAGATAAATACAATAAGAAGGGCTACTCCTGAAGTTAATCTTAAGGCTCTATCCATGGTCATATTTTAATCCTCCTTAGTATTCTTCTTCGGTCCAAAATTCTCGGATAAATTTTACTACCCTATTTCTGCCCCCTTCTTTGGCTTTATAAAGGGCTATGTCGGCAAATTTAATAGCCTCCCAGATGGAAGAGCTATCTCCTGGGAATTCAGAAACACCTATAGAAATAGTTCTCCTTACTATACCTCTTGGGGTTTTGAATTCATACACTTCTATAGCTCTCCTCAACTTCTCTGCTATCTTTTCTCCCTCACCTTCTCGAATATCCAATAAAAGAATCAAAAATTCTTCTCCTCCAAATCTTACCACCAAATCAGATTTTCGCACGTTATTGGCAAGAATTTGGGCAGTCTCTTTGAGGACGATATCTCCTGCCTCATGACCATATTTGTCATTGATGGACTTAAAATAATCAAGGTCACACATGAGGATACCAAGGGTGGTCCCCCTTCTTAGAATTTGAGCAGTTATGTTATCAAGTATGCTCTCCAAAAATCTCCTGTTATAGAGATTGGTAAGAGGATCTTTATAGGTTTGTTCCTTTAAGGCCTCGGCATAGCGTTTAGACTCTACTACAGGGGCTGTCTCTTCTATGAAGCTCTTAGCTAATTTGATTTTCTCAAGAAACCTTTTCCCCTTCAAGGTTTCATCGGTCAAAGGAAGATGAATCTCCACTACACCTAAGACCTTGTTGCCTGTCACAATAGGGATGCAATAATAGTTAGTAACCCCCTCGTATTCATAAAGTTTACAAACGCGGGGGGCATCAAGGGAAGAGACTTCCTTTCCCGTTCTCTTAGCTCGACATTTATCGGCATAAAAAAGCTTTTCCGCATTTATTTCTAAGGATTCGTCGCTTTTATAAACTGGCCTCATGGTATTTTGGGAATTAGAGACCTCATAGATTACGAAACTGGAAAATCCTATCCCTTTCAAGGCCTCAGCTAAACGCTCGTATATATCTTCCACTGTCTCGTCGTTTTCAATAAGATGTCTATATGTTTGCAAGGCCTGAAAATTCTGGAAAAGCTCCTTAAATTTCTCTATCAACACCCCAATTTCATCCCTAAATAATTTTATCTGATCAAAGGTCTTTAGATCAATTCTATCAGGATCATATTTCATCATATCTAAGGCATACACAATAAGATTTAGAGGTCTTTTAACCATAAACCAAAAGGCCCCAGCACCACCAATAAGGAAGAAAAGGGCTATAGTAATCACCAAGAATATCCAATCCGTAATCTTTTCAAAATACAAGGCTGTTCTATCAAGGGATTTAATTTGATATAATACATAAAAGGTTAGTGAAAAATTTGCAAATACACAAAGGCCTAAAACAAACCCTACTTTCCAAAAAAGGCTCCTATTTAAGAAAATTTTTAATATTTTAGTAGAAAAATTATCTCTTGTTGTAGGCATGGCCTATATCTCCTCTTAGAACATATGCATAGAATATATTTTAAGGATTATTATTGATTATTATTAATACTCTAACTTAGTTTTTTGTCAAGTAAATAGGGTTATGGAAGGGTAATTTTAAATAATTAAAAAAAAGACATAAATTATTAAAAAATTTGAATTAATTTGATTTTAATAATAAAAAAAACCATAAAAGGTGATTTTTAGCTCTTGACCCTTTAACGTTGTTTAGATAATTTTAAATTTGCTTAATGATTTTTTAGATAATCTAAACTTAAAGGAGGAGGTGGAAGTATGAGGTACCGAAAGGGTTTTTTTAGCCGAGCTCTGTTCCACTATTTAATTTTACTATTAATTTTATTTTCTTTTACCACGGTTTTAGCTGCTGAAAAAAGCATCAAGGGGCAGGTCTCAGCAGTAGCAGTAACTATCCAAACTATTACAGTTAAGCATGGAGCTACGCAGATAAACCTTAAGTGGACCAATGATACAGTATTCCAAAATATTGATCCTAAGAAGATAAGAGAAATTCAGGGACAAGAGATTGAAGCAAAATATATAGAAGCAGATGGCAAGAATATTGCTACTTTTATACGCCTTGCCATTGCAGAAATTCCCAAGGGCGCTAAAGAAATTAAAACTCAAGAGTTAGCTAAACTTATATTTGAAAAACCTGGAAGCTATGTGTTAATTGATGCAAGACCAGCTGGCAGATATCGTGTCTCACATATCCCAACTGCCATCAGCCTTCCAGTGGCGGTGATGGAAAAATTAGGAGAAGCTTCATTACCCTATGCCAAAGATACTACCCTTATTTTCTATTGCGGCGGAATTACCTGCCCTCTCAGTCCCAAAGCTGCTTCTCTTGCTTTAAAGTGGGGCTTTAAGGATGTAAGAGTTTATCTTGAGGGTGAACCTGGCTGGAAAAAGGCTGGATACTATACAGAATCAACTCCACAGTATATTATGACAGAAAATATAGTCCTAATTGACCTTCGTGAACCACAAGTAGTTGAGAAAACTGGATACATCCCCAGGGCTGTAAATGTCCCCTTTTCCAAGCTTGATGAATATGAAGATAAATTTCCTTCTTATAGGAAGGCTCCCATTGTGTTATATGGCGATAACAAAGAAAAATTAATTCAAGCTTTTAAGAAAATTAAGGAATGGGGCTATCCCAATGTAACTGTCTATTCGGGTGGTATAATCGACTGGGTCTTTAAGGGTAATGACCTAAAAACTGGCCCCATTTCTAAAGAAATTGTTTATCAAAGAAAATATCAACCCCATGAAGTAACTCCTCAAGAATTTTTAAAAGCTGTAGAGACAGGTTCAGCGGTGATCGTAGATGTGCGGACACCAAGCGAATTTCAGAAAGGGCATTTCAAGGGAGCTATCAACATACCTGCCGATGAGATGGGCACGAAATACACCTTGCTCCCCAAGGATAAACTTATCTATCTCCATTGTTCCACTGGTGTAAGGGCTGAAATGGCTTACATAACTCTTAAAGAAAAATGCCCCACCTGTAACGCCAAAGTGCTCATAGCTGAAGTGGAGTGTGAAGGCGAAAAATGCACCATATCTGAATAGTAGAAATCAAACCTCAGAGGGGCCATAAGGCCCCTCCTTTCTACTTCCCTCTAAAACTACTCCCAAAATCCTATTCAAATAGACAGTTGGGAGAGCCTTTAACTCTTTAATTCGACCTCTTAACCAGTTCTCTCAAAGTTCTACATAATGTCAAAAGCATAAGTTCTTAGCTGTGGACCATTAAAGTCTATTTATTAAAGTCTATTTAATTAGGGCGCTCTAAATTTGGCGCTTTAATCTTTACCTTATCCAAGCGCAGCTCAAGAAAAAAAATACACATAACTACAAAATATAAAATGGACGCACACAGCCCCTTGACAAAGGAAAAAATTTGTTTAAATTAATAACAAATTCCCCGGTAGCTCAATCGGCAGAGCGGTGGGCTGTTAACCCATTGGCTGCAGGTTCGAGTCCTGCCCGGGGAGCTTTTCCTAAATTAAATTATCTCCTGGATTAAAATCTTTTGATGTTAATATTCAAGTCATTTAATCCCTTATTAATGAGGTGTAGAGATGGATACCACTTTAAAGGAGTCACCTATTTTTCTATCAGATTTAAGAAAAAAATCTCTTTCTGAGCTCTATCAAATAGCAGAAGATTTGGGGATTGACAATATCTACACTTTTTACAAGAAAACAGAGGTCATTTATCAAATAGTTCAGGCCCTACTTCTTAAGGAAGTAGAAATCGTCGTAGAAGGACTTCTCGAAGTATTACCTGAAGGGTTTGGTTTTCTCAGATTTAGAGATTATAACTATCTTCCCAGTTCTGAAGATATCTATGTATCTCCGCCTCAAATAAGAAAATTTGGTTTAAAAACTGGGGATACGATTATTGGAACAATTCGTCAACCAAAAGAGGGGGAAAAATACTTTGCCTTGGCTAAGATAGAGAAGGTAAATCACCTTACCCCTGAGATAGTAAGAACTCGCACTCCCTTTGATCATCTCACTCCTATACATCCTAATAAATGGCTTCGTTTAGAGACAACCCCTGAGAATCTCTCTACCCGCATCATAGATCTCTTTGTCCCTATAGGAAAAGGACAAAGAGGATTAATTGTGGCTCCCCCCAGAACAGGTAAAACTGTTCTCTTGCAAAATATTGCCAACGGCATAGTGCACAATTATCCAGATATATACCTCATTATCCTTCTCATTGATGAACGACCTGAGGAAGTTACTGAAATGCAAAGAATAGTTCCTAAGGCAGAGATTATTAGTTCTACTTTTGACGAACCCCCTCAAAAACACACCCAGGTTGCTGAAATAGTTATAGAAAAGGCTAAAAGATTAGTAGAATGCAGATACGATGTGGTTATCCTTCTGGATAGTCTTACCCGTCTTACCAGGGCTTACAACCTGGTAGTCCCCAGTAGCGGGAAACTGCTCTCAGGTGGTATTGATGCCAACTCCTTACATAAACCCAAAAGATTTTTTGGGGCTGCTCGCAATATTGAAGAAGGTGGAAGCCTAACCATTATAGCTACCTGTCTCATTGATACGGGTTCTCGCATGGACGAGGTGATATTTGAAGAATTTAAGGGCACTGGCAATATGGAAATTGTTCTTGATCGTAGGCTTGCTGACAGAAGAATCTGGCCTGCCATAGATATCCATCTCAGTGGCACAAGAAAGGAAGAACTCCTCCTTCCCTCAGATATTCTTCACAAAGTATGGCTCTTAAGAAAGGTTCTTGCTCCTCTCAGTGCTGTGGAATGTATGGAATTTTTGGTGGAAAAAATGAAAGATACTAAGAGTAATGAAGAGTTCTTGAGTATTATGAATCAATAGGGGGAAGGAAAGCCCCTCCCCCTATTCTCGCCTAATGTTCTAACTGATAATCCTTCTTTTCAACCTTTTCTTGAAGCTGAACTAATTCCCAGACATCAAGATAGGGTGTCTCCTTGAAGAGGGTTTCTGGTGTGTCCATAGAGAGGGCTATCTTCAAAACTTCATCCATGGAGTCAACCATTACTATTTCAAGGCCCTTTAAAATCTTAGGATTGATATCCCTAAGGTCTTTTTCATTCTCCTTAGGTATGATCACTGTTTTAATGCCTCCACGGACAGCAGCCAAAAGTTTCTCCTTTAACCCCCCAATCGGCAAAACCCGCCCTCTCAAAGTGATTTCTCCAGTCATAGCCACTGTATTTTTGACAGGGATTTTCATAAGAGCAGAAACTATAGCCGTAGCAATGGTAATACCCGCACTTGGTCCGTCCTTAGGGATAGCTCCTTCAGGCACATGGACATGAATATCTATTTTCTTGTAGAAGTCTAAAGGTAAACCTAACTGCAAAGCTCGAGATCTAACATAACTCATCGCTGCCTGCACAGATTCTTGCATAACCTCTCCCAGTTTTCCTGTGATCTTGAGATTGCCAGTTCCTGGCATAATAACTGCTTCAATCTGGAGGAGTGCTCCACCACTTTCCGTCCAAGCAAGTCCTGTAGCAATACCCACCTGTGGTTTTTCTTCGGCAAGACCATACCTATACCGAGGAACACCTAAAAACTTCTCAACTATCGACATAGTAATCTTAAAGGGTTTAAAAGCTTGAGGATCCTTAGCTACATCCTTGGCAATCTTTCTACAGATAGTCGCAAGTTCTCTTTCTAAATTTCTAACTCCAGCCTCTCGTGTGTATTTCCTGATGATTTCAAGAATGATTTTATCAGAAATAGGCACCTGCTCTGGCTTTAGGCCATGGGCCTCAAGTTGTCTGGGAAGAAGATAGTGCTTGGCTATTTCTAGTTTTTCCTCCTCAGTATATCCAGGTATCTCAATAACTTCCATTCTATCAAGTAGGGGGGCAGGAATAGTATATAGTGTATTTGCCGTTGTAATAAAGAAAACTTGAGAAAGATCATACTCGAGCTCTAAATAGTGATCTTGGAAGGAATGGTTCTGTTCAGGATCTAACACTTCTAAAAGGGCTGCTGCTGGATCCCCCCTAAAATCACTGCCAATTTTGTCTACTTCGTCCAGACAAAAAACAGGATTGATAGTTCCAGCCTTTTTCATTCCCTGGATAATCTTTCCTGGCAAGGCTCCTACATAGGTCCTTCTGTGACCACGAATCTCTGCCTCATCTCTAACTCCACCAAGTGAAATCCTCACAAACTTTCTTCCCATAGCCTTAGCAATAGACTTGGCAAGAGAGGTCTTTCCTACACCTGGAGGCCCAACAAAACAAAGAATAGGCCCCTTTATCTTCTCTACCAGTTTTTGCACAGCAAGATGTTCTATAATTCTCTGTTTTGGTTTTTCTAAACCGTAATGTTCTTTGTTGAGAAGCTCTTCAGTTTTGGCAAGATCTATCACATCCTTGGTCTTCTCATACCAGGGCAGATTTAAGATCCAATCAATATAATTTCTTACCACCGTGGCCTCAGCAGACATTGGAGCCATTAGACTTAGTTTTTTAAATTCTTTCCAAACTACACTCGCAACATGCTTAGGTAGCTTCTTCTTCTTGATACGCTTTTCTAACTCAGTTAGCTCATTTTTGCCATCCTCTCTCTCCCCAAGCTCTCTTTGAATAGCCTTCATCTGTTCTTGGAGATAAAAGTCCCTATGATGTTTCTCCATCTGCTTCTTTACTCGTTCCCTTATACGGGCTTCAGTCTTGATAACCTCTAATTCTCCTCTCAAGAATTGTAAGAGACTTTCAAGCCTTTTCTTAACACTTATGGTCTCAAGTAACCTTTGCTTTTGTTCCAACGTTAAGGGAAGTATAGCTGCTAACCGATCTGTAAATTCTGTAGCATCGTCTAACTGTAGAAGTGCTGAAACGGTTTCAGGATTAAGTTTCTTATTATAATTAGAATATTCCTCAAAAGATTCTTTGCAGAGATTAAAGAGGGCTACAGTCTCTACATCTGATTCCATAATTTCCGTCTTAATTTCAATGGAAACTACATAATAGTCGGGATTAGGGACAAAATTTAAGATTCTTCCACGATGCAAGCCTTCTACTAATATCTTGAGCGATCCATCGGGCAGTCTCAGGAGTTGCACAATTTTACAAATGGTCCCCATTTTATAAATATCCTCGGGACCAGGCTGATCCTGTTTTGGATCCTTTTGAGCAGAAAGAAAAATGAGTTTATTACCTCTATATGCGGCTTCAATGGCTTGAATACTTTTAGCCCTACCAATGAACAGAGGAACTGCTGTGTTAGGGAAAATAACCAATTCCCTTAAAGGTAATAGAGGTAACTCCTGAACTTCAGGTAATGGCTTAATTTTTTTTTGCATCTTGATTTTACCCCTCCTTAACTTTCTTTTTACTATTAAAAGTTAAGATAGGTCTTTCCTTTTTCAAGACAACTTCCTTTGTAATCACACACTCTTTAACACCCGTTAAGGAGGGTATTTCATACATAATGTCTATCATTACCTCTTCAATAATAGATCTCAAGCCTCTTGCTCCTGTCTTTCTTTTGTAAGCCTCTTCAGCAATGGCCTTTAAGGCCTCTTCTGTAAATTTCAACTCTACACCTTCCATCTCCATAAGTCTCTGATACTGTTTCACTATAGAATTTTTTGGCTCAATTAACACCCTCATCAAATCCTCTACAGTTAACTCATCAAGAGTGGCTACAACTGGCAATCTGCCCACAAATTCTGGAATAAATCCGAACTTAATAAGATCCTCAGGTTGCACACAAGAGAGGATCTCCCCTAAAGTGAGATCCTTAGTCTTTTTGATTTGAGCCCCAAAGCCAATAGATCCTTTACCTAAGCGCCTTCTAATTATATCCTCAAGGCCCACAAAGGCCCCACCACAGATAAAGAGGATATTGGTGGTATCCAAACGAATATATTCCTGTTGGGGGTGTTTTCTTCCACCCTTAGGGGGAATATTAGCAATAGTTCCCTCAAGGATCTTTAAAAGGGCCTGTTGAACCCCCTCTCCTGAGACATCTCGAGTAATAGAGGGACTGTCACTTTTTCTGGCAATTTTATCTATTTCATCAATATAAACAATGCCTTTTTGAGCAAGTTCTATGTCAAAATTGGCAGCCTGTAAAAGATATAAGAGGATATTTTCCACATCTTCTCCTACATAACCTGCTTCTGTTAAAGGAGTGGCATCAGCAATAGTAAAAGGCACCCTTAAAAATTTAGCCAAGGTTTGAGCCATAAGGGTTTTACCAGAACCAGTAGGGCCAATAAGAAGGATATTTGTCTTTTGGATCTCTACAGAGTCCTTTTTCCTCCTAAAATGCCTCTCTCCCTCGATTCTCTTGTAATGATTATACACTGCCACAGAGAGGATTTTTTTAGCTCTCTCCTGACCAATGACATACTGATCCAAATAGGCCTTTATCTCCGCAGGTTTGGGAAGGGCCTGTTCCTCATCACCTAAATTAGCCCTTTCGTACTCCTCTTCCAAAATCTCATTACATAACTCTACACACTCGTTACAAATGTAAGCAGAATTGCCCGCAATGAGTTTTAAAACCTCCTTTTGACTTTTACCACAAAAAGAACATCTTAACTCCTCTCTCATACTAAGCTACCTCTCTTCTTATTAAAATCTTATCTATTAAACCATATTCTAAAGCATCCTCTGCAGACATATAAAAATCTCTCTCAGTATCTTGCTTGATTTTTTCCTTATCTTGTCCTGTATGATGAGCTAAGATAGAATTCAATATTTCTCTTAATCTAAGTATTTCTTTAGCCTGAATTTCTACATCTGTTGCTTGCCCTTGAAAAGCCCCAATAGGTTGATGTAGCATGATTCGAGAGTGTTTAAGAGCATATCTTTTACCCTTAGCTCCAGCTGCAAGCAACACGGCAGCCATACTGGCAGCCTGCCCCACACATATAGTGCATACATCAGGCTTTATATACTGCATAGTATCATAAATAGCCAGCCCAGCTGTAACTAACCCTCCTGGTGAATTAATATAGAGCATAATATCTTTATCAGGATCTTCAGCCTCTAAATAGAGAAGTTGGGCTACCACAAGATTGGCCACATGTTCATCAATAGAGGTGCCTAAAAAAATTATCCGCTCCCGCAGAAGACGAGAATAAATATCATAGGCCCTTTCCGTCCTTCCCGACTGTTCTATCACTATAGGTACATAGTAGCTCATAGAATTAACTCTCCTTGTATATAGGTTTACTATTTTCTACTAAAAACTTCATAACACGTTCAGCCAACATCTTAGGCAATATATTATAATAAACAATTCTGCTTGCCTCTTCAAGAGAAATTTTCAGTCCTTGACTAATTGTATTAATTTGGTTTTCAATTTCCTCATTAGAGATATCTATACCCTCAAGCTCTGCAATCTTATCAAGCAAAATCTCTTCTTTAGCCAACTTTTCTGCAACTGGCTTTAATCTCTCTCTTAGCTTTTCTAAAGAGAGGTTCATTTTCTCAAAACTTAACCCCTCTCTCTCTAAGGATTGTCTTAACTCGTCAATCAATTGGTAAAATTTCATTTCTACATACCTTTCAGGAACTGGAAAATCTTTGGTTGAAAGAATCTTATCAAGAAGCCTTTCTCTATATTTATTTTCATTTCTTCTCATTTTATCCTGTAAAAGACGATTTTTTACGGTTTCTCTAAGTTTTTCCACACTATCAATCCCAAGATTTAATTTTTTCACAAATTCATCTGTTAATTCCTCTAACTCTCTCTTATAGACCTCTTTAACCTCCAGGTGATAAGTAACCTTTTTGCCAGCAAGAAGAGGATTTAGTGCATCCTGAGGATACTCTACTTCTACTGTAATTTTATCCCCCTCTTTTTTTCCTAAGAGTTCTCTTTCCACCTTTTCGTTAAATTCTCCCGTGCCTACATCGATAAAAAGGGCCTCTGCAGCATGACCTGGGATGGGGTTTTCTCCCTCAAAGGCCTCAAAGGCAACAACTACGGCAAATCTCTCCTGTATAGGTTCTTCTGTTCTTCTTAACTCTGAAAAGGAAAGACGTATCTCCTCTATCATTCTATCCACTTCCTCATCACTTACTTCATCTTTCTCCCTTTCCACTTCAAGCCCTACATAATCCTCTCTCTTAAGATCAATCTCGGGCCAAAGTTCTACAAGGACTGTATAGTTAAAAGGCGAGCCTTCCACAGGCCTCTCAATGTGTTCCACTTTAGGCCGAAGCATAGGCTCTAACCCTTTCTCTTTTAAAGCTTCAGGCAAGGTCTTTTCTATCAACCTCTCTAAGCTTCTCTCCTCAATCTCTTCTCTAAAGAGTTTTTTTACCATATGAAGAGGGGCCTTACCCTCTCTAAAACCTTTTAATTTTGCCTTCTTGCGAATCTCTAAAGAGACTTCTTCAAGAGTTTGGTTTACAACTTCTGGAGGGACCTCAATTTTTAAGAGTTTCTCTACAGGGCTTCTCTCTTCAACTTCTAATCTCATCCTCCCACTCCTTCCATAGATTTTTATTCCTTACCATACCTTAATTTTTGATTTTTACAATGATTATACACTGTAAACCTTTTATAAATTTGAAGGGACTATGGAGGCATATCCTTTTTTAGCCCCACCTATTACCAATGCATTAGGTGTGTGGAAGGAGTTTGCCAGAGGCATTGTATACAAACATCTCTGCCTGCAAAGGAATGAATACTTCCATTTTTTCGAAGGCACCTGTATGCCGGGTCTAAAATCATATGGACGCATACATATCCTTGCTAAGTAAGAATTTTGATTTAAAATTAGGGCACATCCACCCATGAGGGGAAAAGGCATGCAGGTTACCATTGAAAGGCCTGATGAAAAAAGGCTACAGGAATTAAAAGTCCATACCTGGCCTATTTGGACCAAGGAAATCTCTCGTTTTGATTGGTATTATGGTGAGACTGAGGTTTGCTATTTCCTCGAAGGAAAAGTTATTGTGGAACTTCCCTCTGGCGAAAAGGTAGAAATAAAGGCTGGTGATTTAGTAACTTTTCCCAAAGGCCTCTCTTGTATCTGGGATATTAAAGAACCCGTGAGGAAACACTATACTTTTCTGGAAGAATAAATGCCTGAATGTCTTGCCTTTCGCGGTTTTCTCTATAACCAAGCAAAGGTTAATATCAAAGAAGTCCTTGCCCCTCCCTATGATATTGTTACCCAAGAAGAAATAGAGGACTACAAAAAGAAAAGCCCCTATAATATCTTTCATCTGGAACTGCCAGATACTTTAGAAAAGGCTAAGCTCCTTTTAGATCAATTCTTAGAGGAAGAGATTTTTGTACAAAATGGGAAACCAACGCTTTACTACCACGAACTTCTTTTCACCTATGAGGGAAAGGAATATCTTAGGCAGGGTTTCATTCTCTTGGTAAGACTCCACTCCTTTGATGAAGGCATTATCCTTCCTCATGAGAGGGTTTTCCCCAAGATCACCGAGGACCGTTTAGAACTCCTCAAAAAAACCCAATTCCAATTTAGCCAAATTTATGGCCTCTATGAAGATCCTGATCGTTTCACCATAAAAAGCCTCACCTCAAACAAAGATTTCTATATTGAGGTTACCTTAGAAGGAGAAACACAAAGATTAGCTAAGATTGAGGACCCAAAGGTTATTGAGAGTGTCACAAGCTTCCTAAGAGATAAAAAAATTTACATTGCCGATGGACATCATCGCTATACCACTGCTCTCAAATATCGAGAATATATGCAGAGTCTTTATGGTGCCAATGAAAAGAAAGACTTTAACTATATAGCCATGTATCTTAGTCCCTTTGAAGATCCTAATCTCCTGATGCTACCTACACATAGGATTTACACCTTTAGTCATAGGGAAGAATTTTTGCATAAGCTTCAATTTTTCGCTGAAAGGATAGAAACTCTCTCTTTAAGTCAGGCTCAAGAGGCCCTTGAATCCATAAAAGAAAAAAGGGATTTCTTTCTATTGGTCCTGGAAAATAATTTATGGCTCTATAAAATTAAACCTTCGAAGCTTCAAGAAATCTCTTCTCAAGAGCAAGAGCTATCTCTTCTTCCTCTATACAATTTTCTTAAGATTTTAGAACTCACCTTGGGGATTTCTGAAGAAACCTTAAAAGAAAGAGAAGAAGTAGAGTTCTTGGCAGATCCTCAGGAGGTAATCCAAAGAGCGCCCCAACAAGGTTTAGGAGTTCTTTTCCCTATGGTATCCCCGCTCATTCTTAAGGAGATTGCCTCTGCAGGAAAACTCATGCCCCATAAATCTACCTATTTCCATCCCAAAATTTTAACAGGCCTTGTAATCTCAGAGGTAAGTGGTAAGGACTTACCATGAGAGAGTCTCTGCTTTACTTTAGGAATCTGGAGAAGGCCTATTCACCCCTGGTTGACCGCTTAATGAAGGAGGATCTCTCCTTTTTAGCCCAACTTGAGGCCTTAAACAGGGCTCTTATGCATAGCAAAGAGGCCTTTAGGGAAAAAGGGTCTTTTGACTTTTGTGCAGACTGTGCTAAGAGAGGAATAAAGTGTTGTTCACGAGATCTGGAATGGAAGCTTAGAGCAGAAGAGTTTTTTCTAAATCTCTGCCTTTTTAAGCTTAATGGAGAAACTCTTATACTCCAAGAGCGCTCTACTGAGGATTGCCTTTTCCTTGGAGAAATGGGCTGTATACTTAAACTTACCCCACTATTTTGCCGAAATTTCTTTTGTCGTGAACTTTCTGAGTTTTTAGGCAGAGATACCTTGATCTATCTTCAAAATGCCTTAGAAAAGGAAGTATTTCTAAGTTTTAAACTTTGTGAAGAGGTAAAAAAATTTCTACCTAAAGGAGCCCTCAACTTATGAAATACTATTTAGTTACTGGAGCAGCTGGGTTCATCGGATGGAGAGTTAGTGAATTTTTACTCAAAGAGGGTTACCCTGTTTTGGGGCTTGATGAGCTTAATACTGCTTATGACCCCAAGCTCAAAGAATGGAGGTTAAAGGAGCTCCAAAAATATGCAAACTTTAAGTTTTGCCAGGTGAATCTGGCCCATTTTCCCAGTCTTGAGGAAATTTTTGCTAAGTACCCCGTAGAGGCAATCATTCATTTAGCGGCAAGAGCAGGGGTAAGGCAGAGCCTTGAAAACCCCTGGGTTTATGTGGAGAGTAATGTTACTGCTACGCTCAACCTCTTAGAATTAATGAAAAGACATGGCCTTAACAAGATGGTCCTTGCTTCAACTTCTTCTGTTTATGCTGGTCAAAAACCTCCCTACCATGAAGAACTCAAAGTAGACACCCCTTTATCTCCCTATGCAGCAACCAAAAAATCCGCTGAACTTTTGGCCTATACCTATCATCATCTCTATGGGCTTGACATAAGTGTGGTAAGATATTTTACTGTTTACGGACCTGCAGGGAGACCTGATATGAGTATTTTTCGCTTTATCAAATGGATCTTGGAAGATAGGCCCATTGATGTATATGGAGATGGAACCCAGGCAAGAGATTTCACCTATATAGATGATATAGCAAGAGGCACTCTTTTAGCTCTTAAACCTTTAGGCTATGAAATTATTAATCTTGGAGGAGGTAAAAATCCTATCTCTTTAAGAGAGATTATAGCGATACTGGAAAAACTCCTTGGAAAAAAGGCCAAAATTAATTACCTTCCTTTTCATAAGGCTGATGTGATGATTACTTGGGCTGACATTGAAAAGGCAAAGAGGTTACTCAATTGGCAGCCAGAAATTGATATTGAAGAGGGTTTGAAAAGGACTGTTGAGTGGACCATGAAAAATCTCGATCTTGTGCATGCCGTGAAGGTATGAAAGACCTTAGAGAAGAACTCCTCTTTTGGACAAAATTTTTGGCTTCAAAGGGGCTCTTGGCTGGCTCTGAAGGAAATCTCTCTGTAAGAACTGAGGAGGGCTTCTTTATCACCCCCTCAGGAAGAATTAAAGAAACCCTCACCAAAAAAGAGCTTGCCTTTATTAACTGGAAAGGAGAGACTGTCATTGGGGTCCCCTCTTCTGAGTGGGGTCTTCACTATAAAACCTATCTGAAGGTTCCCCAAGCTAACGCCATAGTGCATACCCATCCTCCCTATGTGCTCCTCTTAGATAGAGAGAATTTTTCTTTTCGGGAATTCTTCCATCCAGAGGCCAATTTGATTTTAAAGAAACTAAGTAAAGCCCCCTATTTCCCTCCAGGCAGCGTAAAACTTTGGGATTTTGCCTCTAACCTCTGTGTGAATAATTGCTTAGTCATTCTCTCAAGACATGGAGTCCTCTCCTGGGGTAGATCCTTAGAGGAAGCTGTAAATCTTACCTTGCTCTTAGAAAAACTTTGTAAGATGGAATATTACGCCCTAAAGGAGGAAAAGTAATGAGGTTGAGGTCTAAACTATTTTTTGAAAGGGCTCAAAGGAGTATACCTGGTGGGGTAAATAGTCCTGTCAGGGCCTGTAAGGCCGTTAAAAGTGAGCCTCTTTTCTTTGAACGGGGAGAAGGTGCCTATCTCATTGATGCCGATGGGAACAGATATATAGACTATGTAGCCAGCTGGGGTCCCCTTATCTTAGGACATGCCCATCCCAATGTGATTGCTGAGGTCTATTTTGCCTCTAAAAGGGGCACAAGTTTTGGTGCACCAACCTGGCTGGAAGTGGAAATGGCTGAACTAATTAAGCAATGTATCCCCTCAATAGAACTTGTGAGGCTTGTTAATTCAGGCACAGAGGCTACAATGAGCGCCATCAGGCTTGCCAGAGCATATACAGGAAGAAAAAAAATCCTCAAATTTGACGGATGCTATCATGGCCATTCGGATTCCCTTTTAGTGAAAGCTGGCTCTGGGCTTGCCACTTTTGGAATCCCCTCAAGCCCTGGAGTCCCCGAAGAGTTGACTGCTCACACCATTAGTTTACCCTTTAATGATCCCAAGGCTGTTGAGGAGGCCTTTAAGAAATATGGAAGTGAAATAGCCTGTCTCATTCTTGAGCCTGTTCCAGCTAACATGGGAGTGGTCCTTCCTAAAGAGGGTTTCTTATCCTTTTTAAGAGAAATCACAGAAAAATATGGGGCCCTCTTAATTTTTGATGAGGTTATCACAGGTTTTCGCTTAGGCCCAGGAGGTGCCCAAGAAAAATTTGGTATTAAACCAGACCTTACCTGTCTTGGCAAGATCATTGGAGGAGGATTACCTGTAGGGGCCTATGGCGGCAAAAGAGAGATCATGTCACTTATTGCCCCTGAAGGCCCTGTTTATCAGGCTGGAACCCTTTCTGGCAATCCTATAGCTGTCTCAGCTGGCCTTGCTACTATTAGAGAACTCCTCAAGCCTGGAAGCTATGAGAAATTAGAAGCCCTCTCCCAGGCTTTAGAACAAGGGCTAAAAGCTATCCTACAAGAGCTAAATTTACCTTATAAAGTGGTTAGGTGTGCCTCAATGCTAACCCTTTTCTTTACAGACAGAGAAGTCACAGATTTTCAATCTGCCCTCTCCAGTGACACAGAGAAATTCGCCCTCTTCTGGCAAGGAATGCTTGAGAGAGGCATCTATCTTCCACCCTCTCAATTTGAGGCCTGGTTTGTGAGTTTAGCCCATACGGAAAGGGAAATTGAAGTTACTCTTAAGGCAGCAAAAGAGGTTTTAAAATCTCTGAAATAAGGGTCTCAGAAAGAGGCAGGGATATCGCCCTGCCTCAAGATATAAAGCCTATTTCTTTTTTAGCCAAGGCATCATAGCCCTTAATCTTTTCCCAACCTCTTCTATAGGGTGTTCAGCTTCTTTTCTTCTAAGGGCGTTAAGCACTGGACGTCCTGCCTGGTTTTCTAAGATCCATTCTCTGGCAAATTGACCACTCTGAATCTCCTGAAGTATCTTTTTCATCTCAGCTTTTACTCTTTCATCAATAATTCTTGGCCCCCTGGTAAGATCCCCATATTCTGCAGTATCACTAATAGAATATCTCATAAAGGCAAGCCCACCTTCATAAATAAGATCCACTATTAATTTTAACTCGTGGAGGCATTCAAAATAGGCAATCTCAGGTTGATAACCTGCCTCAACTAAGGTTTCAAATCCAGCCTTAATTAGGGCAGAGACACCGCCACAGAGCACTACCTGTTCCCCAAAAAGATCGGTCTCTGTCTCTTCTTTAAAGGTGGTCTCAATTATGCCAGCCCTGGCTCCTCCAATGCCCTTAGCATAGGCAAGGGCCTTGGTCATAGCCAAACCTGTAGCATCTTGATGAATAGCTACTAAACAGGGGACACCTGCACCCCTCTCAAATTCTCTTCTCACCAGATGTCCTGGCCCTTTAGGAGCCACCATGGCCACATCCACATCAGGTGGAGGAACTATCTGTCCATAATGGATATTAAATCCGTGGGCGAAAAGTAACATTTTGCCAGGTTTTAGCACAGGTTCAATACACTCTTTATAAAGGGATGGCTGGGTTTGATCAGGAACAAGGATCATGATCAGGTCTGCCCTTTCACAGGCCTCCTTAGGTAAAAGAGGTTCAAATCCATCTTTTTTAGCCCTCTCCCAACTGGGACCTCCTGGTTTAAGCCCCACAATTACCTGAAGCCCTGAATCCCTCAAATTTAATGCATGAGCATGCCCTTGACTACCATACCCAATCACAGCAATAACCTTATCCTTGAGAACCTCTAAATTAGCATCGTTCTCGTAATACACCTTCATAAAATCACCTCCCCTGCTGAATTATTTACACCCATTCTATCACTTGGTAAGTATTTTAAAAGTGTCTGAAGAAAAATTTGAAAATATAGCTTTTATAGATTTATCACTAATTGAGACTAAATTAAATTTGATTTATGTTGAAACACTTTGAAAAATTGAAGGTTTAATCCTCTGTCCTCTGAACTGAGAGATTAGGGAGGGGGCCAAAGCCCCCTACTGATTTCTTAGCAGCCCTCTACTTTCTTTTTCTTAGGAGCAGGCTTGGTAGCATTAGCAGTGGCATTGTCTTTCTTGGCGTCTTTAGCATCCTTCTTTTCGCCAGCTGCTAAACCCATACCAACAGCACCAAAAATAAAGGTCACTCCTGCTAAAAGAGCAACTAACCTCTTCATAATTCACACCTCCTTTTTTATTTTTTGCTCACTTGCTCAAAAGCTTTTTTAATATCCTCGTCTGTAACAGTCTTATGAAGGGCTTTTTTGGGAGACTTGTTTCTTAAAAAGTCTACCAATTCAGCAGCAGACTTTGCCCCTGATTTCTTAATCTTCTCAGGAAGGGGACTAGCTGAAGTGTGGCATTTTAAACAGGACAATTCTTGAGCCTGTAAAGTGCCAAAAGCAAATACACTAAAAGTTAAGGCAACCAACAACTTTTTCATAGCACCCTCCTCCTTTCGTTTATTTTAGTGTATATAATATCAAACAAGTTATTAAAGTCAAGTCCTTCTTAGCATATTTTTCAAGCAATAAGTTACAAAATACATGCCCAATTTTTCTATTTTAAAAATCAATCTTTTTAAAGCTTTTCCTGAACTAAGGGGCGGTTAAAGTTAACAAAATTGTCAAAGTTAAAGACAAATTTGTATGGAGCTCTTCCCTATTTTTACCCTTGACTTTTTCCTCTCTTAGGGTATAAAAAGCTAAAAAGAAATAATTTTGGACGAAATGAAAGGGAAAAATAATATATATCCCTTTTGGTTTATTATTTTTTTTCTTTCTTTTCTCTTTCTTTCCCTCAATTTTTCGCTAACTTGGGGAAGCTCCAAGTCAACAAAAAATACATCCACTAAAAAACAGAAGATCGTAAGTAAGACATCCCTCTCCAAAAGAGTTAATACTAATACTATCAAAAGCAAGTCCTACCGCAAGGGGGCTTCAGCTAAATTAACTCCTCAAAGTTCTGCCAATCTTTCCCCACAAACTTATATAGTCAAAAGGGGAGATACTCCTCAAAAGATCTCACAAAAATTTAACATTCCCTGGGAGGAATTAAAAAGGGCAAACCAACTTAAAACATCTAAATTGATCCCTGGACAAAAGCTTATAATACCTCAGGAAAATAATTTAAAGGCCCTACAATCTGAAGGAGCTCCCTCTAAACTTGGTTCAGAGGAAAAATCTGTTCATTTACACAGGGTTGCTAAGGGCGAAACCCTCTATAGAATTGCTAAAAGATATCAGGTTTCCGTTGAGGAAATTAAAGAGTGGAACAAAATCTCTGAAAAAGATCTAAAACCTGGTATGGAACTAAAGATCCCCATAAGAAAAGCCTTAGTCAAAAAGGATAACCCCAAAGAAGAACATCATATTAAACTCCAGGACGTTGCCCATCAGGTAGGGCCTTCATATTCTAAGATTCTCACCTCCAGGACAAAGGAATCTCCTCAAGAAGAGGTCATAGGAGAGCACTATAGATATCATGTGGTGCAAAAGGGAGAAACACTCTACAGAATATCACTGCTTTATAATGTCCCTGTAGAGGAGATTAAAAAGCTAAATAATCTTGAGGGGAACCTTATTTCGGTAGGGCAAAGATTGAAAATTCCTAACCTTGAAGAAAGCTCTCCCCAGCCTTTTGTCTTTGAAAGTCCTGCCAAGGAGTTAAAGGCAAAAGAAGAAAGTTTACCCTCAAAATTTGAAAAGAATATTATGGCTAAGAATAAAATATTAACCCCCTCTATGCTAAGTAAAGATGATGAATTAACTTTAAAGCGTAAGTTTATCGAGATTTCTACAGCTTATGCCGATTCCAGATATAAATTAGGTGGAGAAGGAGGAGGCTATTTAGATTGTTCTTCCTTTGTCAAATATGTCTTTCAGGAAATTGGCATTAAACTTCCCAGAAGTTCAGCTCAACAGTTCCAAGTGGGTATTGCAGTTAATGAAAACGAGCTAATTCCTGGGGATCTTGTCTTTTTCCGCACAAGAGGAAAGAATATCTCTCATGTGGGGATCTATATTGGGGACAACAGATTTATTCACATCTCATCCTCAAGAAAAAGGGTGGCTATTGACTCCTTAGACGATCCCTATTTCAAAAAGAGATATGCTGGCGCTAAAAGAGTTCTTAATGGGGAAGTCCTTGAATATTTTCAGGATTATCTGCAAAAGAGAGAGCTTTCTCCAGGGTCTAAATTAGAAAAGGATAAACTATCCAAGACACAATCTTCTCAAGATCTTAATCCTCAAGAAGTAATCTTTTAACCTCATCCCAACCGAGCCTCTCAATAATAGCTCCCAATCTCTCACCTTTCTCATTATATTGCTTGTAAAGGTTTATAACTCTGCGGAAGATATCTAAAACCTCATGAGCTTCTGCGTAGGTAAGAAAAGTGGCTAACCTGGGGTGTCTTCCTAATTTTCCACCAAGATAGATCTTATATCCTCTAAAACCCTCGCTAAGGGCTTCCTCAGGACAAATTTTAACGCAATGGCCACAGCCCACACACCTTTCTTCATTAATCTTTGGTCCGTAATCCGTAAGCTTTATAGCTTTTTCTTCACAGACCTCAAGACAGGATCCGCAGAAGGAACAGGCCTTGGGATTTATCTCTACCTTTATTACCCCGTGTAGGGCAAAATCAGTAATCTGTATCTGAGAACAGGCATTGGGACACTCAGAAAGACCTACCTTGAACTTATGATGGGCCTTGAGAGGTCCTTTCACTTTTTCCTTTAAAAATTCGGTAATTTTTTCCTCCTCAAGTATTATCTCCAAGTTCTTTAAAAGTTCTTCCGAAGTGTTAAGGGCATTAGGACAGGAATTTAGGCCAAAACATCCGCTCACTTCATATCCCTTTTCAGCCTTGGAAACCTTATCTAAGAGAACCTCTTTGGCCTTTTTTTCCCAATCCATATCTAAATCTCCTCTTCCTTTAAGAGTTCTCCCCGTACACCTATGGTATAAACTTTAAAAGATTTATCAAGATTAGCAAGTTTTCTTGCCTCATTCAAGATATACACCAATCCCTTACAACAAGGCACCTCCATAATAGCAACTTCTACACTTTGCAAAGGGACCTTAGCAAAGATTTCTGCAAATTTTTCTATATATAATTCTGCAGGGTCAAACTTAGGACAGCCAAGCATAATTTTTCTTTCAGGAAGTAGCTCTGAATGTAATCCTGGATAGGCCACAGCCACACAGTCTGCACAGACAAGAAGTTTGGCCTCTCTCAAAAATGGCGCAGAAGTAGGTATTAGTCTTATCTGCACAGGCCAATGAGTAAGAGTAGAGGGAATTGATCTGTGAGTGGGGCTTAAACTACTTTTTTCAAACTCTCTCAATTGATAAGAGGGACATCCACAGGCAAGCGGTGGAAAATCTTTAGCCTTCTCTTGAGTCTCCTTAAGTCTTCTCAGATGCTCCTCTACAGCATGCTCATCAAAGGCCTCAGCCTCTCTTTCTACAATCTTTAAAGCACCTGTGGGACACTCTCCGATACAGGCCCCTAAGCCATCGCATAAAAATTCACCTACTAATTTGGCCTTTCCCTCAACAAGGGCAATAGCTCCTTCCTGACAGGCAAGAACGCATTGACCACACCCGTTGCAAAGCTCTTCATCGATCTCAATAATCTTTCTCCATACCTTAGTCATAACTATTCTCCCTCCTTTAATAGTTCTCCCTTTAGGGATTCTAAATCTAAGTCTGTTGGTAAATTCTTTAACTTTATTCTTATTTCATCCCAGAGCACTTCCGGTAACCTTGCCATTTTATATAACTCTTCTCTCTGTTCAGGGGTGAGATAATAAAAGATCAGAAGAAAAAGTTTAGTTCCTGGGGATTGTCCCTTCTCTTTAAGGGTGTCTTCAAGTTCTTTGAAAGTGTTCCTTAAAGAATAATAAAAATTTGCAGGTAAAACTTTCTCTAAATGGGAGAGTAGTCTCTCTTTCAAGAGATTGGCCTTTTCTCTGATAAGTTCTGGAGGTAGTTCTCCGAGACAGAGCTCAGCATATTTACAATAGGCAGCACAGCCAAAGTCCATTCGGGGATTGGGCACTGTTCTCTTACAATGAGGACATTTTCTTACAGTGTCGTCCTTAAAAAATTCAATACTTTCTCCACAATGAGGACAGTTAACCTCAAAGATGGCATCCTCTTTCCAGTATCTCCAATCTTGTCCAGGACACCGCATTTTAAAACCTCCTTATTAAAAAAATAAAGCACTTTTGAGAAAATAACTTGATCTATATCAAACTCTTCCTCCTAAATAATCCCCACTCTTTAAAACTAAGGACACTCCCTTGAGAGATGTCTTTTAAGCAGGCTGTATATGTTTTTTAAAGGCCTTTACTCCCTGTGGTCATTTCATAGCATGTTACACTTATCAAGGATAAATTGTTTTGCAGTAATAAGTTCTGTCAACTTGGCTTGAAAAGAGAAAAAAAGAAAGTATTATTATGAAGAAAACTAAAAAGTTGGGGAGTAAAAGATGAAGAAAAAACCCATGACTCTTGCTCAGAAGATTTTAGCTCACAAGCTTAACCTTCCCTATGTAGAGCCTGGAGAGCTGGTTGAAGTTCCTGTAGATCTTACTTTGGCTAATGATATCACTGCGCCCCTTGCCATTAAGGTCTTTGAAAGCACTTGCATTGAAAAGGTCTTTGACCCAGAAAAGATAGTTTTAGTTATGGATCACTTTACTCCAAACAAGGATATCAAAAGTGCAGAGCAAGTCAGGATCTGTAGAGAGTTTGCCCGAAAATATGGTATCAAACACTATTATGAAGGGGGTAACTGTGGGATTGAACATGCCCTTCTTCCTGAGCTTGGATTGATTACCCCTGGAGACATTGTCATTGGAGCTGATAGCCACACCTGCACTTACGGGGCTCTTGGGGCCTTTGCCACAGGAGTTGGTTCAACTGATCTTGCCGCTGCCTGGATTACTGGGAAAACCTGGTTTAAAGTCCCTGAGACGATCAAGTTTGTCTATTATGGTAAACTTAGACCTTGGGTTACAGGAAAAGACCTCATCCTCCATACCATTGGTGATATTGGCGTAGATGGAGCCCTTTATATGTCCATGGAATTTACAGGAGAGGCCATAAAAAGTCTTTCCATGGCTGAAAGAATGACTATGTCTAACATGGCTATTGAAGCAGGCGGGAAGGTTGGCCTAATAGAGGCAGACAGAAAGACCCTTCAATTTATCCGCGATAAAATCAAAAAGAAACCTCTGCTCCTAAAGGCAGATGAGAAAGCCCCTTATAAAGAGATAAGAGAATATGACTGTTCCAAGATAGATTTAGTTGTAGCTCTCCCTCATCTCCCCTCCAATGTTAAACCAGTAAAGGAGCTTCCAAGTAAGATTTATATTGATCAGGTGGTCATCGGCTCCTGCACCAATGGGAGATATGAGGACTTAGAGGTGGCAGCTAAAATCCTTAAAGGTAAACGGGTTAATCCTAATGTGAGGTGTATCATCATCCCTGCTACTCCTGGAATTTTCAAAAGGGCTCTAAAAAAAGGATTACTGCAGATCTTCGTGGAGGCTGGGGCTATTATTTCTCCACCCACCTGTGGGCCATGTCTCGGAGGGCATATGGGAATCTTGGCTAAAGGAGAAAGGGCTGTAGCCACCACCAATAGAAATTTTGTAGGGCGTATGGGGCATCCTGAGAGCGAGGTCTATCTTGCAGGACCAGCTGTAGCTGCTGCTTCGGCAGTGTTAGGCTACATAGGAACCCCTGAGGAAGTTCTCTAAAGCGATGCCTACTCAGCAAGAGGCTAAATTTAAAAAACCTCAAAGCCTGTCCTCTGAAGAAAGAGAAAAACTTATCCACAGAATTAAAAATCTCTTGCAACAGAGAGAAGACATCCTATTTGCCTATCTTTTTGGTCCCTTTGCTGAAGGAGGTCCTTTTAGGGATATTGATCTTGCCCTTGGGGGAAGGGAACCTTTTACCTTAGGGGCTCTTTTTGAGCTAAACGAACTCTTAGAAAAGGAGTTATTTAGTAGAAGAATAGTGCCTTTTAGTAGAGAAGTGGAGCTGAGGACAGACCTTATAGAAAGATGTTCTCGCCTTTATCCTGAATATGTGTTCTTTTGTAGACTCTTTTTACACATAGGAATATAGCTCAGGAACTTATGACTATTAATAGGAAAAAAATTGAGCAAAATGTAAAAGACCTCTTAGAGGCCTATTATGTTATAGACCATTTAACTAACTCGCCCTTAGAGGAAACCCTTCAAAACATAGCGCAGCGCTGGTCCCTGAGATATGCTTTAATCCTGGCAGTAGAGGCCATAAGCACGATTTTAACACATCTCCTAAGCAAGGTCTACGGGATTTCATATAACTCTTACAGAGATGGTATAGAAAAGGCCGTGAAAAAAGGAATAATTAGCGAAGATGTGGGAATTCCTATTAAAGGACTCATCTCACTCAGAAATTTATTGATCCATGGTTATTGGGAAATTAATGATACAAATAATTTATTGAAGGAGGCTCTATGATTAGGGGAAAAGTTTGGAGATTTGGAGATAATGTGGATACGGACGTAATTATTCCAGCAAGATATTTGAACACCACTGATCCAGAAGAACTGGCTAAACATTGTATGGAAGATGCAGATCCAGAATTTGCAAAAAAGGTAAAAAAGGGCGACATAATGGTTGCAGGGAGAAACTTTGGGTGTGGCTCCTCTCGAGAACATGCTCCTATTGCTATTAAGGCCTCAGGGATTTCCTGTGTAGTTGCTGAATCCTTTGCCCGAATCTTTTACCGAAATGCCTTTAATACAGGACTGCTCATTATTGAATGTCCTGAAGCTGCTAAAGAGGCAGAAACAGGAGATGAACTGGAAATTGATATTGAGACAGGAAAAATAATTAATCACACAAAGGGAAAAACCTATATAATAAAACCTTTACCCATTTTTATGAAACAAATTCTTGAAGATGGAGGATTAATACCACATATAATGAAAAAATTTGAAGCAAAATGCAAGGTATAAATGATTAAGAAATTGCTAAAGAAGAGTGAGTGGGATAGATATTACAGACAGGCAAGGCATAATTATGAATCGGCTAAGAGAGATTATGAGTATGGCGATTATGCTTGGGCCTGTTTTAAGGCACAGCAGGCTGGAGAGATTTTATTGAAAGGCTTTTTAAGAGCCCTTGGGAAATTTTGCACAGGTCATTCTATATACAATTTATTATTATCTTTAGAAGAGCTTTATGAAGTTCCTGAGGACATTAAGACCTGTAGTAAAATACTTGACAAGGCTTATATACCGACCAGATATCCAGATGCCCATATGTTTGGAGCTCCCTTTGAGCTCTATTCCAAAGAAGAGGTAAGACAATTTTTTGACTGTGTGGAGAGGCTCTTTCAGTTTATTGAGGAATTATATGGGGATATCCAAAAGTCTCAGGGCCTATAAGGAAAGGGGCTTTCAAAAGGCCTTAGAAGAGGTCAGAAACTACTTAAAGGGCCTTGGGCTTGTAAAATATAAAGCTATTCTTTTTGGTTCCTATGCCAGAGGTGACTTTTCAGAGGGTAGTGATATAGATCTTTTGATTATCTCAGATGAGTTACCTGAAGATCTTAGAGCTAGGCTTGACTTCCTCTTTTTAAAGAGAGACCTTGCCCCAAGGGTGGAACCTATTGGGTGGACTAAGAGGGAATATGAACTTAGAAAGGAAGCTGAAGACCCCTTTATTGAACTCATAGAAAGCGAAGGGATAGTTCTATGGGACAATCTATAAATTTTCAATTTTTAACCCCTGCTGATCTCAGCGCACTTTACGAGGTGATAGTCGCTTTGCGAGGAGAAGGGGGCTGTCCCTGGGACAAAAAGCAAACTCCAGAAAGTCTAAAAAAATATCTTCTGGAAGAAACTTATGAGGTGCTTGAGGCCATTGATAAAGGTTACCCCTTAGAGATTATGGAGGAACTGGGGGATCTTCTCTTTCTCACTCTCTTTATCATCTATCTCTATGAAGAGAGGAGGGATTTTACCCTTAAAAATCTTGTCTATAACACCTTTAATAAAATGGTATCAAGACATCCCCATGTTTTTGGTGAGAAAATAGTTCAGTCCGCTGAAGAAGTCTTAAAAAACTGGCAAAAAATAAAGGAAAAAGAAGGCAAAGGGGATTCTGTTCTGGGCAACATACCTAAAAGCATGCCTGCCCTTCAGAGGGCCTTTAGAATAGGGGAAAGGGCTGGAAGAGTTGGTTTTGATTGGTCAAAACCAGAAGAGGTCTTAAAAAAGGTCTATGAGGAATTAAGAGAGGTTGAGGAGGCTCTGGCAGAGAATTCGCAAATAAAAATTAAAGAAGAATTAGGGGATCTACTCTTTGCTATAGCCAACCTTTCCAGAAAGCTAAATCTCAATCCCGAAGAGGTGTTAAGGGAAGCAGTAGAAAAGTTTGAGAAAAGATTTAGGGCCATGGAGACTGAAATCAAAGCCATGGGACGGGAGTTAAGAGAACTCAGTCTTGAAGAAATGGATACAATTTGGGAAAGCTTAAAAGAGAAAGATTGATACAGAAAAATGATAAGAATCAAAAATCTTTATTACCAGATAAATGGAAAAGTGGTTTTGGAAGATATTAATCTGGAGGTGTCAAAAGGCGATTTTTTGGCTATCATTGGACCAAATGGTGGAGGTAAAAGCACTTTAATTAGATGTCTTCTTGGTTTTATCAAACCTCAAAAAGGGGAAATCTTTCTTTGGGAGACTAAATTAGAGGACTTTAGAGAGTGGTATAAAATAGGTTATGTTCCCCAAAGGGCTGGTAAGGAACTGAGTTCACTCATCCCTCTCACTGTGAAGGAATTTTTACAATTACCTTCTTCTTGGTATCACACGAGAATAGAAAGAGACTATCTTTACTTCCTAATAGAAAAGTTTGGCCTTACTCACCTATTGAGTAAAAAAATCTATCAGCTTTCTTTTGGGCAACTCCAGAGGGCTTATATTGTGAGGGCCCTATCCCTTAAGCCAGAGCTTTTAATCCTTGATGAGCCCTCTGTTGGTTTGGATTTTATCTTGCAAGAGGTCTTTTACCAATTTCTCTCTGAATTTCACCAAAAGGGGCTAACTATCATACTTATTACGCATGAAACCTGGCTTGTGAGCAAAGAGGTTAACAAAATTGCCTGTCTCAATCAAAAACTCTACTTTCACGGTGAACATAAAGACTTTTGTGTCTTTGCCGAAAAAGAGGCCTATGGTTTTCCCTTTCACCGTATAGAACACACCCATTGGTAATGATGGAAAACCTCTTCTTCTATTTAGCTCTTTTTAAATGGGGTTTACTTGCTGGCTTAAGTTATGCCCTTGCCTCTTCCCTAACAGCACCCTATCTCCTTCTCCAAAGGAATGCCCTTTTTCCTCATGCCCTTACTCACCTATTACTATTAGCCCTCCTTAGTCTTTCCATACTTAGCCACTATATACCCAATACTTTGCACTTTCTCTTTCTCCTCTTTATGACCCTTCTGTTAACGGGTTTAATCTATCTTTTAGTTCAAGAATTAAACCTCTATGAAGATACAGCTACCTCTCTCATTACTCACCTTTCCTTGGGGTTGGCTTTGCTGCTGGCAAGCTTAAGTTCTCAATACGATGCCACTTTACTAAACTATCTCTTTGGCTCCCTCATAACTGTAGAAAAAAAAGAGGCTTTTGAGGGTCTTTTGGTTTTAATTATTACTCTCTTTACCTTTTGGAGGCAAAGAGAGCTCTGGCTTACCTCTGGCATAGACAGAGAAGTTCCAGGCCTTAATTTGAGAAAAGGACAACTTCTACTTTTATTAATGATAACCCTTCAGGTCATTGTGGGTGTAAAGCTTATGGGGGCCCTTCTTGTATCTTCCTTTTTCGTCTTTAGCCCAACCCTTGCCTTAAAGATAGCTCCATCTTTTACCCCAGTTGTGCCCTTAACAGCCCTATTCAATGTGGCTGCCCTTATATCTGGTTTCCTTCTCTCCATGAGATTAGATATTCCCTTTTCCGCATCTGCTATTATATTTATGGGGCTATATCTGGTAATACTCTTTATAGCGAGAAAGAAATGAGGCTAATTGATACCCATGCCCATTTAAACCTACCTGAGTTTAAAAGGGATCTTCAGGAAGTTCTTGACCGAGCTATAAAGGCAGGGATTATTAAAATCCTTGTAGTAGGTATAGACAGAAAAACAGGAAATAAAGCCCTCGAGCTAAAGGCTATGTATCCTCATCTCATTGAGGTTGCCCTTGGCTTTCATCCCCATGAGGTAAAAAAATTGAAAGAGGAGGACTATCAATGGCTTGAAAAAAATATTTCTCAAGCTGTAGCTATAGGGGAAATAGGGCTTGATTTTGTCAAAGAATATTCTCCCAGGGATGAACAAATAAAACACTTTGAAAGGCTTTTAGAGCTCGCTAAAAGATTCCAAAAGCCCGTCATTCTACACCTAAGAGGTGATCTCTCCTTTTGGAACTACGCTCTTCACTTTTTGGAAAATTTTAGAGACCTTCCCTTTCTCTTTCACTGTTTTACGGCAGACCAAGAAGTGGCCTTTAAGATCCTGAATCTTAATAGTCTTATCTCCCTTCCTGGAGTCCTTACATACAATAATGCAGAAAATTTAAGAAAAGCGGCAAAGGCTATTCCTTTGGAAAGACTCGTTTTAGAGACAGATTGTCCCTTTCTCTCCCCAATGCCTATGAGAGGTAAGCGGAATGAACCTGCCTTCCTTCTTTATACGGCACAGAAACTGGCTGAAATAAAGGAAATCCCTCTTGAAGAGATAGCCGAAATTACCACCCAAAATGCCCTAAATTTTTTGGGATTATAGTAATATACTCAGGAACCAAAGGAGGTATAGGGTTATGAGACTTAAAAGGACCCATTTTATTGGAGATATCAATCATAATTTAATAGGGAAAGAGCTCACTGTATGTGGTTGGATATTGCGCAGACGAGATCATGGTGGGGTCATTTTTATTGACCTGAGAGATAGGAGTGGTCTTCTGCAGGTAGTCTTTGAAGAGGGAATTAGAGCTGAAATTCATAAATTGGCTGACACCTTGAGAAATGAATATGTAGTATCAGTAAGGGGAATTTTAAGGAGACGTCCCCCTGGTATGGAAAACCCTAAAATTCCTACAGGAGAAGTTGAACTTGTGGGTACAGATTTAGAGATCCATAATACCTCCCCTACCCCTCCTTTCCCCATGGATGAGGATCTTAGTGAGATCTCGGAAGCCTTGAGACTAAGGTATCGCTACTTAGAGATGCGGGCCCTTAATGGGCATCAGCCCTTTATCTTCAGACACAGAGTAAATCAAGCTATAAGGGAATTCTTAGATTCCAGGGGATTCTTAGAGATTGAAACCCCCTATTTGACCAAAAGCACTCCCGAGGGAGCAAGAGACTACCTTGTTCCCAGTAGGCTCTATCCAGGAAAATTCTATGCCTTGCCCCAATCTCCCCAGTTATTTAAACAGATTCTTATGGTAGCAGGCTTTGAGAGGTATTATCAAATTGTGCGTTGTTTTAGAGACGAAGATCTTCGAGCTGATCGCCAACCTGAGTTTACTCAACTTGATTTAGAGATGAGCTTTGTTACAGAAGAAGATGTTATGAACTTAGTAGAGGAACTTATTGCTTATCTCTTTGAAAAGACCTTAGGGATTAGTGTCTCCCTTCCTTTTCCAAGGCTAAGTTATCAAGAGGCTGTATCTCTCTATGGAACTGATAGGCCAGACTTGCGTTTTGGCCTGCCTTTAAAGGATGTAAGCGCGGTCGCTAAAAATTCACAATTTCAGGTCTTTCAGGTGGCTATAGCCAAAGGTGGCCTGGTCAAGGGATTAAAGGCGCCTGCCCACTTTTCCAGAAAAGAGCTTGAAGATTTGACTACTCGAGCTCAGGAATTAGGAGCCAAAGGGCTTGCCTGGATTAAGTATACCAAGTATGCGCCTTCTTTTGAAGAAAAATGGAGTTCTCCTATTGTAAAATTCTTCTCAAGAGAACATTTAGAGGCCTTAGAGAGGATCTTTGAGTTACAGGAAGAGAAAGCTACCCTTTTCTTTGTAGCAGACTCTCAGGAAATTGTACACAGTGTCCTTGGAGAGTTAAGAAAACTCTTAGCACAGAAACTTGCCTTAATACCTGAAAGGGAATTCAAATTTGTCTGGGTAATTGATTTTCCTCTCTTTGAGTGGGACGAGGCGGAAAATCGCATAGTGGCTGTGCACCATCCCTTTACCCATCCCAAGCTTGAAGATTTAGATCTTTTGGAACAAGACCCACTCAAGGTGCGTTCACGGGCCTATGATATAGTTCTCAATGGCGTAGAAATTGGAGGAGGAAGCATTCGTATTCATAGAAGAGAACTTCAGGAGAAAATTTTTAAGATCCTCGGTATTTCGGAGGAGGAGGCAGAAGAGAAGTTTGGTTTTCTCCTTCAGGCCTTAGAATATGGAGCACCTCCTCATGGAGGCCTGGCCTTTGGCCTTGATAGACTGATTATGCTCATGCTTGGAAGGAAGAGCATTAGAGAGGTTATAGCCTTTCCTAAAACACAGAGAGGTCAATGTCTTTTAACTGGAGCCCCAAGTAAAGTTAGAATTGAACAGATTTTAGAACTACACCTACTTCCAGGCTGGGAAAGGGAGTAGATAAACTTTTAATTTTAGGAAAATAGAGTATTATTATTTTGTCTAAAGGTAAGGAGGAGATTATGCCTGCTTTAGTTGTGGTAGGCACTCAATGGGGAGATGAAGGCAAGGGCAAGATTGTAGATGTTCTTACTGAGAAGGCCGATTATGTAGTTCGCTTTCAAGGTGGTAACAATGCTGGGCACACCTTAGTAATCAATCAAAGAAAATACATTCTACATCTTATCCCTTCTGGAATCTTTCATCCCCAAACTATTTGCCTTATAGGAAATGGAGTGGTAGTGGATCCAGAGGTATTAATTCAGGAGATGGAAAAGCTCAAAGCAGAAAACATAGACCTTTCTCCTAAGAAACTTAAAATAAGTGAAAGGGCCCATGCTATTATGCCCTATCACAAGGCCTTGGACATAGCCCGTGAGGCCAAAGCTCAAAAAAATAAAATTGGCACCACAGGACGGGGTATAGGCCCTTGTTATGAAGACAAAGTAGGAAGGCGTGGCTTTAGACTCATAGATCTCACTAAGCCAGAATTTTTCAAGGAAAAACTAAAAAGGGTGCTTGAGGAAAAAAATTTTCAACTTCAATATCTTGGAGCTGAGCCCTTAAAATTCGAGGATATATATGAGAAATATTTAGAGTTTGGAAGTTACCTGAAACCCTATCTTTGTGATACCTCTCAACTACTCTGGGAGGCCCTCCAAAAGGGGGCCAATGTCCTTTTTGAAGGGGCCCAGGGGACCTTTTTGGATATTGATTATGGCACCTATCCTTATGTTACCTCCTCAAACACTTTGGCAGGTAACGCCTGCACAGGAAGTGGCCTCGGACCTACGAAAATCACTGAGGTCTTAGGAATTATGAAGGCCTATACTACGAGGGTGGGAGAAGGTCCATTCCCAACAGAACAAATTAACTCCCTTGGAGAATTTCTCAGAGAAAAAGGAGGGGAATATGGAGCAACCACAGGGAGACCAAGGAGATGTGGTTGGCTCGATTTGGTCATGGTCAAAAGAGCTATTCAACTTAATGGCATTACCTCATTAGCTCTTACTAAACTTGATGTGCTTTCTGGGTTGGACACAATCAAACTTTGCGTGGGCTATAAAATAGGCTCTCAAGTAATCGATTCCTTTCCAAGCACACTCGATGACCTTGCCAAAGTAGAACCAATTTACGAGGATTTACCTGGTTGGAAAGAAGATCTCTCTCAGATCTACGATTTTTCCCAATTACCAAAGGAAGCTAAGCTCTATCTTCAGAGGATTGAGGAGTATTTAGGAGTGCCTATAGTTATAGTAAGCACAGGGCCTGCTCGGGAAAACTTCTTCTACTTAAGAGATAAGTCCTTTTTTTAGGACCCTATTAGATGAAAGACCGAATTTTGATTGCCAACCGAGGAGAGATTGCTCTCCGTATCATGGAAGCCTGTGAGCTCTTGGGTCTTGATTATGTGGCAGTATATACTAAAGAGGATGAAGAGTCTCTCCATGTGAGGCAAGCCAAGAAAAAATATCGTATTTCCGATTATAGAGATATGAACGATCTCTTGGCTATAGCAGATGAAGAAAAGTGCACAGCCATTCATCCTGGATACGGATTTTTATCAGAAAATTACCGCTTTGCCAGAAGGGTAGTTAAAAGGGAAAGGCCTCTTATTTGGATTGGGCCCTCCTGGGAGGCTATAAGAGACCTCGGTAACAAGCTCTATATGAAAAAAGTAGCCCATGAACTAAATATTCCTGTGATCCCTGGCACACTTGAACCTATTTATAATGAAATTGAAGCAGAACTTAAGGCAGAAGAACTCTTGGAAGAGGCTGAAGCTGAAGGTTTTCAGGAAATCACCTTTTTAGTTAAGGCTGTAGCTGGTGGCGGAGGCATGGGGATTGAAGAGGTAAAGACTTTAGAAGAGATAAGGCCAGTTTTTAGGAAAATCAGAGCTTATGCCAAACGCCTTTTTGGAGAAGAGGGGATATTAATAGAAATAAAAATACCTGTTTTTCAACACTTGGAGGTTCAACTTTTGGGGACAAAGGATGGAAACTATGTCCACTTTGGCACCAGGAATTGCACCATTCAGAGTCCCTTTAGACAAAAAAGAATAGAAATAGCTCCTGGTTTCAGTGAGAGCTTCACCTATAAATTTGATCCTCATAAAGTAGAACGGGAAATTATTGCCTATTCTCTTAAATTAGCTCAACACTTTCACTATGACAATGTAGGCACCTTTGAATGGTTAGTAACTCCTGAGGGCAAGTATTATCTCATGGAGGTAAATACGCGTATCCAGGTGGAAAATGAAATCTCTGCTAAAATATCCTTTGTTAGGGGTAAACAGATAAATCTTATTAAAGAGCAAATTAGGATTGCTATGGGAGACAAATTGGGGTATACCCAGAATGATATAGAATTTAAGGGTCTAAGTATTGAATTTCGACTTATCGCCGAAGATACAAAGAGAGGCTTTACTCCTTTGAGTGGAGTTATAACCAGATTTTCCTCTCCTTCCTATCCTTGGCTCACTTTACGCACCCATGTGCCTCAAGATAGAGCATATACTATACCCACTCAATTTGATCCTAATCTGGCTCTGGCTATCATCTATGCTGATAATCTGGAAAATTTGCTGAGTAGAAGTCACACTTTTTTAGAGGAAATTAAAATCGAAGGACATACTCTTAAGGGTGATCCTTTGGTGACTAATATTGATTTTTTGAAAGAAAATTTAGACAAATTATATAAATTTTATTAAGGTCTATGTTTACTTATATAGAGCTACATAAAAAAATAAGGGATCTCTTAGAGTTAGCAGAATATATTCGAGATATTAAGGGTGAAGAATTTCAAGGAATAGCCGATCTGGTAAAGAAAATACAGGACTTGTATGACAAATTTTATGATTATTCTCCCAGAGAACTCGAAATTTCCTATCAAACTTGCGAAAAAGAGGTTCAGAGAATTTTGGCTAAAGCTGAAGAGACCCTTACTCCCTATGAGATTGTCAAGATTGTGAGGCATCCTCAGAGATTTACTCTATTAGACATTTTAGAAAATATCTATGATAGTTATCTTGAACTTGGAGGGGAGGGGGAGCTGAACATAGACCCTGCAGTGGTATGCGCTAAGGCCCTTATTAGTCGAAGGGTGGGAGATGAGGTCTATTTCCATCAGGTCATGGTTATAGGCCATGAGAAGGGGCATGGAGAGGAATTTAGAAGAGGAGGCAGTGCTACCCCTTGGGGTAATGAAAAAGCCTTGAGATATATGAAAATGGCTGAAACTGAAGGCATACCTATTCATTTCTTTATTTTTACCCCTGGAGCTTATCCCATAGAGGATTATCCTGGTGCTGCCCAACAGATCGCCCGAAATCTCTATTATTTAAGCAAAATAAAAGTTCCCACCATTTCCTTTATTTCAGAGGGTGGCTCAGGCGGAGCTGAAGCTATCGGGCTTACCGATTATAGACTCATGGCAGAAAAGGGCTACTATTCAGTGATCAGCCCTGAAGGGGGTGCAGCTATTGAGGCTAAACTTAAAGAAGGTAGGCCTCCAAGAGAACTTGTAGAGAAAATGGCCAAATCCCTAAAGCTTACCGCTAAAGACAACTTAGAGCTGGGAACTATTGACAAGATTGTACCAGAACCTCCTCTTGGCGCAAGGAGAAAAGACTATGAATTCTTTAAAAGGCTAAAATTCGAACTTATCAAAGCGACCGATGAAGTGGTTTTACAAACAAGGAGCATGAAACTCTTTAGAAAATATGCCCTCTCCAAACAAAACACTGAGGCCTTTAAGTATTTTATCAATTGGGAACTCTCAGAGGATGAAAGGGAAATCCTCTTAGAAAACAGGATAGCAAAATATAGAAAGATGACCCAATGGGCAGTGTTGGAAAATAGAGGCTTTCTTAAGAGTATAACACAAAAAAGTCTTAAACTTACACAAAGCCTTGGTTATGAACTAAAATATCAGATCTTTAAAAAGGGACAAAAGACCTTTAAAAAATTCTGGGATGAACTGTGGAGTGAATCCTCTATAATTATTAAACCCGTGTCAGATCCAGTTAAGAGTGTCTATAATCTTATATTAGGTAAAAAGGTTAGACCAAAGGTTAAGGTTTTAGCCGAGATTGAAGAGGAAGGTACCATTTATCAAAGCCCCCTTGCCTTACAGGATAGAACTGTTTCCTGTCCTCAAAGCGAAAAATATGGTTGTCCAGACCTTTGGGTGCCAGATCTTTATGGAGAATTTTGTGGTGTATGCCCTAATTGTGGCTACCATTTTCCTCTGGAATATAACTGGTATCTAAATAATATTTTTGACAAAAATAGTATAAAATTTTTCAATGAAGATCTAAGCTCATCTAATCCTTTAAACTTTGAGGGCTATGCAGAAAAATTAAAAAAGGCAAGAGAGGAAACAGGGCTTAATTCTGCTCTTCTCTCTTTTGAAGCAAAAGTAGGTGGTATTTCTTTAATTGCTGTTATGCTGGTTGCAGACTTTAGGCAAGGAACCGTTGGAGTTGCCGAAGGAGAGAAATTTATTAGAGCCATTGAACTTGCAAAAATATCACGTAGACCCTTTCTTGCACTAATTCACTCCACAGGAGGTATAAGGATACACGAAGGCACCCTCGGGGTTGTACAAATGTCCAGATGCACCATGGCTGTTAGGGATTATGTAGATAGTGGAGGGTTATATCTGGTTATTTATGACAATAATTCCTATGCTGGGCCTGTGGCAAGCTTTCTTGGCTGTGCCCCTTATCAGTTTGCTCTTAAATCCACTCGCCTTGGTTTTGCTGGTCCCAGAGTTATCTTAGAAACCACAGGGCAGCCTGTTCCACCTGACTATCACAGTGTAGAAAATGCCCTTAAAAGAGGACACATTCAGGGAATCTGGGATAGGAGAGAACTTAGAAAAAAACTCTTTTTTGCCCTACTTACCATGGGGGGACCAAATCTCTATTACAGGTAAGACTACATGAAGATAGATTTCCAGGAGCTAACTAAATTGCTACAGAAATTTAAGGTTAATCCTTACAAATTATATCCTGTCCTAACACCTCACACCGGGTATATTAGGGAATTTAAAGTTAAAGAAGGTGATCAGGTAAAAGGGCCCTCAGGGACCTGGTTAGAAAAGCCAGGAACCCCTCTTTTTGTACTGGAGAGAGAGAAAAATCCTAAAGTCATTAGAGCATCTCTTGATGGGGTAGTCCAGAATCTACGCACGGATCTCTTGAATAAATTTGTAGAGGCTGGGGTTGAGATCTTAAGTATCAGACATCCCCTTTCTCAGGAGGAAATAATCTCTGAAATCTTAATTTCCGCCCTTTATGTAGTTAGAGCACCAGAGACAGCTCGTTATATATTAAGCCCAGATCTGGCAAAAAAGTTAGAAAAAGAAGGGCTTGGAAAGCTAAAAGTGAGGGAAGGCGAAGAACTTCTCCTTATGACCTTTATGAAAAGAGAAACGCCTATTTATCTAAAAGAAAAAGGAGAATTCATTATCTATCAAATTTACTTCAAACCCTTTGAACTTGTTCAGCGTAATTCTCCTCTCCTTGGTCTTTGTCCTGTAGAGGACCTGCCCTATTTGGAGAGAATTATTCAAAGAATAAAGGAAGAGTGGCCATCATAAGAGAAAATCTCCTCTTAAGGTGTCCTACCATCATAGGCTCAGAAATCTGGTTTTATCCCTGCCTTGAAAGGGGTATGCTTCAGGCAAAGGAACTCATTAATCTCTATGAACGTAGTGCTCACGGAAGGGTTTTAGTAGTAGGGGAAATTTTCCAGGCAAAGGGGCGATTCCAACGCCCATGGCTTGCCAATAAAGGAGGGCTCTGGTGCGTCCTCTCACTTTATGATGAGCTTTTGCCCGAAAACAGAGGGCTTCTTGCCTTAGTTTGGGGCTTAGCTTTAGTAAGAACAGTAAGATCCTTTGGGGTGAAAGAGGCTAAAATTAAATGGATTAACGATCTCCATGTAAGAGGAAGAAAGCTTGCTGGAGTCCTTACCGAAAAGTGGGGGAATTGGATCATCGCTGGCCTTGGCCTAAATGTAAATAATGATCTCCCCTCTGATCTCCCAGCTATAAATCTCAAAAGCCTGGTAAAAAAAGAACTCCCTCTTCTCTTGGTCCTAAAAGAACTCCTTAAGTGGCTAAATTATTATTATCAAAAACTTTGGGAAGAGGAAAAAATTACTTTGGAGGACGGAAGCGTATCCTATACCCTTCTTCAAGATATGAGAAAATATTCTGATACCCTAAATAGGTGTATCTACTACTGCTACAACTTAGATCAACCAGAAAGTGGCTTTTTTGGATGGACCAGAGACTTCTCTGAAAAAGGAGGCTTGATCATAGAAAGCGAGCATGGACTCATGGAGGTCCTAACAGGTGAAATTTTATATATTTGACTTGTAAAATTGATAATTTAAGGTTTTGTAATATTCCTGAAGAGGAGAATAGGAAAAACTCTTTTCCCTTAACCTTCTTATACTACAAATCATGGCTCTGGCTCCAGCTATAGTGGTAGCATAAGGAATGTCTAATTCCATAGCATAACGCCTTATCAGATAGGCATCAAGCTTGCTTACCTTACCTTTAGCTGTATTAATCATAAGGGCTATCTCTCTGTTTTTAAGATAGTCTAAAATATTGGGCCTCTTCCCTTCAGAAATTTTAGGAATTGTCTGAACTTTTATTCCTAAATCATTGAGATATTGCGCAGTTCCAGTGGTAGCTAAGATTTCAAATCTCATCTCTTCAAGTCTTTTAGCGATATCAACGATAAGGGGTTTATCTTCATCTTTTACCGAGATAAAGACTTTTCCGCTAAAGGGAAGTTTCATACCTGCTGCAAATTGTGCCTTTGCATAGGCAAGGGAGGGTTCCCAGTCGATGCCCATCACTTCACCAGTAGACTTCATTTCTGGACCAAGCATAACATCAACACCAGGAAATCTCTTAAAGGGAAAGACCACTTCTTTCACAGAGTAATATTTAGGAATGACTTCTTGGGTAAAGCCGAGCTCTTCGAGGCTTTCCCCAAGCATGATCCAGGTAGCAAGCTTAGCCAAGGGAACACCAATAGCTTTAGAGACAAAGGGCACTGTTCTTGAGGCACGAGGATTTACTTCTAAGACATAAAGCTCCTCATCTTTAATGGCAAATTGGATGTTTATAAGTCCCCTAACCTCAAGCTCCATAGCAAGTTTTGTAGTGGCCTCTCTAATCTCTTCTAAAATTTTTTTAGATAGATTTACAGGGGGCAAAAAACAGGCAGAATCCCCTGAGTGAATCCCAGCCTCTTCAATGTGTTCCATAATACCACCTATGACCACCCTCTCACCGTCACAAAGGGCATCTACATCTACTTCAGTTGCGTCCTCTAAAAATTTATCAATTAACACAGGGGCCTCTGGATTTATTTTAACAGCTGTTTCTATGTATTCTTCCAGTTCCGCTTCTGAGTAAACAATTCTCATAGCCCTACCCCCAAGCACATAGGAGGGCCTTATGAGAACGGGGAAGCCAATTTTAGCAGCTACTTTTAAGGCCTCTTCCTCAGTATAGGCGATCCCAGCTTCTGGTCTCTTTAGGCCAAGTTTTTGCAAGAGGGCATCAAACTTTTCTCTATCCTCGGCTCGGTCGATATTGAGAGGAGAGGTGCCTAAAATCTTTACCCCTGCTTTGTAAAGGGGCATAGCTAAATTAAGGGGTGTTTGCCCTCCAAACTGAACAATCACTCCCTCTGGCTCTTCCTCTTCATAAATGTTTAACACATGCTCAAAGGTAAGGGGTTCAAAATAAAGCCTTGAGGAGACATCATAATCTGTGGAGACTGTCTCTGGGTTAGAATTTATCATGATAGCGTCGTAACCCCTCATTTTTAAGGCCTGAATGGCATGGACACAACAATAGTCAAATTCTATACCCTGCCCAATTCTATTTGGTCCTCCCCCAATAATGATTATCTTCTTTTTAGGACTCAACTTTGCCCTGGATTCATTTTCCACTTCATAGGTAGAGTAAAAATAGGGTGTATAGGCCTCAAATTCTGCTGCACAAGTATCGATAAGTTTATAAGTTGGTTTTACACCTAAGGTGAGACGATATCTTCTTACTTCACTCTCTGTAGAGTTTGTAAGATAAGCTATTTGATAGTCCGTAAAACCTAACTGCTTTAACTCTCTTAAATCCTCCTCAGTAAGGCTTTCAAGTTTTTTGCCCTTTAATTCTTCACTCACCTCAAAAATTTCCTTTAGATTAGCCAAAAACCAGGGATCAATATGGGTATGCTTATAGATTTCTTCAATAGAAAATCCTGCTTTAAAGGCCTCCCTTATATAGAAAAGTCTTTGACTATTTGGCCTGGTTAATTTTTCTATAATTACCTCTTTAGGCAAGATTATATTCTGGTCTGAAGGGGATTTTCCATCGGCTCCAAAGCCATATCTCCCTATTTCTAAACCAGCAATAGCCTTTTGTAAGGCCTCCTTAAAGGTTCGGCCAATGGCCATAGTCTCCCCTACCGATCTCATGGAGGTAGTCAGTTCATCTTGGCATTCAGGAAACTTTTCAAAGGTAAAACGGGGGATCTTGACCACCACATAGTCAATGGTGGGTTCAAAGGCAGCCTTGGTCTCTTTGGTGATATCATTAGCAAGCTCATCAAGGGTATAACCCACCGCTAATTTGGCTGCTATTTTGGCTATTGGATAGCCTGTAGCTTTACTGGCAAGAGCAGAAGAACGAGACACCCGAGGATTCATCTCTATGACTACCATATCACCATTCCTGGGATTGATAGCGAATTGAATGTTTGACCCCCCTGTCTCAACCCCGATTTCCCTGATCACTGCCTGAGCTGCACTCCTCATGCGCTGATACTCTCTATCTGTTAAGGTCTGAGCAGGGGCAACTGTTATAGAATCTCCTGTATGCACCCCCATGGGATCAAAATTTTCTATAGAACAAATAATAACTACATTATCTTTGAAATCTCTCATTACTTCAAGCTCAAATTCTTTCCAGCCGAGGACAGACTCCTCTAACATTACCTGATGAATTAGCGAGGCCTCAAGACCAGCACTGACTATCTCTCTCAACTCTTCTATATTGTAGGCCACCCCCCCTCCAGTTCCGCCAAGGGTAAAACTGGGTCTCACAATGATGGGAAAACCCAATTCCTTTGCCGCCCTCTCTGCTTCAGCAATGGAGTGGACTATAAAACTCTTAGGAACCTTTAGACCAATATTTTCCATAGCTTTCCTAAAAAGTTCTCTACTTTCTGCTTTTTCAATAGCAGAGGCCTTAGCCCCTATGAGTTCCACACCGTATTTCTCCAAGACCCCTTTCTTGGCCAGAGCAAAGGCAAGATTAAGCCCTGTTTGCCCTCCAAGGGTGGGTAGCAGGGCATCAGGTCTCTCTTCTTTTATGATATATTCAAGGACCTCTGGCAGAAGGGGTTCAATATAAGTCCTGTCTGCCATCTCAGGATCGGTCATAATAGTGGCGGGATTGGAATTAATTAAGACAATTTCGTATCCCTCTTCTCTTAAGGCTTTACAGGCTTGACTTCCCGAATAATCAAATTCACAAGCCTGGCCTATAACAATAGGGCCAGATCCGATGATTAATATCTTTTTCAAATCTGTCCTTTTAGGCATATCTCCCCCTTTACAGGTCTATAAAGGCATAGTCTAAGGCACCTTCTTTTTAAAGAGATCCCTCAATGCTAAACATAGGCCTTGATCTATAGCTGATGAAATAGAGGATAAACCTTTATTTTTGCCTTTTTTCTGTAAGAGGTAATAGTTTTCTCCCAAAAATTTTGCTCTTTTAATCCTAAAAGCATCTGACGATACAAAGAAGCATCCTTTTCACTTAAAGGTTCAGAAGAGGGCTCTATTTTGCTTATATTTACAATTCTTACTTCCCTCTCCGACCACAGAGGCTTTTCAACGATTCCTGGTGCTCCTCTAAAATAGATCAACTCAGGAAGATCCTTTCTTAAGCTAATTCTCTCCTCCATGCGAAAACCAAGCTCTTTTGCTAAAGGCCTAAGATCTTGTATACCCTTAGCTTTTTGTATAAAGCTTTGAACCCTTTCCTCACAAATAGCTTTTTCTTTTTCCTTTATAAAATCCGCTTCAACTAAAGGCTTGGCTTCCTCAAAGGTCAAGTTTCTCTTAGGAGTTTTTTCTACTATTTGCACCAAATAAATTCCTCTTTCCGTTTCCCAGGGAGCAAAATAATCCCCCTTCCCTTGTTTAAAAATTCTTTGGCTTAATTCCCTGGACATAAACATTTTGGCTACTTCCTCTCTGGTGAGAAAAGAGGTCTCCTCAAGCTTGTTTTGGTTTTTTTGAGCCCAATTAATTAGACCATTTTCTGAAACTACCTTAGTATAAAGTTCATTTGCCCTTTGGCGAACCTTTTCCTTAATTTTAAGAAGTTTTAGCTCCTCAGAAAGCCTATTTCTCACCTCTTCATATTTTAAAAATCTCTCAGGCTGAAGATCTTCCAGCCCATATATGTAGTAGCCCTCTTTACCAGGAACAGGCCCAAAGATATCGCCCTTTTTGGCCTTCTGGATCAGTCCTTTCAGTTCTTCAGGCAAATTATCTACCTCAAACCATTCAGCTTTGGCAGCCTTAAAGTTTTCAAAGTCCTTTATATCTTTAAGCTTTGAACGAATCTCTGAGGCCTTTTGAGCTGATTGAAGATCCGTTCCTGGAATAAAAATCCTTTTCAATTTGATTCTTTGAGGCTCCTTAAAACGAGCTAAATTTTGTTGGTAGTAATTTTTCAGTTCCTCTTCTGTGAGTTGAACCTCACCCTTAAAGGGCAAGAAATAATAGGCAAGCTTTACCTTCTCATCCTCTACATAACGATCACGGTGGGTCTGAAAATAATTTTCCAAATCTTGCAATGAAAAACTAATAGCCCTCCTACATAACTCTAAGGGAAGAACAAACTCCTGATAGGTAATCCTCTGGTTATGAAAACGATAAAAATCTTCCAACTCCTCCTGGGAGATTAACAGAGGAGTTGTTAGGTAAGTAAAAAGTTTTTGTTTTAAAAGATCAGTCCTAAGCAAATTTTCAAAGGATTTTGAGCTTAAATTTAACTCTCTAAGGAAGGCTTGATACCTAGCCTGATTAAAAACTCCCCCCTCTTGGAAAAAGGGCATTTGGCTTAAGGCTAATTGAGCCTCTGTTTCTGTAACCTTTAAACCATAATTTTTTGCAAGCTGTTGTATTATTTTGTTTTGCAAAAGCTCTTCTAATACCATCTCTTTAAATTTCATCTTCTTTAATTCTTCGTCCGAGATCTCCCCAAGGGCCTGTTTAAGCTGGATCAATTTAAAATGGTAGTATTCTTGAAATTCCCTAAGATTTATTTTGTCTCCATTGATTTGAGCCACAACTTCCCTGTCTGAAGAAGAGAAAGAGCCTATACCCCAGAAGACAAAGACAATAACGATTATAGCCAGAAAAACTTTGGCCCAAAGAGAAGTAGCACCTTTCCTTAAAAATTCAAACATAACCTAAGACTCAAAATTTTAACCTTCAGTATAACAGATAGATGCTTTTTCTTCAAGAGCCAATATAAATCCGTATAATTTCGATAAATGCTTCCTTTAAAGATCACAAGGTGAAGGGTTGGGCTAATGAATTTTCCCAATTTTGTCCCTCCTATTATTAAAACAGCACGTTGATTTTCTCATCTTTATTCAATTTTCGCATTTTCTTCTTGCAACTCTTGGGATAGGAAGGATAATTTTTAATCTCACAAGCTAAAACCTCCAGGTATCACCAATAAAAACCAATAAAATATCGCTAAGAGGACCGCTTTAGCTTGATGTTTTAACTTTTGGAATTAAATTAAATTTAATATGAGAAATAATATGGTAACTATTAGCAAAATACTTGACCAGATTCAAAGTTATCTTCCAGGGGCCAATTTGCGGCTTGTGGAAAAGGCCTATGAATGGGCCGCTAAGCTTCACGAAGGGCAGGTAAGGAAATCTGGAGAACCCTACCTTGCTCATCCTATGGAAGTTGCTTACATCCTTGCCCAAATGAAAATGGACCTTCCCACCATTGCTGCTGGGTTTCTCCATGATGTGGTAGAAGATTGTCAAATCCCCATTGAAGAGCTAAAAAAGGAATTCGGAGAGGATGTGGCCAATATTGTGGAAGGGGTCACTAAGCTCAAGAATTTACCCAGTCATTCAGATAAGCTTACCAAACAGGCTGAAAACTTAAGGAAGATTCTTCTTGCCATGGCCAAGGACTTGCGTGTCATCATTGTCAAACTTGCTGATAGGCTCCACAATATGCGCACCCTTGGCTCCATGCCTGAGCACAAGCAAAAACAAATTGCTCGAGAAACTATGGAGATTTATGCACCTTTAGCTGGTAGACTCGGTATTGACTGGGTCAAAACTGAGCTTGAGGACCTCTCCCTTAAATATCTGGAACCTGAAATCTATGAAAGGCTTAAAGAAGAAGTTCAAAAGAGGGTAGAAGCAGCTTCAGAATTTGTAGAAAAGGTCAAAGAAATCTTAACAGACCTTTTAGTAAAAAATAACATAGAAGGAAGGGTCCTTGGCAGAGTAAAACATCTATGCAGTGTCTACAGAAAATTGCAAAAATATAATCTCACTATTGAGGACCTTGATCAAATCTATGACCTCATTGGCTTCAGAGTAATAGTCAAAACCGTTGAGGATTGTTACAAGACCCTTGGCTTAGTGCACGCCCTTTGGAAGCCCATTCCTGGCCGCTTTAAAGATTATATCAGTCTCCCCAAACCTAATATGTATCAAAGTCTGCACACCACGGTAGTAGGCCCTGAAGGGAAAAAGATAGAGATCCAGATCCGCACTGAGTATATGGACAAAATAGCTAATGAAGGAATTGCTGCTCATTTTCTCTACAAAGAAGGGGCCATCTTAGATGCCTCAAAATACAAACAATTTGAATGGATAGCTAAACTGATTGAACTCCAAAAAGAGCTACAACATCCTCGTGAGTTTTTAGAAACGCTGAAATTGGATCTTTTTCCTGAGGAAATCTATGTCTTTACTCCTAAGGGAGATGTAGTTGTCCTTCCAGTTGATTCTACGCCTCTTGACTTTGCCTACACTATTCACTCAGAGGTGGGACATAGGTGTGTAAGGGCCTATGTAAATGAAAAACTTGTGCCCTTAGATTATAAGCTTCAAACTGGAGATACTGTTCGCATTGAAACCTCTCCCCATCAAAAACCAAGTAGAGACTGGTTAAAATTTGTCAAAACAAGTAGGGCCCGCTCTCGTATAAAACAATGGTTTAAACAGGAAGAAAAGGAAAGACAAATTGCTTTAGGAAGGGAATTACTCCACAGAGAGCTTAAAAAGTATGGCTTTTCCCTCAATGAATTCACTAAGGAACCTCTCCTTTTTGAGATCCTTCAAAGGTTAAACATCAAAAATGTAGAAGAGCTTTTTATCCTGATTGCCACAGGAAAATTAGCCTTAAAGACTGTCCTTAAAACCTACAGTGAGATCACAAAAGGCGTCTTTAAGTATGAAGAAGAGGAATCTCAGGAAATTCACTCCTACAAGAAGGCATCAGAAAATAAGATTACTAAATCTAATCTGGGTTTGAGTTTAGGTATAGAGGGGACCTCTAATCTACTTTTCCATTTGGCTCAGTGTTGTAGGCCTATCCCTGGAGATGAAGTGGTAGGATATATCACAAGAGGTAAGGGTATCTCTGTGCATCGCTCGGATTGTCCCAATTTAAAGGATTTAGACTTAGAAAGAATCATTGAAGTAAAATGGGAAAAACCCGATGGGAAACTCTATCCAGCCCATCTCTATGTAGTCTCTCTTGATCGTAAGGGACTCCTTGCCAGTGTCTCTTCAGCTATTGCCAGTGCAGAGGGAAATATCCTAAAAGCAGAGGTCCGCACTACACCTGACAAAAAGGCCTTTTTTGAAATCTATGTAGAGGTTACAGATAAGGCCCATTTGGATAAGGTTATTGCTAATATTCTTAAAGTAGATGGGGTTCTTAAGGTGGAAAGAAAGCTTGTTTAGCTTACAGCCTTTTGGACCTTTCCTGCCTTAAGGCAACGGGTACAAACCTTCATTCTCCTTACTTCACCATTAGCTAATTTCACACGAACCCTTTGAATATTAGGATACCACCATCTACTGGATCGCTTACCAGAATGACTAATCTGATTTCCACAGGATGGCCTTCTTCCACAAATCTCACATATTTTAGACATAGTATTTTCCTCCCCTCCTTTTTTAAGCTAAAAATATACAAAAAATTTTAGAATTTGCAAGGATTCTAAAAACCACCACCAATCTGGAAATTAAGGTTACTGCTATCTTCTCCTGGTTTTTTATTGATATTGTATCCCCATTCAATTCTCAAGGGCCCAAGGGGAGAAAGCCAACGAATACCTACCCCTAAACTCTTTCTAATATCGGAAGTAGAAAATTTATATTTCTTGCTCCAGACATTACCCATATCAAAGAAAACTACTCCATTCAGATTTATTGTCTTTATGAGGGGGAATATAGCCTCTGTCTGGGTGTAAAACATCCTGGTCCCCCCAATCCTCTCTTTAGTGGTTTCATCAATAGGTGAGATATCACCAAATTTGTAACCTCTTACCGAAGAAATACCTCCTAAGAAAAACCTTTCATAAACAGGGACTCTCTTCCCTGATCCCTCGGTTAGATAACCATATCCAAAAAGGAGGTGAGCTGTAAGATTTCCAAGGGGAAAATAGACCTGATGTTCTCCTGTAAATTTAACAAATTCTGCATCTCCCCCTAAATATCCACCAGCATAACTCAAGCCCAATTCGTGATACCACCCTCTGGTAGGCATAAAAAATCTATTCCGTGAATCATAGACTGCTCCAAGCTCCAAAGCACTGGTCACATGTATTTTTCTTGATTCCTGAATAATTACCGAGGCATTGTTGAGAACATCCTTCAGCTTTGAGTCATCATAGCGATAGCCAAGATAGGCAGAAAATTCTGGTGTAAAGACATATCCTAACTTTAGGGAACCGCCCATACTATCCTTGGTAAAATCCTCATATTCCGTTTCGTAATTGTAGAGGGACCACCCAAGGGAATAGCGGGTATCTCTAAAATAGGGATCAAAGAAGTTAATGGAGTATCTACTTGAACGGGTTCCTATCTTAGCAGCCACGCTAACTCTTTGCCCTTTCCCAAGCCAGTTTCTCTGAGTAATTTCGGTCATAAAGACGAATTTTTCACTGGAACTATAGGCAGCTCCAATACTAAAGGTTCCTGTCAAGGCTTCCTTAACCTTCACTTTCAAATTAAGGTCTTCTTCCTTGACTCCCTTTTCTTTTTCAATCTTCACATCCTCAAAGAAGCCAAGTCTTCTAAGTCGTTCTTCGCTCTTTTCCAGTCTTTTTCCAGAATAGGGCCAACCCTCGGAAAGCAAGATCTCCCTTCTTATCACCTTGTCTCTGGTCTTGGTGTTGCCCTCAATGTCAATACGATTGATAAAAACTACAGGCCCCTTATCTACCTTAAAGGTAACCACTAAAAGATTTCCCTCAGGGGCCTTGTCAAATTGGGTGCTTACCTTGGCATAGGCATAGCCATAATCAGAGAAAAGATGAGTTAGGTAGACTTCATCCTCTCTTAAGGCACCTAAGCTAAAAACCTTTCCTTTTTGGGTTTTAATCTTCTTGTAAAGCTCTTCCTCAGGCAGAAGATCCTGAATGATTTTGACTTCCTTAACGCTATATTGAGGCCCCTCTTCAATAGGTATTTTGATGACTACTCCGTCCATTTCTTCAATTACTTGAGGCTCTCCAATTTTTACCTCAATATAACCCTTATTTTTGTAAGCCGTTTCTATCTTCCCGAGATCTCTATAAAGATAGGCCAAATTATAGACCCCTGGTTCTGCTTTTGGTTCTGGGCTTATTACCGCAGTTAAATAACGCGCATATTTAGCTATTGGTGAAAAGAGGGACCTCTCCGTAACCGAGAGATAACCCTTAAGTTCTCTCTCTGAAAAGGCCCTGTTCCCCACAAATTCAATCCTCTTTATAAATTTCTTTTTCCCTTCCTTGATCTCAAAGACTAAGTTTACTTGGGTAGGAGAGACCTTTTCCGTTTTCAGATTTATCTCTGTCTGATGAAATCCAAGCTGTTCATAGTAGGCCTTTAAATTCTCTAAGGCTTTGTTTAATTTCTCTGGTGTAGGGATATCTCCTGGCTTCAATTCAATAATTTTAGCAAGGTCCTCCTTCTTAGCTTCCTTTATACCCTTAAAAGTAATCTCCTTTATGGACTCCCGCTCCTGGACCTTAAAAACAAGGATCACCCCTTTCTCACCTTCCTCAAGCAAAACCTCTGCATGCTCAAAATAACCAAGCTTAAAAAGGGCCTTAAGATCATCATTTACCTTTTTTAGGTCTAAAAGTTCTCCTGGTCTACTCTTAATTTTAGGTAAAAGGATATCTTCTCCAATTCTCCTGTTCCCCAAAAATTGAACCTTTTCAATAAAGACCTTCTCTTTCAGCACCAGTTCAAGCTCCCTCTGGGTAGCCAAAAGAAGTTCCTCAGCCAATTCTTGCTTTCCAACCACGTAGAAGTAGTAGGGCTCCCTTTTCCCCGCTAAATATAATTTCCAGTCAATGCTTAAGGTCCCCTTTATGAGAGTTAATTTAATCTCGGCTATAGCGGAATATTCTCCTGCCCTCAAGAATTGAAAAGCTGTGCTTTCTGGATAAGTCTTAATCTCCAAATGATAATTATAGGCCTTTAGATAGTCTTTTAGGGCCTCTAAGTGTTTGGAAAGAACTTCTTCCCTAAGCGTGTCCCCGAAGCTTTTAACCTGATAAATTAAGATCTTTTCCTGAGCACAAAGCGTTGAATTTAGGAATAGAAAAAGTATTATCCAACACAAAAAGAAATTTCTCTTAGGCACTTTTTACCTCATAGGGGCTCTCTATATTCTACAAGCACACCCTCTTTTAGTAAATAGATTTTATCCATTTTTTGGGCAAGCTCAAGATTGTGAGTAACTAATATCAAAGTCACTCCTTGGGTAGCATTTAATTCCAAAAAGATTTTCAGAACCTCTTTGGTGCTCTCAGGGTCCAGATTACCTGTAGGTTCATCAGCAAGAAGTAGTTTAGGTCTAAGAAAAACAGCTCTGGCAATGGCTACCTTTTGCCTCTCCCCACCTGAGAGGGTATAAATTTTTGCCTTTCTCTTCTCTTGAAGATTTAAGGCCTCAAGTAGTTCTTCAAGTCTTTCCGTGAGGCGACTATGCTCCCAGGCTGCCATAAGACCAGGCAAGATAATATTCTCCTCCACATTTAGCTCAGGCATAAGGTAATAAAACTGGAAGACAAAACCAAGCTTCTCCATCCTAAGAGTAGCAAGCTCCCTTTCATCATCCCAATTAAGAGGGCTTCCTTCCCAAAGGATCTCCCCAGCATCAGGTCTATCAATAGTTCCTAAGATGTTTAATAAGGTGGTCTTACCTGACCCTGAGGGACCAACAATGGCAAGTTTGCTTCCTGCCTCTACTTCAAGATTTATGTCCTTTAAAACCGTAACTGCCTTGTTTCCATTCCTAAAGCTTTTTTGCAGGTTTCTTACTTTAAGCAAAGCCACTTTATTCTCTCCTTAAGATCTCGGCTGGACTTAAAGTAGAAGCCTTTTTAGCTGGGTAGAGACAGGCAAATACACTTATAAAAAGCGCTACCATCCCAATAATAAACAAATCTAAAGGCTGTAAACTAATAGGCATATACTCTACAGGATAGACCTCACCAGGAAGTTTAATCACCGGATAATGAGAAAGTAAAAGGGCTATCCCTATACCAAGGGAGAGGCCTAAAAAGACCCCAGAGAGGGACAAGAAAAAACCAGCTAAGAAAAAGACCTTTAATACCTGAAAAGAGGTAGCCCCAAGGGCCCTTAAAAGGGCTATATCTCCCCTTTTTTCCGAAACAAGCATGACCATAGCTGAAAGAATGGTAAAAAGGGACACAGTAACCATAAGGGTTAAGATCACAAAGAGGCCTAATTTTTCCATCTTAAGGGCAGAAAAAAGATTTTTATTCCACTCTTGCCAATCCAAGATAAAGACATGGGGACCAATATTTTTTAAGAGTTTTTCTTTGTATTCCTTAGAGAGAAAAGGGTCACGGAGTTTTAGTTCTAAGGAGAGGTTTCTTGTTTGAAGCTTTTGCCTAAAGGCCTCAAAGGGAGCAAAAACAAGATTAAAGTCATAGTCATATAGCCCACTTTCAAAAACACCCACAACCTTAAGAGGAATAATTTTGGGAAAAAAACCAAAGGGGGTATAGATCCCCTCAATGCTTAAAAAAGAGAGCCTCTCTCCCATAGTAAGACCTAATTTTTCCTTTAAGCGAACTCCCACCACAATGGGCAAGGTCCCATCCTCCCCTAAATCCTCCCTAAAATCAAATTTCTTAAACCCCTTTTCTTGACCATATTTTTTCAAATCGACCCCTTTCAAGATTATGCCCACAGGTTGACCACCCTTGAGAAGAAGGCCCTGTTGCACTGAGACAAGCTGAACACTCCTAACCTCTTTGAGGGGAAGGGTATTCTCTACCATCTTAACCACTTTATGACCCATCTCTGGGTCATAAAAGGTAATACTTAAATGGGGATTTAGACTTAGTATCTTCTCTGCCACTACCTCCTTAAAACCAGTAATAACGGCATTAACAATGGTAAGGGCTGCCACGCTAAGGATTAAACCAATTAGGGCTATGAGAGTAATAAGTCCAGTAAAGCGCTCTCTTTTAGGAGAAAGGAGATATCTTAGGGCTAACCAGAATTCCCAGGAAAACTTCCTTTTCACAAATCCTCTCTTCTCCTCAGGTGGGGAAAAAGGATCACCTCTCTAATAGAGGGTGAGTCGGTAAAGAGCATGACTACCCTGTCAATACCGATGCCCTCACCTGCACAAGGGGGCATCCCGTATTCCAAGGCCCTTATAAAATCGTAGTCTATTTCAGGAGGGATCTCCTCATCCACCTCTCTTAATTTTAACTGTTCCTCAAACCTTCTCCTTTGGTCTATGGGATCATTAAGCTCGGAAAAGGCATTAGCCACTTCTTTCCCACCTATATAGAGTTCAAAACGCTCAGCTACTTCAGGATTCTGATCACTTCTCCTGGCAAGGGGAGAGACCTCAACAGGATACTCTAACACAAAGGTGGGCTGAATAAGTTTTGGTTCCACCAATTCTTCAAAAAGCTTAGTCCACCATTTCCCAATCCTTGGATCCTTTACATTAAGCTCAATTCCCTTTTCTTGGGCAAAGTTAAGGAGTTTCTCTTTATCCCTAAGGATGGCCTGAGGGATACCGCCTATCTCGGTTAGAGCCTCTAAAAATTTAACCCTTCTAAAGGGAGGGGTAAAATCAATGGTTTCTCCTTGATAAATAATTTGCGAGCTTCCCAGAAGGTCTTGCGCTAATCCATAAAAAATCTCCTCAGTCCTTTTCATGAGATCTTCATAGGTAGCATAGGCCTCATAAAACTCAAGCATAGTAAACTCTGGATTATGTCTGCTTGAGATCCCCTCATTTCTAAAATTTCTATTTAATTCAAAGACCCTCTCAAAACCTCCCACAAGCAATCTTTTGAGATAAAGCTCTGGGGCTATCCTCAAATATAAATTCATATCTAAAGCGTTGTGATAGGTAATGAAAGGCTTGGCTGTAGCACCTCCCACTATGGGATGCATCATAGGGGTCTCTACTTCCATAAATCCCTCAGAAATTAAATAATCCCTAATATACTGAATAATCCTTGTCCTTAGGCGGAAGATCTCTCTACTTCTTGGGTTCATGATGAGATCGAGATACCTCATACGATAGCGTAGTTCTGTATCTCTAAGCCCATGAAACTTTTCAGGCAAGGGCCTGAGAGACTTGGCAAGAAGCTTAAAATTCCTTACCAATATAGTCACCTCTCCAGTTTTCGTCTTAATAACCTTCCCTTCAACACCTAATATATCTCCCAAATCAATATATTTCTTAAAAAATTCAAAACTCTCAGGCCTCAATTCTCCCTTAGCAAAAAGAAGTTGAATTTTATCTGTCTCATCCTGGAGATGTCCAAAAATAAGTTTACCCATCTCCCTTTTGGAGATTAACCGCCCTGCCAAGAAAAAAAGAATATCCCTCTTTTCCAATTCTTCAGGGGTCAAGCCCTGATAAATTTCTTTTATATATTTAGCCTTATCCTTAGGTTTAAAGTCGTTCGGATAGGGATTGATCCCTTCATTTATAAGCTTTTGCAATTTTTCATGGCGCACCCTTACCACCTGAGACTCTTCCTGCATTTAAAGCTCCTCCTGAAAAAATTTTCTCCTATTTTATTACACAAAAAGAACTTTTCCAAGGGTTGGACCAAGAGCTATTTTTCCTTGGATCTTGCCCGAGGATGGGCCTCGTGATAGACCTTGAGCAAATATTCGTAATTAACTAAGGTATAACGCTGAGTGCTGGCGATGGAACTATGACCTAAAAGTTCTTGGATTGAGCGAAGATCCATTCCCGCATTGAGGAGATGGGTAGCAAAGGCATGCCTTAGGGCGTGAGGATGGAGCCTCGGTAATCCAAAGTTTTTCCCCTCCCTCTTTATAATTTCAAAAATCCATCTCTCTGTAAGCCTCCCTCCTTTCCTATTGAGAAAGAGGTATTTGCTTTCCTTTTTTAAATCTTTTAAAAGTGCTTCTCGAGCCTCTAAATATAGCCTCAAGGCCTCTTTGGCCCTTTTACCAAGAGGCAAAAGCCTCTCTTTATTCCCCTTTCCTCTGACTCTGATAGTATTCACTTCCCAATTAAGGTCTTCAAGCCTGAGATGTGCTACCTCAGAGACCCTTAAACCTGCACCATAGAGCAATTCACAAAGGGCCCTTTTCCGCCTCGCCTCAAAGGTTTCACCATCTATGTCATCTATGAGTTTATTAATCTCCTCTTCCAAGGGGACATAGGGTAATCTTTGGGTTCCTCTCAAAAAGGTAAATTGAGTAAAGGGTAATCTCTCTAATTTCCCTTCTCTATACAAGTATTTTAAAAAACTCTTAATAGCACTTAACTTTCGGGCAAGACTTGCCCCTTTTAGCCCCTTTTCTTTAAGCTTTAAAATAAAGGCCTTAAGATGCGTGGATTTTACCTCTTTGAGATCAATTTGAATTTCTTCAAGATGTTTGAAAAATTGTTCCAGATCGACAGCATAAGATCGTAAAGTATGAGAGGAATAATTTTTCTCATTTTTAAGGCTTCTTAAAAAGGCCTCAATCTCTTGCCTCATAAAGTAAACTACTTACTTTCTCAATTACCTCCTCTATTTTAAAGGGCTTGAATAAGACCATTTCTTCAGGAATCTCTGATAGAATAAAAATGTCTCCTGTGATATAAAGTATCTTCAGGGCAGGATAGATTTTTTCGATGTGGGTAACTAATTCCCTTCCATCCATCCCAGGAAGATTGAGATCAACCATAAGAAGATGGGGCCTTTCCAGGCTCGCTATCTTTTCAAGCAGAGTTTCGGCTCTGGAAAAGGCATAAACTTTCATACCCCGCTCTTCAAGGATCTCCTTTAAGGACTCCCGAATATCCTCTTCGTCTTCCACTAAAAAGAGAACTCTATCTTTTAAAGCCTCTTCTTTAGGAATAGTTAAAAGAGGCTTCTCTACAAAGAGAGGTAAATAGAGATAGAAAGTAGTTCCTTCCCCTACCTTACTTTCCACCTCAATAAAACCCTCTAAAGTTTTCACATGGTGATTCACCAAAAAGAGCCCAAGACCACTTCCCTTATCCTTAGTGGTAAAAAAGGGCTCAAAGATATGGGGCAAAATCTCCTCAGGAATTCCAGGCCCTGTATCTTTCACAGCTATCTTTAAATATTTTTTGTTATTTACTTTATCTTCATAAATTCCAAGAGAAATATAAATACTTCCTTCTCCCTGCATGGCATCTTTGGCATTGGAGAGGAGGTTTAAAAAAATATATCTCCAAAAGGCAGAATCTCCATAGGTATATAGATTCTTATAATAACCAAAGTCAACATATAAACTAATCTTTTCTCCAAGGATTAATTGAAATACCTCTAAGTTCTCTTTAAGAAAACTTACCATATCAATCTTTTTATATCTTAATTCTTTGGTTTCTTTACTATAGTCAAGAATTATTCTATTTATATCAATCCAAGAATAAATTGTTTTTTCTATGGATCTAAGTATATCTTCCATACGTGTTAAAGGAGTGGTGCGAAGTTGATGGATATAATTTAAAACGGTATTTAGAATATTATTAAAATCATGGACAAGGCCTCTCAAAAATTCTGAAAAGGTTTGGGTCTTATGCATTCGCTCAATTTTTTGAGAGAGCTCTAAATATTCCGATATATCTGAGGCTATAGAAACTATAATTGGATTTCCCTCCCAATCTTGAGTGAGAAAACATTTCCATAGAAAATTTCTTAGTCTTCCATATTTGTCTTTAACAGCAAAAATAACCCCTTCTTCCCTGTAACCACTTTTAACTCTCTTGCAGTGAAGTGCTGCCTTAGGTTTATCCAAATCCCAAACTATGTCATCAAGAATACTTTTACCAATAAGCTCATCTCTGGAATAACCGAGATACTTCTCACAGGCCTTATTTATGTAGAAAATTTTATCCTCCTTAATGAAAAAAACTAAAATAGGTAAATCTTCAATTAACTCAAACAAAAAACCAGAAAAGGGTCTATCCTTTCTTAATTCCTGAAAAAGTAACAATAAATGTTCTTCATCAACCTTAATACACTTACCAAAAAAGATCTTATGCACAGGATATTCGATGGTAAGGATCACATTTTTTTCTTTTTCAGGATCTATTCTAAAACAGAGACCCTGTCTTTCTATTTCCTCAAGGAGAACTTTAGCCCTAAGGTTGTGATAGACAATTTCTTTAGTTTGGCGATTCAGCAAAAGAAGGAGCTGATCTAAATAATCGAGAGATTTTAAAACAATTTCATGCATAAATTACCTTCCTTCTCAAAATAAGTAATATGTAAAGATTGGTGGGAAGGAAAAAAACAATAAGTAAAGTGAGAAGTAAGGGTAAAGGCAATTTTTCCGCTGAAAGACCAACAAATAATTGTCCAAAAGGGGCCATACCTAAAAAAGCCACAGAAAAGAGGCTCATTACCTTACCTCTAACCTCTGAAACAGTCATCTTTTGCAAGAGTCCGTTTGCTACAGGATAAAAATTAGTAAAGGCCATACCAATTAACATCACGCTAATAAAACAAATCGGAAATGTTTTAGCAAAAATTAAACCTAATACACCGAGGAACCAAAGAACATGAGCCTTAATTAACTGATTAATTTCATGAAATGGTTCTCTTTTTAAAAAAACAGTGAGGGCTCCCAAAATTGCTCCAATTCCTACTCCAGAAGAGAGAAAGGCAAACTCTTTAGCATTGCCCTTCAAAATCTCCAAAGTTAGCATGGGTAATAATATTATTACAGATGTGGCGAAAAAAGTAAAAGTGGCAACTATAGTTAAAATTAGCAAAATTTCCCCTCTTTTTCGTAAAAAGTTTATCAAATTCAAAAATTCCTCATTTAATTTTCTATTTACTCTGCTTTTTGGCATAATAAATCGAGGATTAATAAAATAGGTGAAGAGCAAGAGGGGGAGGAAGCTGAGAAAGTTGATAAAAAAACAGAGACTTAGGGAGTAGTAACTCATTATCAAACCTGCTATTATTGGGCCAAGCATGCGGGCACTATTAAAAGAAAAGGCCTGAAGAGAAAGGGCCTGGGTGAGATATCTTGTGGGGACGAGTTCACTGATAAAGACCTGTCTTAAAGGCATGTCCATAGAAGCAAGAAGGGAAGAGAAAAGCCCTATAAAAGCCAGGACCCAGAAATTGTAGAGATGATGATGAACTAAAAGAAAGAGGAAAAGAGGTGGAAAAAGCGCCAAAGTTAATAATGTCTGCAAAAGTTTTTTTCGAGGAAAACGATCTATCAGGAAGCCTGCGATTAGAGTGGCAAAGATACTGGGAAAGGTCGTTATAAAGGAATAGAGGCCAAGTTCAGAGGAAGATTTATTTAGCCCATATATAATCCAGTGCAGAGCTGTTGTTTGAACCCAGGAACCTGTAAAGGATAGAAAGTGGCCTATAATAAAAAGCCTGAAATCTCTGTAATGTAGAGGGCCTTCAAATTTGGTAAACATCCCTTTAATTTTAAAATAAATAAATTTTTAAAAAACCCCTCTTTACAAAAATTTTTTTTGGAGTAGGCTTGCTTTGTAGGAAATAAATTTATAAGGAGGTATGGTTTATATGTTTAGAGGTAAGGTTAAGTGGTTTGATGAGAAGAAGGGGTATGGCTTCATCTCTAAGGATGAAGGCGGAGACGTCTTTGTCCATTTCTCGGCTATTGACATGCCTGGATTTAAGACCCTTAAGGAGGGACAGACAGTGGAGTTTGAAGTGATCCAGGGCCCAAAGGGTGAACAGGCTTCCAAAGTGAAAGTCCTTGATCAGGGTAGCTCTGAAAAAAGAAGAAAACCTTAAATCCTGAATGCATTAAAGGGAAAGGGGGAGTTTTCTCTTCCTCTCCCTTTTTCTATGAGGTCCACCCAGATCGTTTTTTGCCTTAATCCTTCCAAGATTGCCTTCTTAAAATTTGTCCTGGAAGGATACGATCACTTAGCTAACCTTACAGTGCTCAACCCTAAGAGGGCTCTTCTAAAGATTTCTTTTTATCCTACCGAGGAAAAGAGAATTAAAGAGATCCTCGCAGACTTTGAAGTAGAATTTACAGAGGCCCATTAGAATAATTCTTCAGGAAAGGGATTTAGATATCTCTGTCTCAGTATATATGATTCTTCAAATCTTAGAGCTAGACTTTTCAAAAGTTCAAGAAGGGTTCTTAATTCTAACCTCCCTTGGCGATATCTTTCTATCAATTGAAGAAGATGATTTTTTTCTTTGGGATTTATCTTTTTCGTAAAATAGCCTGCTAAATGATATAAGGTGTTAGCATGCCTTGCCCGAGAGGGTTTATTGGCTAAGGCCCTTCGAAATAGTTTACCATAGAGAGAGAGCTTCTCCGAGAGGGAGAGATGATTTGAGGCTACCAGTCTCCCAAGATCTATGAGGAGCTTTTCATGATAAGTTTTAAGGATATACTTAAAGTCTGTATGGAATTCTATCAAGGCAGATGGGCTTTTCTCCTTCATCCTTTCTCTAAATTCTGCAAGGGCAAAAATCCGTGTGAGGAAGTGATAGTAGATACTCTTGTCACGGAGCCTACCTTCATCCTCTAAGGGTAGATATGGGTCTCTGTTTCTCAAGGCTTCAGCCAAGAAACCATCAGCCTTTCTGACCATATTTTGATTTTTATATTCTTTAGCTGAATTAACCCCGCATGAAGGAGATTTACTCTTAAGCAAGGCCCCATCAATTTCAGGAAGATTAGGTAAAAAGTCCTCTAAAAGCCTCTTCATTTCCTTGGTAATATCTCTACCTGTATCAGGCTGAATTAGTTTTCTTTCTGAGCCCACCCTTTCTATAATTATCCTTGGACGAGGGATGCCAAGACCTAAAGAGACCTCAGGACAAAAGTAAATAGGTTCTATCCAGGGCTTAAGCTTCTCTACTATAGCATCCTGGATCCTTCCTCCGTCGTAGCGGGTTGCCTTGGCAAAGCAGGCACTGAGAAGAAGTCTTGGTTTATTCATGCTCATAATAAAATTTTATAATACCCTTACCTGATTTAACAAGAGCTTAAGTATATTCAGCCCTTGACAAAAGAAATTTTTATAGGATTATAAAGCCTATACTTGAACAACCATGGAGAGTTATCAATAGGTGAAGAAGGAGGAATAAGAGGAGGAAATGGTTAACTTTCCTAAAATCAAACCGGCAAGGCGCACAAGTGGTGTAGAATATGCTATAAGAGACATTGTGGAGACCTCTAAACAGGCCCTTAAGATGGGCAAAGAGCTTATCTATCTCAACATTGGTGATCCTGTAAAATATGGTTTTACACCTCCTAAAAGCCTTATTGAGGCAGCCTATCAAGCCATGCTACAAAATCATAATTCCTATTCAGACTCTCTTGGAATTCCTGAGGCCCTTGAGGCAATTAGGAACTATGCCCAAAAGAGAGGGATTAAGCCTATTGATATATTCATCACCCAAGGGGCAAGTGAAGCCATCGAATTTGCCATTACTGCTTTACTTGATCCTGGAGATAGTATACTTCTTCCCTGTCCCTGTTATCCTCTCTATCAGGCTATCGTCTCAAAACTCGGGATTGAGCCAAGATATTACTATTTACAGGAAGAAAAAAACTGGGAGCCAGATCTTTCAGACATAGAAGCAAAGATTGATAAAAATACCAAGGCTATAGTGCTTATAAATCCCAACAATCCCACAGGCTCTATTTATTCTAAGGAGGCCCTTCTTGAGATTGTAAATCTTGCCAAAAGGCACGATCTGGTCATTCTCTCTGATGAAATTTACGATCAATTTATCTTGGATGAGGGTGTGGAACACATCTCCATTGCCTCTTTAGCTGAAGATGTCCCTGTGATAACCTTTAATGGCCTTTCTAAATGCTATTTTACCCCTGGCTGGAGGATTGGCTGGGGCATAGTTTCTGGACCAGAGGAGGCCTTGGTTGACCTTATTGAGGCCATACACAAACTTGCCAGGGCAAGGCTTTGTGCCCCGCATCCCCTACAATATGCCATTCCAGTTGCTCTAAATAATGAAAATGGCTATCTTAAAGAGGTCTTACCCAAGCTCAGAAAAAGGCGGGACCTCATTGTAGACGGCCTAAACCAAATCCCAGGGATTTCCTGTAAAAAACCTCTTGGCGCCTTTTATGCCTTTCCAAGATTGGAGATACCTGGGCTTTCAGATCTGGAATTTGTAAAAAAGCTAATCATGGAAGAGGGGGTAGTAGTTGTTCATGGAAGTGGTTTTGGCCAAAAGCCTGGGACACAGCACTTTAGGATTATTTTCCTTCCAGAAGAAACTCTTTTAGAAGAGGCCCTGGGTAGAATAGAGCGTTTTGTTAAAAAATTGATATCTTGATTTTTCTCTATGAGAATCCCCTCAGTTCATGAATTAAAGGAAAAATTCACTAAACTCTTTCCCCAATATCCTATTTCCTATTTTACGGAGCCAGCAAGAAGAGTAGCTCAAGCCCTAAGAGAAATGATGCTTAGCGGACGAAAAGAGGAGCTAACTGAAGAAGAATTAGAAAGGCTAATGCAAGAGATTTTCAGAAAGTATGAAGCCCCTCACCTTAGAAGAGTAATCAATGCCACAGGGGTCATAGTTCACACCAATCTTGGTAGAGCCCCTCTTGCGAAGGAGATCCTACCCTATCTTACAGAAATTGCCAGCCGTTACTCTAACTTAGAGTATGATCTTGAGGAGGGCAAAAGGGGAAGCCGATATGTCCATGTAGAGGAACTTATAAAAGAGCTTACTGGTGCTGAAGCAGCCTTAGTGGTCAATAACAATGCAGCTGCAGTGCTAATTTGTCTCAATACCTTGGCCGTAGGCAAAGAGGTTATTGTCTCGAGAGGTGAGTTGATTGAAATTGGGGGTTCCTTTAGGATCCCAGAGGTCATGACTTGGGCTGGGTGTATCTTGAAAGAGGTAGGCACTACCAATAAAACCCATCTTCATGATTATGAAAAGGCTATAAATGAAAACACTGCCCTGATACTTAAAGTCCATAAGAGTAATTATGCTATCGTAGGGTTTACTAAGGAAGTCTCTGCAGAGGAGTTACTTCCCCTTTGTCGAAAGAAGGGGCTTCCTCTAATGGAGGATTTGGGAAGTGGGTCCTTTGTGGATTTTTCCAAATATGGCTTAGCAAAGGAACCCACTGTTCAAGAGGCTTTACGTGCTGGAGTAGATATTGTAACCTTTTCAGGGGATAAACTTCTCGGAGGCCCTCAGGCAGGTATAATTGTGGGAAAGAGGGAATACATAGAAAGGATCAAGCGAAACCCTCTCAACAGGGCTGTAAGGATAGACAAATTAACTCTTGCTGCCCTTGAAGCAACCTTGAAACTATACAGAGATGAAGCCCTTGCCATTAAGACTATTCCAGTCTTACAGATGATCTTAGCTAATCCTGAAACCCTAAAAAGAAGGGCAAGAAAACTTCTAAAATTGATCACAGACATAAGCCCCCAAATAAAGGTATCCCTTGTAAAGACTGTGGCTAAAACTGGAGGAGGAGCCCTTCCACTCTTAGATCTTCCCTCTTATGGTGTTGCCCTTTCTATACCTGGCCTTTCCCCTCAGGAGCTTCAAAGACACCTAAGAAGGACAGAGCCTCCTTTAATCGGCATCATTGAAGATGAGGCCCTTATCCTTGATGTTAGATGCCTCTTTGAAGAGGATCTTTTAGAGATTAAAAAGATCTTTGAAAGATTGAGAGATGAGCTTAAACTCTCCACCTAAGGCTGAGAGGCTTATACCCATTCTCAAAGGTCTCTTGGAGGAAAAATATAAACTAATATTTTCTGAAGAGTGGGAACCCTTTAGGGCCAAAACTTGGGACCTTCTCTCTTCTAAGGATCCTTCCCACCTCTCCCTTCTCTATTTAGAGAGACTAATTTTAGAGAATTATCAAGCCCCTTTTTACAAAAAGGATCTCCTTGAGCTACTTCTTGAAATGGGGCCTCTTTATGGCTATGTTTTTTATTTCTCAGGGTCTCCTCCTTTGGAATTCCCCTTTTTTCAGCTTGCCGAGAATTATTTTTTCTATCCCCTTTTCTTTGGAGAACTACCATCCCTCTTTAAAAAACTCTGGGCTGAGGGGGGAGAATTTATATCCTATCATAGGGTCTTGAAAGATATACCCAAAGTAGAGGAACTCGATAGAGAAGCCCATCTTTGCAAGAGGCTTGGTTTTACCCGTTTGAGCCCTAAGGCCTTAGAGAATATTATAGACCTCTGGGATTTGTATCTCCAGGGAAGGGGAGAGTCTTTTTTAACCTTTTTAGAAAAGGCTAATCACTATCTTTTGGTGAGCGAGGAAGAAGTAGAGGCTCTCAAAATCCCTTTAGAGATAATAGACTATTTCGGCAACAAGAAACATCTATATATAATAAGTAGTCCTACTCTAAAAGAGTTAAAATCGGCCCTAAAAGGGTTAAAGGGCCCTTATGGCATCCTATGGGGAGAAAGACTTAAAGAAGAACCTTATCAGGATCTGGATCCCCTTTTACTTGGCTTAGCCACTCTTGAACATGCCAAAAGGGCAGCCACAAATTATCACCTCTTAGACCCCTTTACCTTGCATGTTCTTGGAGATCTCCTCTATGAATGGGAAGACTATGGAGGCGCTTTAAGGCTCTATGAAAGGGCTAAACCCTATACCTTACAACCGATAGAACTTACCTTGAGTGAGGCCTCTATATACTACCTATTTGGCGACCTCAAAAGGGCAGAAAAGGCCTTAAGAAGTAAACTCTGTGGTTGTTTGAAAGAGGATCCTCGAGTGCACTATAATTTAGGGATGATCTATTTAGAACTGGGGGACAAAGGAAAGGGAGAATATCATCTCTACAAGGCCTATTTACTCGACAAAGAAGAACCACTTTTTCGGACAAAACTATTAAAGTATCTTTGGGATGAGGGTAGACTTGAGGAGATAGAGGAGATACTCAGAGAAGTAAAGGAGCTGACCATTGAAGACAAAGTCTTTCTTGGGAAGATTTCCTTTTTGAAAAAGGATTACAAAAAGGCCTTGGAGTATTTAAAGGAAATACTTACTTATCAGGAAAGAGACGGGCTTTCCCTCTATTTTCTTGCCTGGCTATACCTATATTTTAAAATGGACGGTGAGGTCTCTCACCTCCTCCTTAAGGAGGCCAAAGAAAAATTACCTCAAGAAATTTTTGAAAGATTAAGCAAAGAGTTTGGGCTTCCCTCATGAAATTAACTATCCTTGGGTCAGGAACAGGTTGGATCAGAGCTGATAGGCACGCCCCTGCCTATCTTGTCTCCCTTGAGGATTTTCATATGCTATTAGACATAGGCCCTGGCACACTCTATCAGCTACCAAAAATAAATTGTTCTCTTAATGACCTTTCTGCTCTCTTCATCTCCCATTTCCATCCTGATCATGTGACAGATCTTATTCCCTTTTTCTTTGCCACAAGATATCAACTTGGTTACACCCGCAGAACCCCCATTACTCTAATTAGTCATTATAGTTTTTCAGATTTTTATGAGGGCTTGAAAAGGGCATTTGGACATTGGGTTTGTCCACCTGAAGGGCTTTTAAAGTTGAGGCTTATTAGTGAGGAAGATCCCTTTAGTTTTGAGTTTGGTCCCTTTCAGGTAACAACTGTTAAAGTGAATCATAATCCAGAATCACTTGCTATCAGGCTTGAATTTGAAGGAAAAAGTGTTACATATTCTGGGGATACGGGTTGGTGTGAAGCCTTGATTGAATTGGCCAAGGGATGCGATCTCCTGATCCTTGAGTGTGCTAACTCTGAAACCTTTGCCTCACCATACCACTTAGGTCCTGAGGAAATTACGGAGATTGCCTTTCAAGCAAAACCTAAAAAGTTAATTCTCTCTCATTTTTATCCTCACAGTGAAAATCCCTACTTAGGGGTTTTAAAAAAGAATTATGATGGTGAAATTATTCTTGCTGAAGATTTACTAACACTTACCCTTTGAGAGGTAATGTTATGGAGGGTATTGATCCCAAACTTTTACAAAAATTGAGGGAAAGGGTTCAAAAGGAGCTAACCAACAGAGAGAGGGAGTGTATTGAATTCTGGCTTGCTGAAATTCAAAAAATCTATCAAAAAAGACATGGAAGCCTTGAAGAGCTCAAGGCAGAGTTAAGGCTCTATATGGATAAAATGAAAAATCGTTTAGAGATTCTCAAAACAAAGGGCTATTAGGGAGAGGGAAATGTTCTATTTGAGCACAAGGGGAAGAGAGCAAAAATTTACTTTCACCGAAGTAGTCTTTGAAGGGCTTGCCCCAGATGGAGGGCTCATAATTCCTGAAAAGATTCCTACCTTAACTTCCCAGGAGATAGAGAAATGGTCAAGGCTAAGCTATCAGGAACTTGCCTTAGAAATCTTTAAACTCTTTGCTACAGATATCCCAAGAGAAGACCTTGAGGGGCTTATAAGAAAAAGTTATGCCCCTTTTCGCACGCAAGAGGTAACCCCTATTAAAAGAGTGGGCCCCATTTACATCTTGGAGCTTTTTCATGGCCCAACCTTTGCCTTTAAGGATATTGCTTTACAGTTTTTGGGTAATCTCTTTGCCTATCTCCTCAAGAAGAATAATCAGAAAATTAACATCTTAGGTGCCACTTCTGGTGACACAGGGGCAGCAGCCATTTCTGGTGTCAAGGGCAAAGAAAACATAGCTATCTTTATTCTTCATCCTCATCAGAGGGTGTCTCCCATACAGGCCCTCATGATGACTACTGTGCTTGAGCCCAATGTCCATAACCTGGCCATAGAGGGGTCTTTTGATGATTGTCAGAAGATTGTGAAGGATCTCTTTATGGATCTTGATCTGAAGAGGAGATACCACCTTACTGCTATAAATTCTATTAACTTTGCCCGAATTCTTGCTCAGATTGTCTACTATTTTTATGCATATTTTAGGGTGAGGGAGCTTGAGGGGGTAGAAGAGGTGCGTTTTTCTGTGCCTACAGGTAATTTTGGAAATATCTTTGCAGGATACATAGCTAAAAGGATGCTTGGCAAGGGGATTGAAAGGCTTGTTCTTGCCACTAATGAAAACGATATCTTAGCTCGCTTTGTGAATAAAGGGGATTATTCAGTAGGAAATGTTATCCCCACTATTGCCCCAGCTATGGACATACAGGTTGCCAGTAACTTTGAGAGGTATCTCTATTATTTCTTTAAGGAAGACCCCGTGAGGACAGCCCAGGCTATGAAGGAATTTCAGGACAAAAAGGCCCTTACCTTTACTGAAGAAGAGGTGAAGCTTGTGCAAAGAGATTTTCTTGCCTGCGCAGTTTATCGAAGGGAAATCTTAGAGACTATAAAGGAATTTTATGAAAACTGGGGATATCTCCTTGATCCCCACACGGCTATAGGGGTAAAGGCTGGCCTTACCTTTAAAGATGAAAGACCCATGATTTGTCTCTCTACAGCACATCCTGCTAAGTTTCCCGAAGCTGTAAGAGAGGCAATTGGGAAGGATTTTCCCTTACCACCTGAGATTGAAGAGCTTAAACATAAGCCTCAAAGATATGAGGTCCTCAAGGCTGATCCGAGAGAAGTAAGGTCCTATCTTGAAAAACATGCCCTCCTCTAAATAAGCTTTTCCTTGACAACTCTTTCAAAAAGCTTTAAATTTATAAGAGTTCTTTAGGGAGGTCAAAGATGCAAAAACTTAGAGTCTTAAGAGATAAAATTACCCTTGTAGACCCTGCTTATCCAGAGCTATACAAAGAATTTTTCCCTTATACAGAGCCTCCTAAGATCTTTTTTGATGGTAAATATATTCCACCCCAACCTGCGGAAAACTTTTATATTACCGATACTACTTTTAGGGATGGCCAACAGGCGAGAACTCCGTATACCCCTGAGCAAATTGAGACCCTATACAAGTTCCTTCACAAACTTAGTGGCCCCAAGGGGATAATAAGGAAGACTGAGTTCTTCCTCTACACAGCCAGAGACAGAGAGGCCTTAGAGAGATGTCTTTCCTTGGGATATCAATATCCAGAGATTACAGGCTGGATCAGGGCCAATAAAGAGGATCTTAAATTAGTTAAAGAGGCTGGTCTTAAAGAGACAGGGATGCTAACCTCCTGTTCAGATTATCATATTTTTCTAAAATTAAAAAAGACAAGGAAACAGGCTTTAGAGGATTATCTTGCTGTAGTGAAAGAGGCCCTCTCTTATGGGATTAGGCCAAGGTGCCACTTTGAGGATGTCACCAGGGCAGATATTTATGGTTTTGTTGTCCCCTTTGCTATTGAGCTCATGAAACTTAGAGAGGAAAGTGGTATTGATATAAAGATAAGACTTTGCGACACCTTAGGGGTAGCTGTCCCCTATCCTGAAGCAGCTCTCCCTATAAGTGTTCCCAAATTAGTAAGAGTTCTCATTGATGAGGCAGGGGTTCCTGGGGAATTACTTGAGTGGCACGGACATAATGACTACTACAGAGCAGTTATCAATGCTACCTATGCCTGGCTCTATGGCTGTGCCTATGTAAATACTTCCCTTCTTGGCATTGGAGAGAGGACGGGAAACACCCCCCTTGAAGCCATGGTCTTTGAATACATTGCTCTAAAGGGAACAAGTGATGGTATGGATACTACCATTATCACCGATATAGCCAACTACTACAAAAATCATCTCCATGAAAAGATCCCCCCAAGACAACCCTTTGTAGGAGAGGATTTCAACGCTACCAGGGCAGGGATCCACATTGATGGCCTTATTAAAAATGAAGAAATATATAACTCCTTTGATTCTATGAAGGTCCTAAAAAGACCTATCCAAATCATCATCACAGATAAGAGTGGAACTGCAGGAATAGCTTACTGGATAAATACCCACTTCAACCTCACTGAGGATCAGGCCGTAGACAAGAGGCATCCAGGAGTGGTTAAGATCTACAAAAAAATTCAGGAACTTTACGAGAAAGGAAGAATCACTGCTATCTCTAACGAAGAAATGCTTGCCCTTACCAGAAAATATCTCCCCGAACTCTTTGAATCCGAATTAGACCACCTGAGGAAGTTTGCTAACAAGGTCCTCATCCAATTCATTGAAGAGTTAGTGCAGGAAAAAGAGATGGCCACCCTTGAGGTGGATAAAATTAAAACTCTCTTAAAGCGCTTTTTAGCTGAACATCCCTATGTGCAATTCCTTTATATTGTGGACACCGAAGGTAAACCTCTCTTAGGCCTCACCGATGACTTAGAATTTAAGAAAAAATTTGAAGAACTTTTAACGTCGGATACCTTTGAGACCAGAGACTGGTTTATAAATCCCATGAAAACAGGCAAGATCTATGTTTCTCCCTTTTATACCTCTAAGATTACCAATAAACTCTGTATAACCGTTTCAGCTCCAATAAGGAATGCCGAAGATGAGATTGTGGCTATTCTGGGTATGGATATTCGTTTCGAAGATCTGGTAAAAATGGAAAGGGAAAATGTTTTTTAGACTTATCCTTTTCTTCCTTTTTATCTCTCCTCACCTCCTTTTTGCCCAAACAGAAAAGGAACCTCCCCTTATTACCATTACTCCACAGGCCTATACAAAAACCGTGGTCAGGGTCCCTAATTTCGAAGGGGACACTAAAGGAGAGGTAAGTTCCTTATTAAGGAATCTCCTTAATCTCCATCTTTTTTGCGTGGCTTTGGAAGAGCCCCCTTTACCAGGTTTTAAGGCCAAGGAATATTATGTAAAAGGTAAGATAGAGGCTAAGGGGGGCAGATTAATATTCACGGGAGACCTTATAGACACTTTAGAAAACAGGGCCCTAAGAAATTATAAAGTTGAAGCCTCTTCACAAGAGAGACTTACCTATGCCCTTGCCGATCAAATTATAAGAGATATTTCTCCCTATCAGGGCCTTAGTGCTACAAAAATAGCCTTTGTAAAAAGAGAGGCCACAGGAGATCATCTCTATGTAATGGACTTTTCCAAGAAAAACTTAAGGAGGATTAAAAGCGCAAACCTTATCCTCTTTCCTAAGTTTTCTCCCAGTGGGAAAAAACTTGCCTTTTTGATCTATGACGGCAAAGATTACTATTTAGAGATAACCAGCTATCCCTATACAGAAGGCAAGCGATATAAAATTTCTGGCCTATCTTCTGCTCCCCTATGGATGCCTAATGAAAGGGAGCTTCTTTTAACCCTTGGTAAGGAGGGTGAAATAAATATCTATCTCTTTGACCCGGAAAAGGAAGAACTTAAAGCCCTTACTTCAGGTAGAGGAGTGCATCAAGCAGGGAGTGTAAGCCCTGATGGAAAGTGGGTTGCCTTTGTGGGAGATAGGACTGGCAAACCACAAATATATCTTCTAAATTTGGAGAATAAAAAAATACAAAGGGTCTCTTTTGAGGGTAATTATCATACCTCACCACGCTTTTCCCCAAAGGGACCTCTTCTCCTCTACTTAGCCCAAAGGGGTGGAAAAAATGAACTCATCCTCTATCACCTACAAAGGGGTGAAAAAAGAAAACTCAGTCTTCCCCTTTCCATAAATGATCCTGCCTTTTCTCCCAGTGGGGAATATTTAATCTTTGCCAGCAAAGGTAGATCTGGAGCAGGACTTTATCTACTACACCTTGACTCTTTGATTTTTCATCCCTATCTGCCCTTTAGTCAACTCTATTATCCCGATTGGGGAAAGATGTAAGGAGGGAGTAAGAGTGGAAAAGAGCATTACAGAGCGGGTGAGAGACTACATCTATCAAAATGATCGGCTCTTTAAGTTTTTAGGTGCACGCATAACACACATGGAAGAAGGATCTGCTCAGGTAGAGATGATAGTTACTGAGGAACATCTCAATGCTGCTCAGGTCTGTCAAGGAGGGGTTATTTTTACTCTTGCCGATCTTGCCTTTGCCTTAGCTTCAAATTCATATGGGACCTTAGCCTTAGCTATTAAGGCCTCTATAACCTATATTAAGCCAGCCAAAAAGGGAGACCTACTTATAGCTAAAGCTGAGGAATTCAGCAGAAGCAAAAGCCTTGCCACCTATCACATAACTGTTTTTCGAGGTCCTACTCAGGAGAAAATTGCCTTTTTTGAAGGCATGGTCTACCGCTTTGATAAACCAGTATTTCCAGAAAATAGTTAAGAACCTTGTAAACAAGGGGGTTGTCAAATGCCTATCGTGACTATTAAATTATTCTCTGGAAGAAGTAAGGAAGTTAAGAAAAAGATTGCCCAAGAGATTACTGATTCTTTAGTAAAAAATTTACAAATACCCCCTGAGGCAGTAATAATTATCTTTGAAGATGTAGAGAAACACGACTTTGCTCAGGGGGGAGTAATAGCCGAAGAAAGTTCATAGAAATCCAGACCTTGGGTATCAATACCCACAATAGCTGGAAAACCCTCAACTTTTATGCGGAAGAAGGCCTCGGGACCAAGCTCTTCCCAGGAGAGAACCTCCATTTTTTTTACAAACTGGGAGAGATAGGCCCCAGCTCCTCCAAAGGTTATAAAGTATACAGCTTTATATCTTTGATGAAGGGCTCTGACCTCAGGAGATCTCTTGCCTTTACCCATGGTAGCGGCAAGACCAAGGCTTAACAATTCAGACATATAGGCATCCATCCTTCCAGCAGTAGTTGGCCCACAGGAGCCCATAATCTTTCCTGGAGGCGCAGGAGTAGGCCCTACATAATAAATAAGCTGGTTGGTGAAATCAAACTTAAAAGTTCCCTCTTTAATAGAAGATAAAATCTTTTTGTGGGTAGCATCGCGGGCACAAAGAAGCCACCCGTCAAGAGATACCAAATCCCCTGCCCTTAACTTGAGGAGCTCCTCTCTATCTCTAAGAGGAAAAACTATTTGCATGAAGTTCCAGAGCCCTACTCTACTTTAAAAGCACTTTAGTGTAACACTTTCCGCAAACTTTTCCTTGTCCTGAGGGCTTACCTGTTTGGTAAGATCGGCAAGGGTTACATTTTTTAAAATACATTCAATATAGTTTGCCAATTTTTTCCAGATAGGGTAGGCAATGCATTCATCCACTTCGTCACAGCCTTCACTGGGATCTAAACAGGAAGCTACACACACTGGCCCCTCTAAGGGTTCTAAAACATCGTAAAGATTAATCTCCTCAGGAGGTTTTCTCAAGACATAGCCACCTCCAGGGCCTCTGGAAGAGCGAATAAGGCGTGCCTGTCTAAGCCGATTAAGTATCTGAGCTAAATAGACCCGCGAAATTTTCTGTTTTTCCGAGATTTCATCTAAAGTGACCCCATTGGGATAGGCTTTGGCAATTTCATACATGGCCCTAACTGCATACCTACCTTTGGTAGAAAGCCTAAACATAATATAGCCTCCTTTAGTGAATTTTGTTATTTATTTTTATTTTTCATTAATATAATTTAAATTACAAAAATATCAAGAGTAGTTTAGAAAAAATTAGAAAAAATCCTGATAACTTCTGAGGACAGAACCTGAAAATCACTGAGCGAACCTCTCTGCCTTAATTCTCCTTGTCAAGTGAGATTTAGAACTATATCCAAGAAAAGCCCTTGACGAACAGATCCTTTGGCCATATAATCTAAATAAGGAGGTTGGCATGTTTAACCTAAGGCTAATAGGTCTCTTTTTATTTTTCTTTTTTTTCAACTTATCTCTTGGGTATGCAGAGGATGGAGAAAAACTTTTTAAAAGTAAAGGTTGTGCAAGCTGTCATAGCCAAAGTTTTGATTTCTTTGCTCCCTCTTTAAAAACCATCTCTAAAAGTTATAGAGATAAAAGAGTAGAATTAATAAACTTTCTACAGGGAAAATCTCCAGGTCTTATATATAAAGAACCTAAAAGCATGAAAAATATTGTTAATAATATCACTAAAAAACTCACACCAGAAGAACTGGAAGCCCTAACGAACTATCTTCTCTCACATTAATGATCCGTGATCTATGAAGATCTACTCGCCTTTTGGCTTGCCTTTATAATCTGGGAGTTTATTCCCGCTTCCCTTAACCATGCCCATCCTGCTTTGGTTAAAATACCTCTTTTCCTGGCAAAAGAAACCCTCTTTTTTGCTTTACTTTTTAGTCTTCGCCAAAGATTCTCCCCCTTGTCTAATCCCCTTCCCTCTTTCATAGGAAGGGCTGGTTTACTACTGCTCTTTTTCTTCTATATCTTAGACCTAACCTATTTTGGCCTAAAAGGTTTTCTTTATCCCTATTATTTTTCCTCTTTTTTTGTGCTTCTTTGGTTTCTTCACTATTATCTTGCCTATAAACTAATTCTCTATCCTCTAAAATTTGGCTACTTACGTATACTTTTGGGCCTGTTACTACCCTTCGTTATTTTACTTTTCCTTGATGAGGCCTTAGAGTATATAGGGCTTAGCTTTAAGGGACAATTTTTACTAACTTTAAGCATCGTCCTTCTTCTTTCCCCTTATTTGATCATAAAAATCTGGCCTGTAAGGAAAATGCCTATGGGAATCTTGCGTGATATGATTGCCCAATTTTTAAAGATCCAAAAAATCAAGCTCAAAGATTTTCTCATTATTCCGCCCATAGGGGCTAAATTTTATACAGCAGGCATTCTTGGGTTCATACCACCTTTTAGATATCTTTTCTTTTCTTCAAGCCTTTTAGAGATCTTGAGAGAAGAAGAAATCCTTGGGGTTGTTGCCCATGAAATTGGCCATCTTAAGAAAAGACATGGCTATCTCCTCTTTTTTGTGCTACTCACCTTTCCTCTCTTTTTATTTAATCTCCTCTATCTCTTTCTATTAGGTTTTACCTTCTTTTTTGCTACCCAAGAGGAATTAATAAGCTTTCTTAAAAGCCCCAAGGGAGTGTATCTTGACATAGCCCTTAGCCTCTGGTTACTTGCCTTTGCCATCTTTTTCTTTCGCTTTGTTTTTGCCTATTTTTTGAGAAATCTGGAAAGGGAAGCAGACCTCTATGCCCTCTATCTTTTAAAAGATCCTGAACCCCTTACTTCAGCCCTTTACAAAATAGGAGAAATAACAGGACAACTCTTTCGTAAATCCTGGCATCATTTTGGTTTATGGGAAAGAATTAACTTTATTAGATTTGCCTCCCATTATCCAGAAATAATCAAAAAACATTCAAGAAAAATTAGAAAATTTTTGGCCCTATGGTTTTTAATTAACCTCTTACCCCTCCTTCTCTTTCTCTTCTTAGAAGGTGACATTTTAGAAAAAATCTTGAAAAATTTTCTCTCTTGGGTAAGTTAAAACTCATGTTAAGAGCGCCTTATCGCAGATATGAAACCTTCTATATCTACGCCTTTAGAGAGGGCCATCCAGCTTTAAGAGACCTTGATGATCCTGATCTCATCGGCTATTGGGAAGAAGATGGCTTAGGAGTGCTCTTTTTTCATAAAGCCAAAGATGAACTAATAGAGACCTTAAGCAAAAAATATAATCTACAGTTGGAGATTAAAGATGTCATTCCCTACACCCAGTGGAATGAAAAAAGGATTCCTCAACCCTTTCAAATAGGTCCTTTCAAAATTGCTCCACTCTGGTTTGAGGGTGACTTTGATATAATTTTTGATCCCAGTGTAGTCTTTGGCGAGGGAACCCATCCCACTACTACCCTTATGTTAGAGATGAGTTGGGAGTTTTTTCAGGAAAAAGGGCTTCCCAGGGGGGTTTTAGATCTGGGATGTGGCTCAGGTATTTTGACCCTCTTCTGGGCAAAATTAGGAGCAAAAGTGATTTCCCTTGATATCAATCCTCTCTGTGTGAAGGTTACCAAAAAAAATCTCCAATTAAACGGTTTAGAAGCAGAAGTAATAGAAGGGGATGTTCGCACCTACCCTTTTCCTGCAGCAGAGCTCTATTTAGCTAATCTTTACAAGGGATTACTCTTAGAGCTCTTTGAGAGACCTTCTTTCTTTCAGGCAAAATATCACCTACTTTCAGGATTTACTACGGGGATGGAAGAAGAAATTCTAAAGGGGCTTAAAAATAAGCCTGTAAAGGTAGTTAAAAGAAAAGAAAAAGAGAACTGGGTTAGCTATCTCCTATGTCAGAGTTAATTCTCACTGTTGATGTGGGGAATACAGCAACTACTTGTGGGCTTTATGAAAAGGAAGGCCCTATTAAGGCCCTCTTTAGTTTTAAAACCACGATGGTCACTTCAGCTGAAGAACTTCTGGCTAAAATTAATCAGTTTTTCATCCTTTACAAAGTTTCTCTTACGGAAATTAAGGGACTAAGCCTCTCCTCAGTTGTCCCCCCTTTGGAGGACTTTTGGGTAGAACTGGGAAAGAGATGGCTTGCTCGAGAGGTAGTGGTAGCTTCTAAGGAGACTGTTCCCCTAAGTCTTGATTTAAAATATCCTACAGAGGTTGGCGCTGATAGACTGGTAAATGCCCTTGCTGGCTGGCGAAAATATAAAAGGTCTCTTATTATAGTAGACTTTGGCACAGCCATTACCTTTGACTGCCTTTCAAGTGAAGGGGTCTATCTTGGGGGAGCCATTGCTCCAGGGCTCTTTCTCTCCATGGAAGCTTTGTTTCGGGGCACAGCGAAACTCCCTCGTATTGATTTGGCAACCCCTCCAGAAAGGGTTATAGGGAAAGACACGGTCTCTGCCCTAAAAAGTGGCTTACTCTTTGGTTTTGTAGGGCTTACCGATTATTTAGTCAAGAAACTTGCCCAGGAAATGGCTTCCTCACCACTTGTTGTGGCAACTGGTGGTTTAGCAGGCCTTATAGCCCCTCTCTCAGAGACCATTCAAAAAATAGATCCCACCCTAACACTTGATGGACTCTTCTTTTTATGGAAAGATCGCTTTACATAGGTATCATTCAACCTTCCAGCCCTCCAGAAAGGGAGCTCTTAGAGAAGGGTCTTGAGGTATTGAGAAAAAAGGGTATCCCCTTTAAAAGCCTTGTTGACTTAGAAGAGAGTCCTCCCTCACATAAAGCTTTCTTACTTTATGAGGCCCTAACCTGTGGCAAATTTACCCATCTCTGGGCTGTAAGAGGAGGAGCTGGGGCTTGGAAACTTCTACCCTATCTGGATGACCTCTTTAAAGAGAGCTATGTTAAGCAACCCTATTTACCGCAACTTATAGGGTTTTCTGACATCACCATTCTTCACGCCTATTTTTGGCAGAAATTTGGTAAAAAAGGGCTTCATGCCCCCATGATCGTCCATCTCCCCAACTTAGTGGGGGAAGCTAAAGAATTATTGTGGAAAGTCCTTCATCAAAGCTGTAAGGAAGTGAAGCTTTCTGGAAGGGCCTATCAAGAAGGAGAGGCCTCTGGCTATCTCCTGGGAGGAAATCTATCTTTAGTGGCCTCTCTTTGTGGGACCCCCTATTTTCCCTTAAAGCAAGAACTAATTTTATTTTTGGAAGATATAGGTGAAAAACCCTATCGTTTAGAAAGGGCTTTCCTTCAAATCCTCTTTAGTTTGCCAAAAGGGCTTTTAAAAGGGATTGTTATAGGAGATCTGGGCGATATGGAGGCAAGTAAACTCCTTACCTCCCTTAGAGAATTTTTGCCTTCAGAGATACCCATTGCCTATGCCTTCCCCTTTGGGCATATACCCAACAATTGTCCTCTGCTTTTTGGGGCTAAGGCCAAGCTTAAAGTAAGGGGAGAAGAGGCCATCCTTAATTTTCCTCTCGATTAAAGGCCTCGATAAAGGCCTCCCATAAGGCCTCTTCCTCGAGACAGGCCCTCTCTTCACAGGTAGAGGGAAAACAAGGTCTACAAGATAGAGGAAGACTAATAATGGTTATCTTTTCACCTATAGGGCGAAAGACCAGCTCATCACTTGGACCAAAGAAAATAAAGGATTTAAGACCCAAAAAACTTGCCAGATGAGAAACACCACTATCATTACCCACATAAATCTTGCCTTGGGCAAGGGTCTTTGCTAAGGAGAGTGTGTCTCTAAGAATGAGTAGATTATCCACTTTACCTATAAGCCATTTTTCTGCCTCACCAGCAATGTAGAGCACATCCCATTGATGGTCCCGTAAGAGCCTCTCTATTTTCCTAAAGAGGCTAAAGGGGGGATTTTTCTTGGGGGAGCCAGAGCCAGGATGTATAAAAGCAAGCCTTTTATCTTTTGGGACATACTCACTAAAGGGTAATTTGGACGAAAAATCTAAAGGTAATCCTAAGGATTGAAGATAATATATGGGAAGCCAAATCCTTTCCTTAGGGAAAGGTTTCAGATTACCTTCAAGACTGATAATAATCTTTTTTTCGAAGGGTTGAGAAAGAAAATAATTTAAAAATTCACTGCTATAGATAGCCTGAGCCCACCCACAATGCCTTGCTAAGCAGAGGTAATCGCTATGACCGAGAAAAACCACTTGATAGCCAAGTCTGTTTAAAACCTCAGCTACTGGGAAGGTAAGAAGGGTATCGCCTAAACCTCCCCTTCTATAAAGAAGGGCTCTCTTCATAAAGGTAATTTAAAATTTTTGAGGTTAAAATACCCAAACCAGTCAAACCACTAAATAGCCTGCCCAATTAGGAAGACAACTTCCACCATGAGGACCATGAGTAGAAGTGTAAAATACTCTTTAGGAACTTACCAAGCATAGTTTTTTTTAAGAAGACTCCCTGCTAAACAAGTTTCTCAAGTAGGCTTTTAGTGAAAGACTTTGACCCTTTAAGCCAAATTTTTCTCTAATTCTTTTCCGATAGAAATCTACCGCATCTTTACTCAGATTAAGGATTTGACAAATTTCCTCGGAGGAGTAGCCCTCCTTAACAAGTAGAGCCACTTGAGCTTCCTTGGTGCTTAGCCCTGCTAAAGGATGAAGAGACCTTAAGCGTTTTTCTCTAAACTCCTGAAGGGCTTTAAGGGTATCTGTTCTTAAAGTTTCCAGTTCAGGCGGAAGCTTTCCTTTTATAAGCTCTAAAAAGGGGAACAAGACATGGTTTACCAAGAGATCCCACTCTGAAGACGGGGCCCTTTCTTCGCTTTCTTTCCTCTCAAAGGAGGATATAGAAATTTGCTCTTGGGGCAGTTCCTCATGAATGAGGATAACCATTTTAGGCCTACCTTTTAAGGCAAATATAGTTAAAAGGTAGGAGACCCTTCCTCTTTCAGGATCTATGAGGCTATATATCTTTTTATAAAGACTTTTTTTACCAGCGAGAACACTCTCTAAGCCCTCTTTAATTTCTAAGGATTCTACCTTCTCCTCTTCAGAGAGGTTATCAAAGAGTTTAAGATAATTTGTGCCAATGCAATCAGGTCTGACCAGAAGCCCCCTCTTAAGGGCGCTTTCTTGCCAAGTCTTGTTAGTAGCAAGAATATTGCCTCGTTCGTCAAGAAGGGCAATGTAGCCTGGAAAGTGGTCAAAAAATTCTAAATAGACCTTTGGTTTAAGAACAAATTTTCTCATAGGAGAGAGAACACTTACCAGCGCATAAGAAGTCCTGCAAAGGTAAAACCTCCTCCAAAGGCAACCATAAGGACTAAATCCCCCTCTTTTAGACGCCCTTCTTTTTCTGCTTCATAAAGGGCTATAGGGATACTTGCTGCCGAAGTATTCCCATAGCGCTGTATGTTAACAAAGACCTTGTCTTTGGGGAGCTCAAGTCTTTCTCTAAGATATTCAATTATTCTCAAATTGGCCTGATGAGGTATAACTAAGCCAAGATCCTTTGCCGTGATTTGATTCCTCTCTAAGAGTTCTAAGGCAATTTTTTCCATCATGCGGGTGGCTATTTTAAAAACTTCTCTTCCTTGCATGCGAATATAATATTCTTCCTTAGGAAGCCTCTTATCAAAGGGAAAATAGGCCGATCCCCCACCTTTAAGGGTTAAGAGATGCCAATTGGAACCATCTGCCCCAAGGATAAAATCTATAATACCTCCCTTATCTTTTTCTACACCTCCCAAGACCACAGCCCCAGCCCCATCCCCAAAGAGAACACAGGTTGTCCTATCCTCCCAGTTGGTCTTGCGAGTAAGGGCTTCAGCTCCCACTACCAAAATCTTCCAGTGGGGATTATTCCTTATTATTTGATCCGCAAGACTTAAGGCATAGAGAAAACCAGAACAGGTAGCCGAAAGATCAAAGGCTCCAGCTTTAGTAGCAGAAAGGCCTTTCTGAAGTAGGATAGAAAGAGAGGGCATAAGAAAATCAGGGGTAAGGGTAGCACATATTATAAGATTGAGCTCATCTGGAGAGACCTTAGCTCGCTCTAAGGCCTCACGGGCTGCCTTTATGGCATAGGTGCTAATAACTTCCTCGTCACCTAATATATGCCTTTCTTTGATGCCCGTTCTCTCCGTTATCCAAGTGTCAGATGTATCAACCATCTTTTCCAAGTCGTGATTTGTAAGAATTTTAGGGGGCACAGCCATCCCACAGCCAAGGATTTTAGAGGAAACCTCAGACCTCAACTCCAACCTCCTCAATTTGATGTTTTTCTATGGCCCTCTCTAAGATATTGGCCAGATCTAACCGAGCAAAATGTAGGGCCTGCCTTATGGCATTTTTGATGGCCAAAGGATCCGATTTGCCATGAGAGATAATCACATTCCCCTTGACCCCGAGAAGGGGAGCTCCTCCATATTCTCGCCAATCTGTTTTCTTCTTAAAGGCCTTTAAGGCACCCTTAGATAAATACATACCTAATAAGTAAAGATAGGACTTCTTAACCTCATTTTTCAACATCTCAAGTATAGTCTCCGCTAAGCCCTCAGAGAGTTTGAGACATATATTGCCAATGAATCCATCACAAATGACAATATCAACTTCCCCCTTATAAATGTCTCTCCCTTCAATATTGCCATAGTAATTAAGAGAAGAGGAAGAAAGCAATTTATGGGCCTCTTTAACTAATTGGTTGCCCTTACCTATCTCTTCACCAATAGACAAAAGGGCTACCTTGGGATTGGTTCTACCCCAAATATTTTCTAAAAATAGGGTTGCCATAACAGCAAACTGATAAAGATCGTAGGGTTTAGAATCCACATTAGCCCCAGCATCTATTAAGACCATGGGCTCCTTTAAGGTGGGTAATAGAGTTGCTATGGCTGGTCGCCTAACTCCCTTCAATCGTCCTAAAATAAAGATACCTCCAGCAACCACTGCCCCAGAGTTCCCCGCTGACACAAAGGCCTGTGCCCTATTTTCTTTGAGTAAGTCAAGCCCCCTAAATATAGTTGCTCCCCTTTTTCTCTTAATAGCTTCACTTGGAGACTCATCCATACGGATATATTCTTCCGTAAAGATAAATTCAACCCTATCTCTGGGAGAAAAGTCTTTGAGGACCTCTTGGGGCCCCAAGAGGAGCAAATAGAGATCTGAATAGGCCTTTAATGCCCTTTTAGCTCCCTCCAAAACAGCCTGGGGGGCAAAATCTCCCCCCATGACATCTACAGCTATGTAATGCATGTAAACTGGAGATTAGACTTCGGATTGTTCTATAAAGGTCTTACCTCTGTAAAAGCCACATTTGGCACAAACGCGATGAGGCAATTTAAAAGATTTACACTTAGGACAGATGCTCCCAGAAGCTGGTTTTAAGGCCTGATGGGCCCTCCTCATCCCCCTTCTGGATCTGGATGTCTTCCTTTTAGGAACAGCCATTTTACCCCTCCTTTATAACCGTGTTTTCACCCTTGCTGAGAAGATCCTTTAGCACAGCAAAGGGAGATGTCTTTTTGAAAATTTTACACTGGCATTTTTCTTTATTCAGATTTACCCCACAATTAGGGCAAAGTCCTTTACAGTCAACCTGGCAAAGATTTCTAAAAGGTAAAGCCAAAATTATCTCCTCCATAAGTATATTATAAAAAGAAATAAAAGACTCTTCGTAAAAACTGACCTCCATTTCCTCCTGCTCTAATTCTTTTTCTTCCTCTATATTTAGAGATTTTCTTGGCAATAAA
>CAZBLU010000003.1:0-73573 GCA_964493015.1 uncultured Caldimicrobium sp.
GATTTTTAACAGTATCTAAAGTCCGAAAGGTTATTCCAGCTAAGGTCATAATTCTCTCTTTTCTATATTTTTGATTGTAGTAATCAGTATGACAAAAAAGGCAACTTTCCGAAGAGACTACCTGAGATGCATAAACTGGATCAGTAAAGACTTTATGAAGCCTTTCAAGCATATGTTTTTGCCCTTTAAAAGTAAAGTTATATAGATCTGATAAGCCTTTTAATTTAGCTCTTATGTAGTAAACCACCCCTGGCCTTCCATGACAATCTAAACAAGCTACTCCATGTTGGGAATGAATATTTTTCCTCCAAGTATAAACTTCTGATAGAGGACCTGTACCCTCTTTAGAATGACACTTGGCACAAAACTGTGGATTACTGGTAAAGTGGAGTAATTCTATATTAAGATAAATTATTCCAATAAAGAGTCCTAAAAAAAGAATTAAGGTTAAAATAGGCCTCTTTTGAACAAAACTTTTAAAAGAAAAAAAGATACCTCGATTCCCCATATACCCCCTCCTTAAATCAATTTTTACTTAGTAAATTTAGAATTAATCCTTAGTTTGTCAAGGGTTGTTTATGCGTCCATATGATTTTAAACTCGGCTGAGTTTTTAAAAACTTATCACAAAAATATTCTAAAGGAGCGGAAGTTGAAAAAATTTTGTGTTAGCAAATTTTACTATGCTTGACAAACTTATAATAAGATTAACCATTACAAAGAAAATTTTCACAAGGAGGTGAAAGCTATGAAGGTTGATGTTGATCCAGAGGTTTTATGTAATAAAATAAAAGAAATTTTTCCTGATCTTGGGGAATGTGCTATTGATATAAAAGTATTCTGGGATCAGGAATTAGGGAAATATGCGGTTATTTTAGAAAAAGGGGAAAGAACTGCCAAAATTTATTTGGAAGATGAAGAAGTTAAGAATTGTTTAATGGGAAAAAAGTGTATTTCCTCGGCTCTACAGGTTGGACAGATGAAATAACTATATGCGAACCTTACTTGAGTGTAAATGGGCTCTTCAGATTATAAAAAATTTAGCTGAGGGTCTTAAAAGACCTTCAGAGTTACTAAAAAATATTTCTGGTCTATTGGAAAGGGTTCTCTATCATAGGCTAAAAGCTCTTGAATCAAAGGGTATAATTGGGAAGGAGTCAAATAATAAATATCCCTTGAAAACTTTCTATTATTTAAATGATAAAGAACCCTTACAGCCACTTGTTTCTCTTTTAAGTAAATTAGAGGAAACTAATAAGATAGAAAAAATATTGGGTTCCAAGTGGTTATTGCTTCTTTTAAATCATCCAAAAAGACCATCATCTCCTAAGGAGTTGTTGTTGGTATTACCTGGTATTTCTGAAAAAGTTCTTTACGAAAATTTAAATTATTTAATCGCTTTAGGTCTAATAGATCGTATAGTAAAAGCTACGAAGCCGGTTGCTACGCTCCATGGATTAAACAATAAAGGGGAGGAGTTCCTCCCCTCCTTAGAATATGCCAAAAATATTATTCTTTCCATATGGAAAAAAACAAAGTCGTGATCTTTAACTTGAGCATGACAGCTGTGACAGTCCTTCTTCATGTCCTTGACTAAGGATTTTCCCTGTGCATCATAAGCATAATAGCCCCAACCATCTGTATCCTTAAATTTTTTTAAGTTTTTGCTCATAAAGGCTTCCAGTCTTTTTCCCCTTCTATAAAAGCACCATTATCTTCCTTATGTTGATAGAACACAATAGCTATCTTTGTCCCATCAGGGAAGGACCTTTTATCTTTAACTTTTACCGTATTTAAGCCCTTTTTATTGATATAAACATGATGGATACCGAAAAAGGGCTCGTAAAGAGGATGTTTTTTATCAAAAATTACCATGCTCTTCACATGATGCCAAGTTCGGTAGCTCTTGAGCATAGTTTCTTCACCCAAAGCAAGGGAGAAATAAAATAAGATGAAGCCTAATAAGGCAAACAAGATTTTACCCATAAGCTACCTCCTTTTTGATTTTTTATTTTAATAAAAATTATAGATTAGATATTAGTATGGTCAATTACTGATTTTTTAGTGAGAGTCTAACCAAAAAATCAGATAGTTAAAGACCCAAACCTTTGATAAGGATGTAGGTAATAAGGATGGCCCCTGTTATACGTAAAATCCAGAGATATCAGGGGCTTTCTTTAAGATAGGTCCAGACGAATCTTTTATACCTTTGCCAAAGAGAGGGTTTATCCATCCTTTATAACCTCATAAATTCCTGGGAGATGTCTATATCTCTCTGCGTAATCTAAACCATAGCCTACAAGAAAGCCTTTCTCTAAAGAAAATCCCACATAGTCAAGGGGCACTTCTACCTTTCGCCTCTCCCTTTTATCAATGAGGGCACAGACCTTAAGGCTTTTAGGTTTATGCAAGGCTAAATGCCTCCTCAAGAATTCAAGGGTTAATCCAGTATCCACAATGTCCTCAACGAGGATAACATTTTTGCCCTCTAAAGAAACTTCCACATCCTTGGTTATAGTTACTTCCCCTGAAGAGGTGTCAGAAAGACCATAACTTTTGACTCTAACAAAGTCAATTTCTAAGGGCCTATTGGAGAGGGCCCTAACTAAATCAGCAAGAAAAATAAAGGCTCCTTTAAGAGTGCCTATAAAGACAAGGGGTTCCTCAGGGAAGTCTTTCTCTATAGCTTGAGCCAGTTCTTGGATACGCCTTTTGATCAGTTCTTCAGAAAGGATTTTTCTAAGTTTTTCTGGCATGGCTTTATTATATATCCAATTCTCTGTATTCCAAGGCATGTTGATAAATGAATTCTTTTCTGGGCTCTACGCTTTCTCCCATCAGCACTGTAAACATCTCATCAGCCTTTTCGGCATCCTGAATAGCTACCTTTTTAAGGATGCGTTTTTGGGGATCCATAGTGGTCTCCCATAACTGTTGTGGATTCATTTCTCCAAGACCTTTATATCTTTGGATATAAAGACCCTTCCTTCCTTCTTCTCTTATCCAGGATAAAAGATCATTGAGCTTAGTCAGAAAATCCTCAAAGACTTTTTTTTCCTCTCGGTAGAGTATTTCTAAGGTGGCCCCGTTATATTCCTTTAGACTTTCAAAGAGTTTCAGCGCTTCACGATAGTCTTTTTCTAAAATCAATTCTGGGCCTATTTTGCAAAGTCCATAACTTTCTCTTTCTGAAAGGAGATGAAACTCAAAGTATTTGGGATTGTATAAGCTATTTCTAACTTTTGAGATTTTAAAACCTAATTTATGGAAGCCTTGAGAGAGCTCTTCTATTTTTTTCTCATCTTCAAAGTCTTTTAAACTCTTAATATCTTTTCTGAGAAGCAAAATTACTCCTTTTACGGGATAATTTTTCTTTAAGAGATTAAGTAGGGCCTTTTCCAATTGGGAGAGGCCTTGAAAGAATTTGACAGGGTCTTTTATTACCTGAGGTTTACCTTCTTTAAGACAAGTTATTTTTACATTGGATATAATTCTTTTAAAGATGTAGCGATCGAGCTCTACATCATCTTTTAAGTAGACCTCTTTTTTCCCTTCTACCACTCGATAGAGAGGTGGTTGAGCAATATATAGCCATCCCCTTTCTATCAGCTGGGGCATTTGTCTGTAGAAAAAGGTGAGAAGCAGAGTCCTTATGTGGGCACCATCTACATCGGCATCAGTCATCAGGATAATTTTGTGATATTTACACTTATCGGGATTAAAATCCTCTGGACCTATCCCTGCGCCAATAGATGCAATAAGACTTTTAATCTCCTCTGAAGAAAGCATTTTTTCAAAGTTTGCCTTTTCCACGTTAAGAATTTTTCCTCTTAAGGGTAAAATAGCCTGAAATTTTCTATCCCGAGCTTGTTTAGCCGAACCGCCTGCGGAGTCTCCTTCAACAATAAAGAGTTCTCTTTTCTCAGGATCCTTTTCTGTGCAGTCAGATAGTTTGCCTGCAGTGAGGAATTCTTCAGCTTCGCTCTTTTTTCTAACAAGTTCTCTGGCCTTACGGGAAGCCTCTCTTGCTTTAGCTGCAGTCAAGATCTTCTGGATGATTTTCTTTGCCTCTCCTGGATTTTCTTCGAAATATTTCAAAAGCCCTTCATAGACTATAGATTCTACAATAGGTTTCACTTCGCTGTTACCTAATTTCATCTTGGTTTGGCCTTCAAATTGGGGATTAGGAACTTTTAGAGAAATAACTGCTGTTAATCCCTCTCTTACATCCTCACCCTCAATCTTTATCTTTAATTGTTTAGCTAACTTTTCGGAATCCAGATAGCGGTTAACAGCTTTGGTGAGGGCAGCCCTAAAACCAATAACATGGGTCCCCCCTTCCTTAGTATTAATATTATTAACATAGCTGTTTATAGTCTCTGTATATCCAGCATTGTATTGCAGGGCAATTTCAGCAATAATGTGATCTCTTTCCCCAGCAATATAAATAACCTTAGAGTGAATAGGTTCCTTTTTTTGATTTAGGGCCTTAACTAATTCAACGATACCACCTTTATAATGGAATTTCTCACTATAATCAATCCTTTCATCTACAAAGTAAAATTTTACCTGGGGATTTAAATAGGCAAGCTCTTTTATTCTTTTTAAGACAGTTTCCATGTCAAATTCAAGCTCACTACCAAAGATTTCGGGATCAGGCTTAAAACAAACCTTTGTTCCCCTCTTAGTGGTCTTGCCAATTGCTTTAACCTCTCCTGTGGGGACACCCCTTTGATAACTCTGGGTATAGATTAGGCCATCCCTATACACCTCTACTTTGAGCCATTCAGAAAGGGCATTTACCACAGAAACTCCCACTCCATGTAATCCTCCAGAAACCTTGTAAGCACCGTGATCAAATTTGGCCCCCGCATGGAGCCTGGTCATCACTAATTCTAAGGCTGAAACTTTTTCTTCGGGATGTATATCTACGGGAATTCCCCTTCCATTATCTTCTACACAGGCAGAGCCATCTTTCCTTAGAGTAACTCTAATTTCAGTAGCATAACCAGCAAGAGCCTCATCAACGGCATTATCAAGCACTTCCCAGAGAAGATGATGAAAGCCATATTGGTCAGTGGAGCCAATGTACATGGCTGGGCGAACCCTTACGCCCTCAAGGCCAGAAAGGACCTTTATACTTTGAGCCTCATAATTTTCCATAAAGAAACCTCACCCCACTTACTAATCTTAGATGACCATGGGCATTAGGAGATAGAGAAAACCTTCATCTCTATAGCCTGTGATGAGGCAGGGGGACCTTTCATCCTTTATTTTTATTTCCACTTCTTCGGACTTCATAATTTCTAAAGCAGAAATTAAATAGTCAGTATTAAAATTTATGATCAAAGGCTCTCCTTCATATTCTGCCTTAACTTTTATTACCGCCCTCCCCATCTCTGATTCAGGAGAACTGAGGGTAACCAAACCTGGTTTTAAATCCATCCTTACAGGTTTTAACTTTTCCGAGACAAGAAGAGATACTCGTTTCAGATTCTCCAAGAATAACTTACGCTCAATCTTTAATTTATTTTCAAAGTCTTGAGGAATAACCGCTTTATAATCTGGGAAAGAGCCTTCCAATACTCTACTAAAAAAGAGCCCACCACTAAAATGAAGCACTGCATAATTGTTAATAAAACCAAATCTAACTAATAATTCATCTTCAGCAATTTCTGCTATTTTTTCAGCCCCTTTTCTGGCAACAATAAACCCCTCTTGCCAGTTTGTCCTTTTAAGCCCATCAACAACCCTGTCAAGGAGGGCAAGTCTGTGACCATCTGAAGCTACAGTTCTCAAAATCTCCTCTTCAACAAGGGGTTCAAAATATACCCCACCCAATACAAAGCGAGCTTCATCTTTGGAAGAACAAAAAGAGGTTTTCTCAATAAGTTCACTTAAAACCTTACCAGGGATTTCGAGTAAGTTTTCTTCTCCAAATTCAGGTAGATTGGGAAATTCTTCTGCATCCGTCGTAGCTAATTCATAGACAACCGTTTCATCTTCATCACGAATTAACAGCCTATTATCCTCTTTGGTGAGAATCACTTCATCTTCAGGAAAATTTTTCACAATATCGTAAAACTTGCGACAAGGCACACAAAAGGGAGATACTTGGCCTTCTCCAGTCTCTACCAAGGTTTTACCTTTAAATCCCTGTTCTAAATCTGTAGTAGTAAGATAGAGAGTCTTTTCTTCAGGGAAAAATTCTATTAAGGCCATTGAGAGAACAGCCATAGAGGCCCTCTTATCAGCTACACCTTCTCCTCTTTTAAGTAGCTTTTCCAGAGAGTCTCTTTTTATTTTTAATTCCATCTCTTCCTCCTACTTGTGAAAGATTTTTTTATTATTATACCATTAAAAGTTGTGGAAAAAAGATCTTTTGCCCCAGGATCTTAGTCTGATTGAATCACTTTTTTCAGATGGTTAAAGGGGGCTAAAGATAGTTTGGTCTTGTTATAGTTTCAAATGCTTGCTCGCTTCTTAAAAAGATACTAAACTATAAAGATATTTTTCTCGTGAGAAAGGGGGCTTTATGCAGGCCTTTTTAGCGAGTTTGCTAAGAAAGATCTGGCCAATTAAAGAAAGCTTGCTGATAAAAAGCCTTTGGCCAAAAATCGTTTTAAAATGAAGCTTAGAAAAGGTATATCTTGCCTTTCTAAAAGAGGAGTAGGCTATGGAAAAGGTAACCTTTAAAGTGGAAGGTATGACCTGTGTGAACTGTGGTAAGGCTATAGAGATAGCCTTAAGGAGGCTTAAAGGGGTTAAAAAGGTAGATGTTTCCTTTGAGCTTGGTAAAGTGCATGTGGAGTTTGAGGAAGAATTTTTAGGTCCTGAAGAAATTATAAAGGTGATAGAAGAGACTGGCTACAGGGTGGCAGGGAGCGAGAAAAAGAGAACCTATGAAAGAGAAATTCTTTTTCTTTCCTTTACGGTGAGTATAGTAATCATGGCCCTGATGTTTATTCACCATCCCTACAGTCTTTATACCCAAGCCCTTCTTAGTATGCTTATTCAAATTGTTGGAGGCTTTAAGTTTTATAAGGGAGGTTATGCTGGTTTAAAATCAAGAATAGGCAATATGGATCTCCTTGTAGCACTTGGGACCACTTCTGCCCTTCTTTATAGTTTACTTGCCCTTTTCCAAGTGCTCCCCGGAGAACCCTTTTTTGAGACCAACGCCTTTTTAATCTCCTTTATTAGATTAGGAAAATATATTGAAGAAAAGACCAAGGGTAGAGCTCTTGCCCTTCTTAAAGAGCTCTTTGCTCTTCAAACAGCAAAAGTAAGGTTACTTACCCCTAAAGGAGAAAAGGAGGTTACGGTCACTGAGATCTTACCGGGGGACCTTCTGGTCCTAAAAACTGGAGATCTTGTCCCTCTTGATGGAGAAGTGGAGGAGGGGTCTTTGGAGGTAGATGAGTCTTTGGTCACAGGAGAAAGCCTTCCTGTTTTAAAGAAAAAGGGAGATCCCCTTATCTCTGGAAGTTTGGTGGTAAATGGTTTTGCTAAAATGAGAGTGAAGGCCTTGCTTGAGAGAAGTTATATTTCTATGTTACTTAATATGATTGAAGAGGCCTTGCAACGTAAACCAAGGCTTCAACGCATAGCTGATAAGGTCTCCCATTATTTTGTGCAGGTTATCATGCTTTTATCTGTGCTTGTTTTCCTTTTCTGGTATTTAAAAGGCTACGGGCTTTCTTTGAGTTTTCATTTTGCTTTAGCGGTCTTGGTTATCTCTTGTCCCTGTGCCTTTGGTTTAGCCGTGCCCTTAGCTATATCTGTAGGTCTGGTAAGGTCTTATAAAAAGGGGCTTTTGCTTAAGGATCCCTCTACCTTTGAAAAGGTAAAGGATATCGATATTCTCATTTTGGACAAAACAGGGACTCTCACTAAAGGGAGGCCAAAGGTAAGAGAATTCATATCTTTTGAGGATTCTGCTTTAAGCATAGCCTATGGGCTTGCCCTAACCTCTCAACATCCCTACTCTAAAGCCATCGTAGAGTATGCAAAGTCCTTAGGTATAGAACCTGCTCAGGTTGGTGAATGTAGGGAAGAGCCAGGGTTAGGGATCTTTTGCGGAGAATATTTCTTGGGAAGAGACCCTTCTTGGAAAGGTCTTGTTCTAAAGAGGAGAGATAAGGTTTTAGCAGAAATTAGGGCAGAAGATGAACTAAGAGAAGAGACAGAGGAAATAATTGAATTTTTAAAGAAAAGAGGGGTTAAAGTGGTTTTGGCTACTGGGGATACTAAGGATAGAGCTGAAGAGGTGGCTAAAAAGCTCGGTTTGGAGAGCTTCTACGCAGAGGTTAAACCACAGGATAAATTAAGGCTTGTAGAAGAGTTTCAAAAAAAAGGTTTTAAAGTAGCTATGGTGGGGGATGGCGTAAATGATGCCCCTGCTTTGGCTAAGGCTGATCTTTCCTTTGTCATGGCTGAAGGAGTAGATCTCTCTAAAAGGGTAGGGGAGGTAGTTTTACTGTCAGGCTTACGAGGTATTAAGGCCTTTTTTGAATTAGCTGCCACCGTAAGAAAGAGAATATGGGAAAATCTCTTTTGGGCCTTTATCTATAATCTCATTGGTATTCCTATTGCAGGAGGTCTTTTTTATACCAAAGGCTTAATTTTAAAGCCAGAAATGGCAGGCCTCATGATGGCTTTTTCCTCCATAAGTGTTGTTCTCAACTCCCTACGCAAATGATTTGAACTACTTGTTATTTTTATTAATTGAGTTATGTTTTAAAATATAAAACAGATAGAGGAAAGAAGTTATGGCAGAGGATTTGAAAATCTTAACTTTTGGGGCACAAGCTCTTAGGGAGAAAGCCAGTCCTGTCACGGAAATCAATGGAGAGCTAAAAACGGTTATAGAGAAGATGGCGGAACTTATGTATAAGGTAAAAGGCCTTGGCCTTGCAGCCAACCAAGTGGGAATAACTAAACGATTTTTCATCATGGATATCTCTCAGAAGGAGGGCAAGCCCTTACTTGAGGTCTACATTAATCCTGAAATCCTTGCTTCTGAGGGCAAAACGGAATATGAGGAAGGGTGTTTAAGTATCCCTGGTTACTATGCTAAGGTGGAGAGATTTGCTAAGCTTTATATTCGGGCCTTTGACCTTGAAGGAAAATCCTTTGAAAGAGAGTTAACAGGCCTTGCTGCTATTGCCTTTCAACACGAATTCGATCATCTTGAGGGGATTCTCTTTGTGGATAAACTTTCTCCACTCAAGAGGGAGCTTTTTAAAAAATGGTGGAAAAAGCAGCTCTCTTCTAAGAGATAACCCTAATACGCTCTATTTGTATAGCTTTACCTTTCTCATCAAATTCCAAAAAAACCCCTTCTAATTTAATAGGGCCTGAGTTTTCCACCTCTAATTTGCGGCCAACCATAGTGACATATAGTTGAAAGGCCTGATCTATTTTCATTCCAATGACACTTTCAAGGGATCCACACATTCCCACATCCGTGATGTAGGCCGTGCCCTGAGAGAGAATTCGCTCATCGGCCGTTTGCACATGAGTATGCGTGCCCACCACGGCTGAGGCAAGACCATTTAGGAAATAACCTAAGGCTATTTTTTCAGAAGTGGCCTCTGCATGAAAGTCTACCAATATATAAGAGGTTTCAGCTCTTAATTCCTCAGCTAATCTTTTACCCACAAGAAAAGGGTTTTCCAAGGGGCGCATGAAGATCCGCCCCTCCAAATTAATAACTCCTAATTTAAAATTTCCTTTAACCACAATTGTCGACCCACGCCCAGGGGTCCCAGGTCCATAGTTAGCTGGTCTCACTACCCTTTCAGTTTTCTGAAGGTAGGGAAGAAACTCCCTTTTCCATACGTGGTTTCCTGTGGTGAGAATATCAATGCCAAGGGAGAAGAGCTCCTCTGCTACCTTTTCCGTTAATCCATAACCTCCTGCAGCGTTTTCTCCATTAGCCACAATAAAGTGAGGTTGGTATTTTTTAATGATTTCTGGCAGAAGTTCCTTAACAGCTCTCCTGCCAGGAGACCCTACAATATCTCCGAGAAAAATGACCTTCATGGTTTTTCTCCTCTATTTTGCATATTCAATGGCTCGTGTCTCTCTGATGACAGTTATTTTTATAATACCTGGATAGGTTAGTTCTTTTTCTATCTTATTGGCTATCTCTTTAGCCAGAACATAGGCGCGCTCGTCTGAGATAGTCTTACTATCCACTATGACCCTCACTTCTCTACCAGCTTGAATGGCATAGGCCTTTTCTACACCTGGGAAAGAAGAAACAAGACTTTCAAGCTCTCTAATTCTTTTGATATAAGCCTCAAGTAATTCTCTTCTTGCTCCAGGCCTTGCCCCTGAGAGGGCATCAGAGATTTGGAGCAGGATTCCTAAAAGAGAGGTGATAGGGATATCTTCATGGTGAGAGGCGATAGCATTAACAATCTCTTCATCCTCTCCATATTTGCGAGCAAGATCTGCACCAATCAGGGCATGAGGTCCTTCCTGTTCATAACTTGCAGCCTTACCAATGTCGTGGAGAAGTGCAGCTCTCTTAGCCTTCTTTGGATCAAGCCCCAGTTCGCTGGCAAGAGCAGAACAAATAATAGCCGTTTCTAAAGAATGCTGTAAAACATTTTGACTGTAACTGGTTCTAAATTTAAGTTTACCTAAGAGTTTTATAAGTTCATGGTGTATTCCGTATATCCCCATTTCAAAACAGGCCTTTTCCCCTACTTCAAAGATATGTTGTTCCATCTCCTCTTCTACCTGTTTTACTACCTCTTCAATACGGGTAGGATGTATCCTACCATCTGCAATAAGCCTTTCTAAAGCAATACGGGCAATTTCTCTTCTATATGGATCATGACAGGAGAGCACCACTACTTCAGGGGTGTCATCAATAAGGAGATCCACACCCGTAAGGGTCTCAAAGGTTCTGATATTTCGTCCTTCTCTTCCAATGATTCTTCCTTTCATTTCTTCTCCAGGCAGTTGAACTACCGAGACAGTCTTTTCCGTCACAAAAGGAATGGCTGCCTTGGCTGTGGCATAGGCTATAATTTCTTGGGCCTTTCTTTTCGCCTCCTCTTTTATTTCATTTTCAATTTTCATGATGACCTTAGCCTTTTCTTCTACCATTTCCTCTTCAACCCTTCTGAGGATTATCTCTCGCGCTTCCCTTTCAGTTAAGCCAGCTATTCTCTCTAATTCCTCCTTTATCTTATTTAAGCCTTCTTCCAGTTCCTTTTTATCCTTTTCCAAGGTAAGCCTAAGAGCCTCTAATTCTTGGGCTTTTCTGGCTAAAGTTTCTTCCTTTCTAACAATTTCTTCTTCCCTTTTGGTAAGAAGATCTTCTCTATGAAGTATTCTTTCCTCTTTTATAGAGAGGTCTTTAATCTTTCGTTCAAACTCTTTCTCCAAAGCCTCTCTGTGTCTTTGCATCTCTTTTTTAATTAGTTCATCAGCTTCTTTGAGTTTATTGTGGGCCTCTTTTTCAGCTTGGAATAGGATTTCTTTCGAGCGTTCTTCAGCAGAGAGGATAATTATTTGAGCCTTTTCTTTGGCATTGTTTAAGATCTCTTCTGCTTCAGCTTTGGCACTTTGCCTCAATTCAGTTTCCTTTTTCTTTTGAAGATAAAGATATAGAGCAGCTAAGCCCAGCCCTAAAGCAAGCCCTAAAAGGAAAACAATAGTGTAAACCATAGGATCCTCCTCCTTTTTTATGAATTGGAAGAAGGAAGGAAAGAGGGTTAGAGAGAAGACCCCGAGATGCCGTGGTAGAGTTTCTGCCTCAAGCTCTTTTTAGGGTATCTTTGAGGAGGGGGCTGGTAAGCCCTTCTTCCCTATTAAGAGCCCCAGCTCCACCTTACCTCTAATTATGATGGTGTTAGCTTGGCAGGTTAATCCTCTACTCACGAGCATCCGAGGCCTGAGGAGTTCCTCTTAAAAAATCATCCAACTTGCTAAGTTGAGCCTTTAGGTGCGCCTCTAAGGCTTCTTTCTCTTTCTTAATTCTAATATAATCATAAGCTACCTGCATTAAAAGCCAAATAGCAAGTTTGTAAGTTGGAACTTTTTTGAGGGCCTCTATCTCTCTTTTTTTACCCTCTAAATAGGCCAATACCTCTTTTATATCCTCCTCCGGAAGATTACTCCGGAAGGTAAAAGATTGACCTAAAAATTCGAAAGTTACTTCATAGTTTGCCATAGTTAAATTTTAGAAAGTTTTTCAATTAAGCCTCCAATCTTCTCTCTAATAACCCTCTTTTCTTCCTCCCTCCTTTCTATTTCCTCTTTTAAAATTCTATTTTCTTCATTCTTTTCTGCGAGTTTCCTCTCAAGTTCTTCTTTTTCTTTTCTTAAATCAAGAACAGTAGCAATTAGTAAGTCGATTTTATTTTCAAGCTCTGTAACCTCAGGTATTGCCATGTTCATCCCCCTTAGTTTTATCTTTTAATAAAACCCCAATTTTAAAATTTTCAAGCCCCTGGATCATACTATTTACTACGTAAATGCAATAGATATTGAGCAGGCACACCCTTTTTTTTACCTCTTCCCTCACTCACCTCTCCAAGAGACTAATCAGCCTCTCAAGCAAATAAATTATCTCCTCAAAAGTTAGCCCACCACAATCTCTTACAACCAAAGACTGTCTTATTCTTCTTGCCTTGTGGTCCTACCTATAGAGGAATAGGATATAAAAGCCTACTTGGAGAAAGATCCTAATATCTGGCTGGCTAAGAGAGGTATTTTTTTCAGGTAGGATTGGAAGGCAATTAAGGCACAGGAAATTGAGGGCTTCACCTGGGAGGAAATCCTTGAAGAACTGTGTTATAAGCTACTTGACAAATGCGCATTATGATGCTACCTTTAGAAAAAAAATATAGAGGGAGGGATATCTTTGGCTGGAGTGATCGTAAGAGAAGGTGAATCTTTTGAACAGGCTATTAAGCGATTCAAAAGACTTGTGGAGAAAACTAAAATTCTCTCTGAAGTAAAAAAAAGGGAATTTTATGAAAAACCTGGAGTCAGGAGAAGGAAAAAGATTCAAGCTGCTAGAAAAAAACTCCTGAAGAAATTAAAGAAACTTCAACAAAAATTAGAAGACTAACTTTCACCCTTTCAGGGTAAGTGAACAAGGATTTGTCCCTTTTGGAGTGGGAGAAGTTATTAGAAAAGCTTCTCCCTTATCTTAAAACTGAGAAAGCTAAGAGTGCTATAAAGACTTTTAAACCTCTATTTACTGAATCTGAGATTTTTAGGCTTCACCATGAAGGTCTTTTTCTTTGGAATCTTTTAGAAAAGGGCATAAAGCTTGAATTACCTTTTCTACCTTCATTAAATAAGATTTTTTACCTGGCAGAAAAACGCGGCCTCCTTCTTCCGCAGGAATTATCCTCTCTGGGAGTGTTTATACAAACAGCTCTTCAGCAAAGAGATTTATTAAGAGATTCACCTTTTTCTAAAATAGTTGAGCTTGGGGAATCCTTAAGGCCTTTTTTAGAGGAACTTTTTGAAATTTTTGATTTTGAGAGGTGTGAAATAAAGGATCAGGCAAGTTCTCAATTATATTTAATCAGAAAAAAGATACAAAAACTCAGAGAAGAGCTTATTTCAAAGTTGGATAAACTCAAAGATTATTATTATAGTATGGGTTATCTTCAAGATAATCTTTATCTTCAAAGGGAGGGACGATATGTTCTTCCTGTAAAGCCTGAATTCAAAAACAAAGTCAAAGGTATAGTGCAAGGGTTTTCCCAGAGTGGGGCAACAGTTTTTATTGAGCCCTTTAGTGTCGTATCCCTTTCTAATACTTTAAAGGAATTGTATTGGGAGGAAGAAAGGGAGCTCGCCCATATTTTAAGAGGAATAACTGGAGAAGCTTTGGCCAAAAAAGCTGTATTTTATAGATTAGAAGAGGAGATAGTAAGACTTGATTTGGCTCTGGCTAAGGTGATGTTAGGGAGAGTATATAAAGGTGTTTTCCCAGAATTCATTGAGACAGGCTCTTTAGAACTTAAAAAGGCCTTTCATCCTCTTCTTTATTTGGAAGCCTTAGAAAGGGGACAAGACCTGCCTATAGCTAATAATTTCTACCTCAAAAAAGGATTGCTTCTAACTGGGCCTAACTTTGGAGGAAAGACTGTTTCTCTTAAAACTATTGGTCTTCATGTTGTTATGGCTCTAAATGGGTTTATGTTGCCAGCTAAAGAGGCAAAGGTTCCCCTTTTTAGCAAAGTCTTAGTAGATTTGGGAGATGAGCAAAATGTATTTGAGGGTGAATCTTCCTTTTCAGCCCATCTCAAAAATTTGAAGAGGATCTTTACCGAAGCTGACGAGAAATCATTAATCTTGCTAGACGAACCTGGTAGGGGAACTAATCCTGAAGAAGGAAATGCCCTGGTTTGCGCTTTAATAGAGAGGCTTTTAGAAAAAGGCAGTATGATTGTCGTAACTACTCACTCCCACATGCTTAAGAGCTTTTTGTCAAGTAAAAAGGATTTTTCCTTTGCAACCATGGAATTTGATCATCATAATCATCAACCTACCTATCGCCTGCTATATGGCTACTTTGGAGATTCACATGCCTTAGAATTAGCCAAAAAATTAGGTTTTGATGATGAACTTTTACATAGAGCTGAGGATCTACTTGAGAATAAGGACTATTTTGCCTGGCAAAAGAAATACCGAGAAGAGATTGAAAAAATAGAGGCCTTAAGAAGAGAGTGGGAAAAAAGGGTAAAAGAGTTGGAAAAGGAGAGAGAGGAAGTCTCTCAGCTAAAGGTTGAGTTAAGGGAAAAATTTGATCAAGCCTTAAAAAGGGTATATGACGACTGGGCAAAGGAATTTAAAAGACTTATGGAAGAGCTTACCTTACAAAGGTCTCTTAAAAAGGCCCAAGAGGAGATCCAAAAGTTTTTAGATTCTAAAAAGATTTCCCTTTGGGAGGAGGAGACCACCCTTAAAGTAGGTGACCAAGTAAAGATTGTGTCTTTCAACAAAGAAGGAAAAATAGTAAATATCAAGGAGAAAAAGGCTGAGGTCTTAGTAGGATCTCTACGTTTGGAAGTGCCTTTAGCAGATCTACGAAAGACTTATAGCATTACCCTTAAGAAGCAACCAGAAATGAGGAGGGATAGCCTTTCGGAGAATATTTTTGTTTCTAAGGAGAAGATTTTCCTCCTCGGTGAAGATGTGGAAACGGGGCTGCATCTTTTGGATAAGAAATTACATGAATGTTTTGTCAAGGGCACAAGGATTTTATTGGTTGTGCATGGGCATGGCACAGGAAGACTACGTTCCGCCGTAAGAGATTTCTTGGCTAAGCATCCCTTAATTGAGAGATTTGAAGTGGCCTCTCCAGCTGAAGGGGGAAATGGGGCTACCCTCGTTTTCCTACACAAGAAAAATTGAGGCAATCTATTGACCTTTTCCATTCTTATGCTAAAGAATATTGAGACCTAACATGCCCATGTCTTTTGAAGATCTATTTGAAGAAATTAAAAGACAATACGATATATTAAATCTCGTCTCCCAATATGTTAAGTTAAAAAGGGTAGGGAAAAATTATGTTGGGCTCTGCCCTTTTCATGCAGAGAAAACTCCTTCTTTTACGGTGAATCCTGAAAAGCAGATTTTTAAATGTTTTGGCTGTGGAGCTTCGGGAGATGTAATTTCCTTTTATATGAAAATTAAGGGACTTGATTTCAGATCTGCCCTTTTGGAGCTTGCTGAAAGGGCTGGTCTTGAAATTAAGACCCTTCCTTTTAAGGAAAAGAAAAGAGAGAGAGAGTTAGTAGAACTAAATTTTAAGGTCGCTAAGATTTATCAAAATTTTTTGCATACCCATCCCTTAGGAGACAAGGCCAGAGACTATCTTAAAAAAAGAGGGTTAAGTGAGGAGACCTGGGAGAACTTTTTTCTTGGCTATGCTCCACCTGAGGGAAGAGTTTTAGCAGGACTTCTCAGGGCAAGCCAATTTGATATGGAACAAGCTATAGAAGCTGGCCTCCTAAAGAAAATGGATGATGGTTCTTATTTAGACCTTTTTAGAGATAGACTGGTTATCCCAATCCTCAATGAAAAGGGTGAATGTGTGGGGTTTGCTGGTAGGGCACTAAGTCCTGATGTGGAACCCAAATATCTAAATTCACCAGAGACAAGGCTTTTCAAGAAGAGTGAAATATTATATGGCCTCTTTCAGAGTAAGGAATTCATAAAAAAGGAAAGGTCTTTATATTTAGTGGAAGGATATTTTGATTATCTCAGCCTGTGGGAGCGAGAAATTAAAAATGTAGTAGCTACCTGTGGAACTGCTCTCACAGAAAGGCATGTGCAAAAAATTTGTTCCTATGCGGAAGACATATATCTCCTCTTTGACGGAGATAAGGCAGGAAAGAAGGCTGCACTCAGGGCTATATCCCTTTTTTCAAAAAAGAATCGTCTACCTCAAGTGATAAGCTTACCTTCAGAAGAAGATCCAGACTCTTTTGTGCAAAAATTTACTAAAGAACAAAGTGAGCAGCTTAAAGAGAAACTAAAGGAGCTCACTCTATCAGCCCCTGCTTTTGCCTATCATACCCTGAAACATGAATTTCCCTCTCATCCCTCCAAGGTTTTTCAGGAGTTAGTTGAGCTATTCTCTGAGATTGATGATCCTCTTTTAGAACAGGAAGTCTGTAGAGAGCTTGCTTTCTACTTAGAGTTGCCCGAAGGGGATATTAGACGATCTCTAAGGAAGAATAAGAAATCTCAGCCAATACAAGATAAGACCTCTCATATGGAAGAGATTAAAAAAGAGGAAGGTTTCCTGAAGATTATTGCCCAATATTTAGTTAACTATCCTGAGGAAATTCCTTCTTTGGAAGAAGTTGGGCTTAGAAAACTCTTGGAAAACTTTGAAGAGGGGCCTTATCAAAGGTTTCTTCTCCAACTCTTGGAGCTAAAGCCTAAAGAGGAATCTCAAATTCTTAGTATTCCTTCTCCTGATTTTCAAGAGCTACTAAGTGATCTACTTTTTTCGCCTCCCTTTGAAGATAAAAAAGAAGTTCAAGAGCAAATCAAAAGGTTTATCTTTCTTGAAAGGAAAAAAAGAGAGATAAAAAAAATAGCTGAAAGCATTAAATTTTTTGAGAAGACAGGGAAAAGGGAAGAAATTGAGAGAATTTTATTTAGCATAAAAAAGGCCATGACCTATAAAGAAATTTCAGAAATATAACGAAAAAGGAGGAACTTATGGCCCTCCATCAAAAAAAGAGTTGTCTTTTTGAAGAAGAGTTTCTTTTAGAGGAAGTGGATGAAAATCTTTTGGAAGAGGAAGTTAAGCGGAATAAGACTGATGAGTCTTTACGTATATACATTAATGAGGTTTTTAATCATAAATTACTAACGAAAGAGGATGAGATAAGGATTGGGAAGACCATTGAGGAAAATGAAAGGCTAATTCTCACAGAGATATTTACTTATCCCACGCAGATTATGAAATTTTATCAGATTTTAAGGGGTATTGAAAAGGGAAATAATCTCTCTCTTTACTTTAAGGACTATGAAGAATTGGAAAAGGATCGTGAAAAAAAGGAGGCTTGGCTCACCAAACTTAAAGGGGCCCTTTTAAATCTATTGGACTTGGACACTAATAGTCAAGAGTGGGAACAAAGAGTGGAAATTGTTCTTAATTATCTTTATGAGCTTCGTCCTACTAAATTACTCTTGGATGAATTAACTTGTGAGATTTTAGAGACCCATAAAAAAATTCAAGCCTTTGAAAATTTAAAGGCCAAAGTTTTGCAAAATTGCCCAAATTTGAAAATAGATCTGGAAGAATTACTGGCCTCAAATGGGAGGGGAAGGAAAAAGAGTAAGAGGTTTAAAGATTTAGAGACCTTGCCAGAGGTGCAAAGATTTACTTTTGAAGGGAGTAAACTTTATCATGATATTCAGAGTAGCCTAAATTTTTTTGGGAAAAGCCTTGAAGAGGTCAAAAGTTCTTCAGAGAAGATTAATCAAGCCTTTTTGAAGATAAAAAGAGGAAAGGAGGAACTTGTTAAGGCAAACCTGAGGCTTATACTTTCCATAGCCAGGAAATATGCTCCTAAAGGAGCCTTACTCTCTGATCTCATCCAAGAAGGTAATATTGGCCTTCTTAAGGCTGTAGAAAAATTTGATTATCGTCGGGGCTTTAAGTTTTCTACCTATGCCACCTGGTGGATTAGACAAAATATTACTAAATATTTGGCAGAAAATACGAGGACCATTAGAATTCCTGTTCACATTATTGAGGTAATTTATAAAATTAGCAAGATAGTTTCAACTAAATTTTATCAGGAATACGGAAGGGATCCTACCTTGGAAGAGCTTTCTAAGGAAACAGGCCTTTCTATAGAGAGACTAAGTTATATTTTTAAAGTTATGAAACAACCAGTTTCCTTAGAGTCTTCCATAGGAGAGGAAGAGGAAACCACATTAAAGGATTTCATAGAGGATCAAAATGTCTTAAAACCTGATGAGGTTACCTTTAATTATGCTCTTTCAGAAAAGATAAGAGAACTCTTAAAGACCCTTTCAGCCAGAGAAGAAAAGGTTATTCGCTTGAGATTTGGTATTGGTGAAAGAGAGGCTTATACTTTAGAAGAGGTAGGGCGGAAATTTAAAGTAACTAAAGAGAGGATTCGCCAAATTGAGAGTATGGCCTTGAGGAAATTAAAACATCCTAATAGGCTAAAACTCCTGAAAAATTTTCTCCACCATGGCTCTTGACAAATCCACACCATTACTTTTAGAAAAGGAGCTAATTAGGATTTTGCAGAAAGATTTCCCTCTGCAATCGCGCCCCTTTCAAACTATAGCTCAAAGATTTAACCTCAAGGAAGAAGATATTCTAATTCTTTTGCAAAAATGGCAGTCTGAGGGTAAATTGCGGCAGATTTCAGCTATTTTTAATCCTTTCTCCTTTGCCCATCAATCTTCCCTCTTTGCCTTTAAGGTTGAGGCAGATTTTTTAGAACAAGCTATAGAGGTCATTAATAGCCATCCAGGAGTTAGTCACAACTATCTGAGAAACCATAACTTTAATCTTTGGTTCACCTTAGTGGTCCCCCCTGGAGAGGATCTCTTAAAGGAAGCAGAAGACCTCTTTCAAAGATCAGGAGCTAAGGAGTATCTTTATCTACCTATCTTGAAGGTCTTTAAGATCTCTGCGGTATTTAACGAGATTAATGGAGAGCTTCAAGAGGAGTTACCTCTTAAACAGAGGGGAGAGGTCATTTTGGAGATAAGCGAAAGAGATAGAATTTTAGTTATGGCCTTGCAAGAGCCTTTACCACTTGTTTCTGAACCCTTCAAAGAAATAGCTAAAAAGGTTGCTTTAGAGGAGGAAGAAATCTTTAGATGGCTTGAGGACATGCAAAAAAAGGGGGCCTTAAGGAGGTTTGGAGCCCTCTTTAAACATCAAAAGCTTGGCTATAAAGAAAATATATTGACCGCTTGGCTTGTGCCTGAAGAACGAATTGAAGAGGTCGGGAGATTTTTTGCTAACCAATCCTTTATAACCCATTGCTATCTCAGAAAGTCATATCCTCACTGGCCTTATAATTTATATACTATGTGCCATTTTAAGGAAGGGGGGTTATCTAAAATTAGTAAAATTGCCCACGATTTAAAACTAAATCACTACTTGGCCTTAGAGACAATTAAGGAACTTAAAAAGATACGTCTAAAACTTTTTTATAAATTTGAAAGGGGTTAATAAAGTTTATAGAAGTCTTGCTTTTAGGGCTTAAAAAAGGGCCATATATATTGAAAGGCTATAAAGAGAATAATAGCTATGAGTAAGAGACTTAGAGCTTTCTGGGGCATTTTCTTTTGAAATTTAGCTCCCAGATATATACCCAAGGATCCCCCTATTCCAAAGAGTATTCCAAGCAGGTAGTCAGGTCCATGGCCTCCCAGCACAAAAATTAGAACTCCTAACACTGAGGTGAGAAATGTTCCAAAGAGGGTTGCTCCAGCAAAGATGTAGGGGGGCAATCTGAAAAAGGCAAGGAGTATAGGAGCCATAAGGGCACCTCCACCTATTCCATAAATTCCCCCAATGATGCCAATAACTAAGGCAGTTAGAATTAGAGAGGGGTTATTTACTTCATAAACTCTTTGGCTATATTCAAACTTTAATTTAAGTGGGGAAAATAATATAGTCTTTGCTGGCTCTGGGGAAAAGGCGTAAGATTTTTTGGGATAAAAGAGATCATAGAGCATTTTTAATCCAATGACAAGTAGGACAGAACCTACCAAAAATTTAAAATTTTTTAGGTTTTCAAAGAGAGAAATTCTGAGGAAGTAACCAATAACTACGCCTGGGAATGTGCCTATGGTTATGAGGAGTGTAATAGGATAATAGAAGCGTTTTTCACGCCAGTAACGGTAAACACCACTGGGAATAGCTATTACATTAAATAGATGATTGGTAGCTGTCACAGGAAGAGAAGTAAAATTGAGTATACTCACTTGGAAGGGAAGTAATAAAAAGGCCCCACTTATACCCACAGTAGCACAAAAAAAGGAGATAATGAAGGATATTAGAGGTGGAATAAACAAAGGTAATTTGATTTGAGCCACTGGAAAGTAGTAGTCAAGGATCATCTATCTCATGGTTTACAGACGATAAAATCTCCTATAGCAGTCCTCATACCATGGGGCATCCTTTGGTCCTATTTCTAAGGCCTTTTTATAATTCTCTTTGGCTTGATTGATACGCCCTAAATTTTCCAAGTTTCTTCCCGCATAATAATAAACAGAGCCTTCAAAGGGGATAAGTTTTTTTGCCTTTTCAAAATAAGCTAAACTTCTTTCCCAGTTATTAAGACCAAACTCAGAGAGACCACAGAGATAATGGGCTGAAAAAAGCTCTGGATTAAACTTAAGAGCTCTAAAGGCATAATCGCGAGCAGAGATATAGTTTTTCTCCTTAAGATGAATTTTAGCTAAATAGATAAGGGCGGGGACATTTTTGGGATAAAGCTCCAAGGCCTTTTGGAAGTGTCTCTCAGCCCTTTCATAATCCCTCTCTTTATAGGCCCTCTTTCCTTTTTCACATTCATCAAAGGAAGGTTTGGTTTGTAAAAGATTTCTTCGTATCTCCTCAAATTTAGTTGAACTCTTAATAAAGCTACCAGTGGGCCTATATTGAGCTATCCTACTTTGCCAATCCTTAATACGGCTTTCTGGAAGGGGGTGGGTGGAAAGCCACTCAGGAGGTCTCATTTTTTCCATCTTTTTAAATCTTTCAAAGACTTTAAGCATTCCCTCTGGGGAATACCCTGAGTTTATAAGGAGGATAAAGGCTGCTTCATCTGCCTCTCTCTCTTGATCCCTACTAAATTTTAAACTAAGAAGCCCTGCTGAAAACCTACCCAACTGAAAAAGTAGTTCTCCACTAAGATTTTGAGGCAATAATATAGCGCCTATTTGAAGTAGTAAATTCAAGGCCATTTGTTTTTCCACAAAACGGGCATGATGTCTCCTTTCAATGTGACCTAATTCATGCCCCAAAATTCCCGCCAATTCGTCTTCATCTTCCAAGGTTAAAAAGATACCTCTCGTTATTATTACAGGCCCTCCAGGGAGGGCAAAGGCATTGACGACTCCGGAGTTTACTAAATAAAATTGATAATCCATTTTTCTTTGGGTCCTTTGAGCAAGTTTTTTACCAAGGACATTGATATAAAGCTGAACATCTTCTTCAGGATATAGACCTTCAAATTCATCTATAGAGGCAGGTAAGTATAGTTTTCCGAGCTCTATTTCCCTTTCTTCGGAGATTATCCTTAAAGAAAAGCCATTGCTTTGATGGGAGGAGCAACTAATCGAAACTAACAATAAAAGAAAAAGGATAAAAAATTTGAGGTAGGGAATCATACCTTCTAGTTTATTATAATCAAAAAAAATTTTTTGTCCAAGATCTCAATTTTAAATGAATAAATGGGAGATTACAGGAAAGAATAACAGGTTTTAAGAGAAAATTTTCTGTATTAAGCTTTATTTTTACCTTTCATAGGGCTTAAAATGGTTTCTCTGAAGTTTATCCTGGCTCTTGACAAATAAAATTTATGATATATTTTATTCCCCGTCTCTCGGGGGCTAACTTTTGAAGGGGGTGGGAAAGATGAAAAATTTTGAAAAACTTGAGTATGGTTTTGGTCAACATCTTATTTTAGATGGCTATGGAGCTAATTATGAAAAGCTTAAAGATTTAGATTTTATCTTTAATTTCCTGAATAAATATCCTGATGACATTGAGATGACCAAAATAATGCCTCCATATGTATTTAAATATTATGCCCCTGACCCTGAGGATTGGGGGATTTCTGGTTTTGTGATCATTGCTGAGAGTCATATCAGTATCCATACTTTCCCTGAAAAACGTTTCCTTAGTGTGGATATCTTTTCCTGTAAACCCTTTGATGTAGATAAGGCTATTCAGGATATAACTGAGATGTTTGAGATCCAGAAAAGCGAAATTAGACTTCTGGATAGAGGCTTAGAGTTTCCTCGCTCCATTAGAGCGGTGGAGAATTTTATCCGTCTGGAGCGGAAAAACATTCTTCTTTAAAAATGAAAATTCCTTTTCTTGGGCTACCTGACCATCCTCAGGCCAAGGTAGCCCTTCTTCCTATACCTTTAGAACAGACCACTACCTGGCTTAAGGGAACAGGTTTTGCTCCTCTTGAAATCCTAAAGGTTAGCCCATATTTAGAATTCTTTGAGGAAGAAACAGGGCTGTCCCCACACCAAGAGATAGGTTTTTTCACCTATCCCCTTGAGGAATTCCCCTTTTCTTTAGATGAGGCTTTAGCTAAGGTAGAAAGCTTAACCTCTTTGGCAGTTACCTCTCACTTTCTTCCTATCCTCTTAGGGGGCGAACATACCCTTACCTTAGGTGCCATCAGAGCCTTAAAAAAGGTCTATCCCGATCTCAAGATCCTTCACTTAGATGCCCATTTGGATTTTAGAGATACCTATTTGGGAACAAAGGTGAACCACGCTACAGTGATGAGGAGAATTCATGAGCTGGGCATTCCTATTTTGAGTGTGGGGATTCGGGCTATATCAGAAGAAGAATTTAAAGCCATAAAGGAAAAAAGGCTCTCCGTCATCTTTGCTCATGAAATTTACCAAAATTTTCCCTCAGTCTTGAGAAGGATTGAAGATTTTCTCAAAGATGGGGCCATTTATTTAAGCTTAGATATGGATGCTTTAGATCCCTCTCTTGCCCCTGGTGTTGGAACCCCTGAGCCAGGAGGATTGCTTTGGCCAGAGTTACTCTCTATTTTAAAAGTCCTTGCTAAAGCAAGGGTTATAGGGTTGGATCTCGTTGAGGTAAGACCTATACCTCACTACCCTTTTACAGAGTTCTTAGTAGGAAAAATTATTCTCAAATTTACTGCCTATATGGCTAAGTTTTCTCAAGAATGAGTTTATATCACCGTTTAGCTAAACTTCTGTTTGAGGCCTCCCTTCTTAAGCGAATTGAAAGGACTGGATATAGCTATCTCGGCACAGGAAGGGAAAATGTGGCAGCTCACTCCTTTGGTGTCCTCTTTTGTGCCTATGTGTTAAGTCAGAAATTTAAAGGAAAAATTGATGAAAATAAGCTCTTTAAAATGGCCCTTTTTCATGACTTTGTTGAGGCAAGGACCGGGGATTTCAATGCGGTAAATAAGCTTTACAACCAAGCTGACGAAAGAAAGGCCCTTAATGAGGCCTTGGAGGGACTTTTTTTTGCCGAGGAAGTGCTTAATTTATATGAAGAATATAGAAAAGGTGAGTCCTTAGAGGCTAAGCTTGTTCATGATGCCGATGTTTTAGACCTTATTGTGCAACTTAAGGAGCAAAAGGACCTCAATAACCCCTTTGCTGAACGCTGGATAAATTATGCTAAAAGAAGGCTTATCCTCGAAGAGTCTAAAGGGCTTGCTGAGGCTATCACGGAGACTGAGTGGTGCTCCTGGTGGCTTGAGAGATTACTAAAGGAAAGAAATGAAAGTAATAGGTCCTGAAAATTGCCTCTCCTGCGGAAAATGCCTCCCCCAATGCCCAAGCTATCGCTTCTATCTCCAAGAAAGCTTCTCCCCAAGAGGTAGAAATTTCCTTTTATCTAAGGGGCTCTATTCCCCAAGCCTTGATTTTTGCCTTTTCTGTGAGAGATGCTCTAAAATTTGCCCTCAGGGTATTAGCTTTCCTAAGGCTTATCTTATTAAAAAGGCAAGGGAAAAGAAACCTCCTATTCCCCATCTCCAAGATTCTTTATATCTTTTAAAATTTTTACCATTAAATCAAAATATTATCAAAGATTTCAAAGAAGAAATTTTACAAAATTTTAAGGAAGGGGACTTTTACATTTATTTGTCCTGCGGGCTGAAACATCTCTATCCTGAAGCTTTTTTTAAATTTTTAGGGCTCTTGAAAAGGGAATCCCTAAGACCATGTATTCCCTCTGGGCAGAGCTGTTGTGGAATACCCTATCTGAGCTCTGGCTATATTGATGTGGTTAGGGACTATGCTAAAAATATCCTCCAAAAATTTGCAGAACCCAAACCCATAGTTACCTTTTGTGCTACCTGTTTTTGGGTGTTGAAAAGGGTTTATCCTCTTTTATTTGCTGAAGAGAAGGAAGGCGAGGCTTTTAAAGAGCTATCTCAAAGATGTTATTTTGTTTTTGATTTTCTAAAAATTTTTTTACAAAAAAACATAGAGTTAGAAAACAAAAAGGAGATCCTTTATCATTTTCCATGTCATCTAAATTTTCCCTTGACTTCTGAGGAAAAAAATCTAAAAAATATATTAGGAGCTAAAGATTTTTGTTGTGGTTCAGCGAAGCTCTCCCTCTGGTTGAGAGGTTTTCAAAGAGAATATGCTAAACTTTGGAAGGGTGAATTAATGGGTAAATTTTACTTGGCAACTTTATGCACAGGTTGCTATTTAAATTTTAGTTTTTTACTTAGGGAGCCTCCAAAGATCATGCACTGGTTGGAGTTTCTCCTATGAGGGAATACCCTTCCTATCTAAAGTTATTGGAAAAAGGTGAACTTGAGCGAAGGATTGATGCTCTCTATGAATATATGAGTCCCTGTAGGCTCTGTCCTCATGAATGCAAAGTGGATCGCCTAAAGGGTGAAAGGGGTTTTTGTAGAGTTGGAGCTAAGCCTGTGGTAGCAAGTTATGGCCCCCATTTTGGAGAGGAAAGGCCTTTAGTTGGGACCTCTGGTTCAGGCACTATCTTTTTTACCTACTGTAATATGGCCTGTGTCTATTGCCAGAACTGGGAAATAAGTCATTTAGGAGAGGGTGAGGAAATAGAGGTGGAGGATCTCGCGAAAATTATGCTAATTTTACAGGTATGGGGTTGTCATAATATTAATTTGGTTACTCCCACCCATCAGATCGCATTTATTGTGGAGGCCATAAAAAGGGCTGCAGAAAAGGGTTTATGCCTGCCCATTGTCTATAATTGTGGAGGATATGAATCGGTAGAAACCTTAAAGCTTCTTGAGGACATAATTGATATCTATATGCCCGATATAAAATATATGGATGCCCAAGTGGCCTTAAGGCTTTCTAAGATCAGAAATTATCCTGAGAGGGTGAAAGAGGCTGTCAAAGAGATGCATAGGCAGGTAGGGGACTTAGTGATAGAGGGAGGGATAGCTAAAAGAGGCTTGATTATAAGGCATCTTGTTTTACCTGGGGATCTCTCTCAAACAGAGGAGGTCATTAAATTTGTAGCTGAGGAAGTCTCCCCTGATACCTATTTTAATCTTATGGATCAATATAGGCCCTGTGGAGATGCTTGGAAATATCCTCCCCTTGATCGCAAAATCACTAAAGAAGAATGGAATAGAGCCCTTGGCTTAGCCTTCAAATATGGACTTAAAAGGCTTGATGATAGAAGAGCCCGTTTCTGGGACTAATATTTTTGTTATTGGAGACATTCACGGATGTTTCCGAGCCTTGGAAGCCATGTTGGAAAAATTACCTATAGCCTGGGGAGTAGATTATCTAATTTTTTTAGGAGATTATATTGATCGAGGGCCAGATTCCAGAAGGGTATTAGAGACCCTTCTGGAACTTAAAAAACTATATCCTGAGAGGGTCTTTCCTCTTAAGGGAAACCACGAATGGATGTTTGAAAGATATATGCAGGGTTTAGATGTAGAGGTCTTTCTTTACAATGGTGGTGGAGAAACTCTTAAAAATTATTTTGCAGGAGGGAAACTGCATATCCCTGAAGAGCATGTTAAGTTTGTGCAAGAACTGCCTCTCTATTTAGAACTTGGTCCCTATTTGTTTGTGCATGCAGGTATTAATCCCCAAAAAAAGTTAGAAGAACAAACTGAGGATGACCTTCTTTGGATTAGACAGAGTTTTTATTTAGCCGAAAAGAAATTTGAAAAGGTGGTCATTTTTGGACATACTCCTTTCCCAGAGGTGTTTATGCTTGAAGATAGGATTGGCTTAGATACAGGATGTGTCTATGGAGGGAAACTATCTGCCCTTAAGCTTCCAGAAAGGGAGATTTTTCAAGTCTATTGTGGGAGGTAATCATGTCAGAGAAAAAGAAACTTTCCTGGAGAGAGATTGATAAATTAAAGGATGCAAGCGGTCTGGCTAAACTGCGAAGAAAGGTAGAAAAGAGAGAGGGAACTACCCCAACGGAAGATAAAAAACTAAAGGAAAGATACCTAAAGGAATTAGATAAACTCTTCCACAAACGAGATGTAGAAAAGGAAGAATGGCTAAAAAAACTCCATCAGGCTGTAGGTAAAAAGGACTTTCAAAAGATCGCCCTCCTTTTTTATGAAAAATTCGGACTTCCTGAAGAGGGAAGGGATCTCATCCCTTTTTTTGATGTAGAAGTAAGAGAAATCGTCTTAGAGGTCTTGGAAAAGATAAGGGAAAACTTTGCTAAATTTTCTTTTACGGAAAAACAAGCAATCTTAGCCAAGTTAAAGGCTATCAATCTCTCTACTAAAGACGAATTTTTAGCCTATAAAAGTGAAAAACTCCTCAAAGAATTAACTCTTTAAAGATGACCTCTCACACACTGGTCCAGGAATTTCTTCTCTTTCTTCATGGACATAAAAATTATTCTCTCAATACCTTAAAGGCTTATGCTTCAGATTTAATAGATTTTCTAAATTTCTTGGAGAAAGAGTCTATAAACCTTGAGGATTTAGATATGCATCATCTAAGAGATTATCTTAATTACCTAAAGGAGAGGGGTTTTAATCCCTTTTCTATAGCGAGGAAACTCTCAAGCCTTAAAAATTTTCTCCATTTCCTCTCAGAAGAGAGGGGACTACCAGTGGATTTCTATCATCTTCTTGAAAGCCCAAAGCTTCCCAAACGGCTTCCCAAGGTCTTGAGTTTAGAAGAAATTGAAAGGCTTCTTCAGGCTCCAGATTTAAGTGATCCCCTCGGGTTTAGGGATAGAACCATGCTTGAGCTTCTTTATGCTACAGGATTAAGGGTTTCTGAGCTTATAGCCCTTAGGTTAGAGAATCTTAATTTGAGTTTAGGGCTCCTAAGGGTAGTGGGAAAGGGAGGGAAAGAAAGGATTGTTCCTGTGGGAGAGGTAGCTTTAGAGTTTTTAGAGAGATATTTACAGGAGGTGAGGCCCCTTTTATTAGGCACAAAGAGCAAAGACTTTCTCTTCCTAAGCCGAAGGGGTGCCCCTTTAACCAGGCAAAGATGTTGGCAGCTAATCAAGGGATATGCCTTGCAAGCAGGGTTAGATCCTTCCAAAATATCCCCTCACATCCTAAGACACTCCTTTGCTACTCATCTCTTGGAGGGAGGAGCTGATTTACGGGCTCTACAAGTTATGTTAGGGCATTCCAGTCTAATTACCACGCAGATATATACCCATTTAGACTTTTCCAAGATAAAGAAGGCCTATGAAAAATTTCATCCCCGGGCAAGGGAATGAAAACTTTGGACTATCCCTGGAGTAAATTTTCCCTAAGACTTAAAGTTCCAGAGAAAGTTTTTCTCTTTTTGGAGAAGGCTAAATCTTTGGCGAAAAGGTCAGGATTCTTTCTTTACCTTGCAGGTGGACCTGTAAGAGATGTCCTTTTAGGTAGAGAGGTCAAGGACTTAGATTTGGTGCTTCAGGGTAACTGGGAAGAGCTTTTGGCTAATCTTCTCAAAGAGACAGAGGCTATGGTCAAATTTAGGTCGCAGTTCCTCACTTACAAGATACTTTTTGCTGATGGATTTACCTTAGATCTGGTTACGGCAAGAAAGGAGGTCTATAAAGAGCCAGCAAGTTTGCCTGAGGTCTCTCCAGGAACATACCTTGATGATATCATGAGGAGAGACTTTACCATCAATTCCCTTATCTATGGCCTTACTCCTCCCCAGGAAGAAAGAATAGTAGATTTACTTTCAGGAACTGAGGATCTCCAAAAGGGGCTCTTAAGACCATTACACATAAAATCCTTTGTGGAAGATCCTACAAGGGCTTTTAGAGGGGTGCGCTATAAAGTTAGGTTTTCTTTTCGTTATTCTGAGGATTTTTTTTTAGCCCTTACTGAGGGGGACAAGTTTTCCTCCTTCAAAAAGCTCTCTCCTTCCAGGCTTTCTCAGGAGTTAAAGCTCTTTGTCACTAAAGAACCCTTGGCTAATATTTCTCTACTTTGTAGAGAGCTCCAAGAGGTTAAGCTCCTAAAGAGGGTTGATCTCCAAGTAAAAGAGATTGCTGAAGAGGATTTTATCTTGATGAAAAGAGCAAAAGAAGAACTTAAGGCCTCAGATTTTGAAAGATTTTTTCTCCTCTTTTTAGTGAAGATAGAGGAAAAGACCCTTAGACGGCTAAATTTTCCCGAAGAAGAGATTAATAAAATGCTTGAATACTATAGAAAGTTTCAAGAAGGTTCCTTTCTCCAAGACCTTCCCCTTCTTGAAAAGGTTGAGTTTTTAGAAAGGATTCCTCCATATTTTTTATTCCGCTTGGCTTTAGAGAAAAAAGGGAGAGAAATAGTGATGGCTTTTTGGGATAAGTGGAGGCATCTTAAGCCAGCTTTGAAGGGCAAAGATCTATTAGCTATGGGTGTTAAGGAGGGGAAAAAAATAGGAGAGATTTTGAGAGAGATTAGAAGGGCTAAACTTGAGGGGAAGATCCACAGTTTAGAAGAGGAGAAAATCTTGGCTAAAAACTTGATTTTTCTGGAAGATTAAGATAAATTAAAGAATATTCTTTAGCAAAAGAGGTTGTCTTATGGAGAATTTTGCCGAAATTTTGGAGAACTATTTTCAAGAGAGGACTTATGAGGTAGGGGACCAAGTTGAGGGCCCTATTGTTAAAATTGGGAGAAACTATGCCCTTGTGGATATAGGCACCAAAAAGGAAGCTGCTCTACCTTTGGAGGAGCTTAAAGATCTTGAAGGGAATTTAATTTTTAATTTAGGTGATAGGGTAAGGGCTATTGTAGTCAAAAGGATTTCTCAAGAAGACCAGTTTTTACTCTCAACCCGCAAGATTTTAGAGGAAGAGGCCTTAAAAAGGCTAAAAGAGGCCTTTGAAAAAGGAGATCCTATTGAGGTAAAGCTTTCTAAACCTGTAAAGGGTGGCTATGAAGTTATTTATGAAGGTCTTATCAAGGGTTTTTTGCCTCAGTCTCAACTTTTAAGATCTCAAAGTAGCGAAGGTTCAGAGAGAATAAAGGTTCTCTTGCTAAAGTTAAATGAGAGGTCCTTTGTGGCCTCTCAACGGGCTTATCAGCAAAGGGAGAGAGAATTAAAACTAAAGGAGCTGGAGAGAAAAATTCAGGAAGGAGAGATATTAGAGGGTAAAGTTAAAGGTGCTGTAAAAGGTGGTTTTCTCCTTGATTTTGATGGGCTTATCACAGGCTTTTTGCCCCTATCTGAGGTTACAAGAAGGAGACTCCGATCTGGCGAGAGCTATTTAGCTGAAGGTGACCAGATAGCTGTGAAGGTTTTAGAGTGGGATCCCGAGAAAAGAAAATTAAAGGTAAGTCATAAGGTCCTTGAGCCTGATCCCTGGGAGAGGGTGGAAGATCGTTATGGGCCTGATCAGAGGGTTAAAGGGAGGGTAGTAAAGATAGAAAATTTTGGTGCCTTTGTGGAAATTGAGCCTGGCCTTGAAGGTCTTCTTCCGGCAAGCGAGATTTCCTGGAAAAAAGGCCTTAAACCTAAGGATATCTTACAAGAGGGAGATCTAATTGAGGCTATAATTACGGAGCTAAATCCCCAGGAAAGAAAACTAATTCTAAGTTTGAGGAGATTAGAAGAAAATCCCTGGGAGACTGTGGCCAAAGAGCTTAGGGTAGGGGATATCGTGGAGGGCCCTATTAAGACAGTAACTGATTTTGGGCTTTTTGTGGAAATCAGGGAGGGAGTGGATGGTTTTATTCATATTTCCCAAGTCTCCTGGGATAGGGTGGAGGATCTTAAATCACTTTTTAAGGTAGGAGATTTAATAAAGGCTAAGGTAATAGAATTTAATCCTGAGACTAAAAGGTTAGCTCTGAGTATAAGGGAACTAAAGCCAAATCCCTGGATAGAATTTTCTCAGAGACACAAGGTAGGAGAAGAAATTGAAGGAGAGATAAAAAAAGAGGTGCCAGGTAAAGGATATTTACTAAGAATTGAGGAAGGGATTACGGGCTTTCTGCCCATGCGTGAATTAGCGGAGACGAGAAAAAGCAAAGCACTTAGAGAGGGAGAGAGGGTAAAGGGAATCATAATTACCTTAGATCCTGAGCGAAAAAGATTATGGGTATCTGAAAAGGCTTATATCTTGAAAGAGGAAAAAGCTGAGGTTTTGGCCTATCAAGGAAAGGTTAGCCAGGAGTCCTCAAAAGGGCTCTCTAAGATCAAAATAGAACTTTAAGTAAATATATGAAAAGACCTTGGCTTGTCTATGGGCTTGCCTTTGTGGGAGGATTAGTAGTTTTTATCCTTTTCCTGAGTTTATTCTTTTCCTTTATTATAGCCCTGAAGGATAAAGGGTTTGGTAGACCTAAGATAGGAGTTCTTGAGATTAAGGGGGTCATCCTTGAGGCTGAGCCTTATTTGTCACTACTTCGTGAATTAAGGGAAAGGAGGGATATTAAGGCCGTGGTTTTGCGAATAGATTCCCCTGGTGGGGCCATAGGCCCTGTGCAGGAGCTTTTTGAAGAGTTGAAGGTCCTTAAAAAATTTAAGCCACTTGTGGTGTCTATGGGGGGAGTTGCTGCTTCAGGAGGGCTTTATCTTGCTCTCCCAGGTCACAAAATCTTTGCTAATCCAGGGACTATCACGGGAAGCATCGGGGTCATGATCCAACTACCCAATTTAGAGAAACTTATGGAGAAGATAGGTGTCTCTACAGAGGTAATCAAAAGTGGTGAATTTAAAGATACTGGTTCTACCTTCAGAAGACTTTCCTCTGAAGAGAAAAGATATCTCCAGGAAAAGGTTAATTCTTTACATGAGCAGTTTGTGAGAGCAATTGTGGAGGAAAGAAGGCTATCTCCTGAGAAGGTGAGGGCTTTGGCCAATGGAAAGATTTACACAGGAGAAGAGGCTAAGAAGCTTGGTCTCGTTGATGAGTTAGGAAATCTCTCAAGGGCTCTGGAAGTTGCTCAAGAGATGGCAGGTCTCAAAAAAGCAGAGATTTATATGCTACCCCCCAAAAAGGGTCTTCTTACCAAGCTCTTTGAGGAAAAACTGGATCTTAATTCAAAATTAATTGACCCCTTTAATTTCAGGGCCCTCTATCTATTAAAAAATTAATTTAATTTTATGACTAAAAGAGAGTTAAGCGAAAAGCTTAAGGGACATTTTCCAGAGCTGGAAGATAAAGACTTAGCCTTTATTGTTGATCAGATCTTTGATATTTTAGCTCTCTCTCTTAAAAAAGGTATTACCATTGAGTTAAGAGATTTTGGGGTTTTTAAACTTTCCAAGGCCAAGTCCTATCTATTTAAGAATCCTAAAAATCAACAAAACTATTATTTGAAAGGCAAGGTAAGGGCAGTTTTCCAAATGGGCAAAGAGTTGCGGGAGAGGCTAAATACCCCTTTCTTGGCTTCCTTTGATTTGGGCACACAAACCTTTAGGATGCTTTTGGGTAAATATGTGGGAGGAGAAATCTATTTTTTGCAAAGTTTCCGAGAAAATGTGCGTTTAGGGGAAGGACTTGTTGAGAGTGGAAAAATTTCCGAAGTGGCTATGGCAAGGGCTCTTGCTGCCCTTCAAAATCTAAAAGCCATCATGGATAAATTTGAGGTGAGAGACTACTATGCAGTAGGAACGGCCGTTTTCAGAAAGGCTGAGAATGCCTCTTTACTTTTAGAGCAAATAGAGGAGAAGTTTGGTTTAAAAGTAGAGGTTTTAACTCCCGAAAAGGAGGCAGAGCTTACCTTAGAAGGAATACTCTTTGGCTTGAAAAAGTTAGGGCTTCCTCTAAGGGACTTATTAATTGTTGATCTTGGTGGCGGGTCTACCGAGTTTATCTTTATCAGAGAGGGCAAGGTTGTGAAGATAATTAGTCTTGATATAGGGGTAGTGGCACTTAGAGATCTCTTCAAACTGCGTTATCCTGTTACTAAGAAGACCTTACAATCTCTCAAAGAATATGTTAGAGATCAGCTTAAAGTCCTTCCCATGGAAAGATTTGAAAAAATAGTAATAACAGGTGGATCAGCCAGTCTTTTAGGAAGTCTTGATTTGAAGTTAACAAAATACGATCCTCAAAGATTGCATGGACATAAGGTTAGTTTTGATAGACTTGAAAAGCACATTGCTAAGCTTAGTGATTTGACCTTGCCGAGGATTCGGAATGTCAAGGGGATGGAGGAGGGAAGAGAGGATATTGCTTTGCCAGGGTTAGTTGTTTATTCTGAGATCCTCAATAGATTTGGAGGAGAGGAATTAATTATTAGTGAATTCGGAATATTAGAGGCATCTTTACTTTCCTTGCTTAGGCAGTATAATAAATAGATAAAAATTTTTCAAGGGGTTAAGATGTTAGAAATAGTTGGTGAAGCTTATACATTTGATGATGTTTTACTTGTTCCAGCTTATTCTGAAGTCTTGCCTAAGGATGTAGATGTAACTACATATGTAACTCCCAAGATAAAGCTAAATATCCCTCTTATTTCAGCAGCTATGGATACGGTTACTGAGAGTGCTATGGCTATAGCTATGGCCAGAGAAGGGGGGCTTGGAGTTATTCATCGTAATATGCCAATAGAGTTACAAGTTAGGGAAGTTGAAAAGGTAAAAAAATCGGAAAGTGGTATGATCTTTGACCCAGTAACTGTATCTCCTGAAACTCCTATTAGAAAGGTCCTAAAACTTATGGAGGAATATAAAATTTCTGGTATTCCTGTAGTGGAAGGGCCAGAAAAGAGGCTTGTAGGGATTGTGACTAACAGAGATTTGCGTTTTGAGACAGAGCTTGACAAACCTGTAAAGGAGGTAATGACCAAAGAGGGCCTGGTTACAGCAAAACCTGGTATCACCCTCGATGAGGCAGTAAAAATCCTTCATGCCCGAAGGATTGAAAAGCTTCTTATAGTGGATGACAATTTTTGTCTTAAGGGTTTGATCACCATTAAGGATATTGAGAAGATCAAAAAATATCCCAACGCCTGTAAAGATGAATTGGGAAGATTGAGGGTTGGAGCTGCTATTGGAGTCGGTAAGGACAGATTAAGGCAGGCAGAAGCCTTACTTAAGGCAGGATGCGATATTCTTTTTATAGATTCTGCCCATGGGCATAGTAAGAATGTTATTGACACTATTAAGGAAATTAAGTATCATTTTCCTGAGTGCCAACTTGTGGCAGGAAATATTGCCACCGCTGAGGCTGCAGAGGCCTTGATTAAGGCTGGGGCTGATGGGATAAAAGTGGGCGTTGGTCCTGGGTCTATTTGTACTACAAGAATTGTAGCTGGAGCGGGTGTTCCTCAGCTTACGGCTATTCATAATGTGGCGCAGGTTGCAGAAAAATATGGCATACCTGTTATTGCCGATGGTGGGATTCGTTTCTCAGGGGATATTACCAAGGCTATAGCGGCTGGAGCTCATGCAGTGATGATTGGCAATCTTTTTGCAGGAACAGAAGAGGCCCCAGGGGAAACTATTTTATATGAGGGAAGGACTTATAAAATTTATAGAGGAATGGGCTCTTTATCTGCCATGTTCAAGGGAGGCGCCAGAGAGCGCTATGGCTATGAAGCTGAGGATATCTCAAAGTTTGTTCCTGAAGGAGTGGAAGGTAGGGTGCCCTATAGAGGACCAGTGTCCAATATGATCTATCAACTTATTGGAGGTCTTCGCTCGGGAATGGGCTATTGTGGATGCAAAAATATCGCTGAATTAAGAAAGAAAGCTAAATTTATTAAAATAACACCAGCAGGTTACAGAGAAAGTCATGTTCATGATGTTACCATTTTACGGGAGGCACCAAATTATTGGGTAGGTAAGTAAATGCCCTTTTTTGAATGGAAAGGACGAGCTATTTCAGGGGAAATCCGCTCTGGGGTTTTAGAAGCTCCTAATTCTCAGGTGGTTGAAGTCTATCTCAGAAGGCTCAATATCATTCCTATCAAGATACAATTAAAAAAGGAAAAGGCCTTTGTTCTAAAATTAAAGAGGGTTTCTGACAAAGAATTAGCCCTCTTTACCAGACAGTTTGCCACTGTTTTAGAGGCAGGCCTACCTATTGTTCGAAGCTTGGAGACCTTAGCTATGCAACAGAAAAATGCCTATTTTCGTGAGGTCCTAAGTGATCTTAAAAGGCGTGTAGAAGGAGGAAGTTCATTAAGTGAGGCTATGGCTCTTTATCCTAAGATCTTTAACAATCTCTATGTGCAAATGGTAAGATCTGGGGAATCTTCAGGTAATTTGGATGTAGTTTTAAAGAGATTAGCCCTTTACCTTGAGAAGATTGTGAGTCTTAAGTCTAAAATTAAGCATGCCATGATCTATCCCTCTGTCATTATTTTTGTTACCATAGTGGTGGTATCCATTCTTATGATCTTTGTCATTCCTAAGTTTGCTGAGCTTTTTAGAGAGGCTGGGCAGAGTTTACCTTTGCCCACGCAAATTTTAATGGATATTAGCCGGAATTTTAAATATATCTTTGCCTTTTTCCTTCTGATACTTATTGGGAGCATTGTGGCCATAAAATATTATCGGAAATCTGAACGAGGAAAATATAATACGGATAAAATTTTACTATATTTACCCCTATTGGGGGGTCTTTTTCATAAAGCAGCCATTTCAAGGATAGCAAGAACACTCTCTAACCTTATTGGAGCAGGAGTGCCTTTGCTACAGGCTCTAAGTGTGGCAGGAGAGACCTCAGGCAATAAGGTTTTAGAAAAGGCTATGGAGGAGATTAGGATAAATGTCTCAGCTGGTCATACCATAGCTGATCCCATGTTTTACACAGGGGTTTTCCCTTACATGGTTGTGGAAATGGTGAGAATTGGAGAATTAGCTGGTAACTTGGAAGATATGTTAACTAAAGTTGCTGATTTTTATGAAGAAGAGGTGGATAGGATGGTTCAAACCCTATCCACCCTCATTGAACCTATTTTACTAATTATACTTGGTGTAGTTATTGGTGGAATCTTGGTAGCCCTTTATCTGCCTATCTTCCAGCTTGGTGGAGTTGTGGGAGGGGGCTAAGAGGCCTTTTTACGGCAAGAGCCCTTACCGCCTTTACACTTTTTCTCTATTCCCTCTTCAGGGCCTGCCTCAACTTTAGCCATGGAATCCATAGTGCCACAATTGGCACACTTCTTGGGTTTACACCTTGACTCTTTAGTGGCTCCACAATTAGTGCACTTCCACATGGCCATAGTTGAACCCTCCTTTTAGAATTTTTATAAAAGAAAAATTTAACTAAAAAGTTACAAAATTCAAGGGATATAACCTATTTAAATGTTTTTAAAACTTTTGAAAGGGCTATTTCACTTTATCTCTACAAAGATTATTTTGGGGATTTTTCTGGCAAAACCTTTTGATTTCTTCTGAAAGGATACCTTTTATTTCCAGTTCAGACTGTTTTAGATTTCTCCAAATTATGCAGTTACTATTCTCAGGAGCCAGTTGGGCACAAAAGGTAAAAATACTTATTTTTGAAGCCTTTTTACAGCGAGGATTAGAGGGATTTTCCTGGCAAAAGTTTTTTATATCGTAATGGATTACACTTTCCCATTCTAAACGTTGTTGTAAGATCTCAAACCATCGCAGACAATAGGGATTTTGCGATTCTAAGTTTCTACAAAAGATATTGATTTCCGAATCTGTTCGAAGCCTCTTTTTAGTTGACTGAGCATAGAGATCTATTGAGTTAAAAAGGAAAAAAATAAGAAAAAATAGGGGTATGGAAGTTTTGAGAATCATCTTTGAACGAGTTCTGAGATAGTTTTTTTAATATTGGCCTTGGTTAGACCATGGATTTCTCTAAGTGTTTTTACGTCTCCATGTTCTATGAATTTATCGGGAAGGGCAATCTGAGCAAAGTGAACCTTTAAATCAGCTTGCAACAACAATTGAGCAACTGTTGCACCAAGACCACCTATATAGGTATTTTCTTCAACAACTAATACTCTTCCAGTTTTATGGGCATAAGAGAGGATTAATTCTCTGTCGAGAGGTTTTAAAAATCTAACATTTATAACGGCAATATTTAGGCCTTCTTTTTCAAGTTCTAAGGCTGCTTCTAAAGCAGGGTGAACCATGGAGCCAATAGCCAAGATAACCCCATGGTTTCCCTCTTTTAAAACCTCACCCTTACCACAGGGAATAAGTTTAAACTCCCAATCAAGGCTTACGCCGACCCCAGCCCCACGAGGATATCTGATAGCGCAGGCCCTGTCATAAGTAAGGGCACTGTAGAGGAGATGCTGGAGCTCATTTTCATCCTTGGGGGCACAAATTATGAGAGAAGGGACAGCTTGTAAATAGCTTAGATCAAAGGCACCATGATGGGTTTTTCCATCTTCTCCCACAAGGCCAGCTCTATCAATTGCAAAGATGACTTTTGCCCCGTTTAGGGCTACATCATGAATAATCTGATCATAGGCACGCTGGAGAAAGGTTGAATAGATAGCACAGACAGGAATTAGGCCCTCTAAAGCAAGCCCTGCAGCAAAGGTAACTGCATGTTGTTCACAAATACCCACATCAAAAAATCTTTCTGGGAATTTCTCGGAAAACTCCTTTAGTCCCGTGCCAGACTTCATAGCTGCAGTTATGGCAACCAATCTTGGTTCTAACTCCCCTAAACGGACCATGGTTTTCCCAAAGATCTCGGTGTAACTGGGAGGCTCGTTGGGAGACTTGAGAGCCTTTCCTGTCTTGAGATCAAAGGGCCCTATACCGTGGAAGGTCTCGGGATCTGCCTCAGCTGGAGGATAGCCCTTACCTTTTTTGGTGACTACATGAAAAAGCACAGGCCCCTTCAACTTTTTGAGATTGGTCAAGAGATCAATCAGATTTTCCAGATCATGTCCATCAACAGGGCCAACATATTCAAAGTTAAGGGCTGTAAAAAGAGCGCCTGGAGTGATGGCCATTTTAAAAAGTTCTTCACCTTTTTTGAGGAGATGGATCAAACTGTCTCCACCTGGGAGTTTATGCATAATACTTTCTATTTCTCTTTTGAGAAATCTGGCGAGATTCCCTGTCATTCTTTTGGAGACAAAAGTAGAGAGGGCTCCCACATTTGGGGATATGGACATTTCATTATCGTTTAAAATAACCAAAAGGTCCTCTTTAAGAAACCCTGCATTGTTAAGCCCTTCAAAAGCCATGCCTGCAGTGATGGACCCATCGCCAATTACTATGACAATTTTCCCTTTCTCTTTTTTAAGGCGCTTGGCTACACTCATGCCTAAGCCAGCAGAAATTGAGGTACTACTGTGACCTGTATCAAGCACATCAAAGGGGCTTTCTTCCCTTTTAGGAAAACCAGCTATACCACCGAAGGTTCTCAGACTTTTAAAGGCCTCTCTTCTTCCTGTGATGATCTTGTGTGTGTAACACTGATGTCCTACATCCCAGATGATTTTGTCTTGAGGCAAGTCAAAGACATAGTGTAAGGCAAGGGTTAACTCTACGACCCCAAGATTGGGAGCAAGATGTCCCCCTCTTTGGGAAACTACCTCGAGGATATATTTTCTTATTTCCTCTGCTAAGATTTTTAGTTGCGATAGCTTCAACTTTTTGAGATCCTGGGGAGTGTTAATCTTAGATAGAAATTTAAATTTTTGTTCCATAGTTAATGTGCCCTATTAAGTATATATAAGGTCAATTCTTTTAAATAGGTGGTGTCTTTTTCCAATTTATTCAAGGTATTTAAGGCTTCTTCAGTCATTTCTTCAGCCATTTTTCTTGTTTTTTCAAGGCCAAAAAGAGAGGGATAGGTTAGTTTCTTTTTCTTTAGGTCTGACTTTACAGGTTTCCCTAAGGTTTTTTCATCTCCGATGATGTCAAGAAGATCGTCTACGATTTGAAAAATGAGGCCAAGTTGTTGGCCAAATTTAGAGAGAATTTTAATTTCCTTTGATGGAGCCTCGGCAAGAAGGGCTCCACTTACTAAAGAGGCCTCAATAAAAGCCACAGTTTTATGGGCATGGATCCACTTAAGTTGCTGCAAAGTGCCCCTTTTCCCCTCTGCTAAGAGATCAGCCATTTGGCCAGCAACCATCCCTCTGAAGCCCACTGCTTGGGCTACCTTGTGAATAGCCTTAGTTAAGGCTAAGGGAGAAATTCTTTTCACTACCTCAGGATGAGTAAAGAGCTCAAAGGCCAAGGTTAAAAGGCCGTCACCTGCTAAGATTGCCGTTGCCTCATCAAAGGCCTTGTGACAAGAGGGCTTTCCCCTCCTAAAGTCATCGTCATCCATACAGGGAAGGTCATCGTGAATAAGGGAATAGGTATGGATACACTCTAATCCACAGGCAAAGGGGAGGATATCTTCAGAGGAATTCCGATAGAGTTCATAACCCATAAGACAAAGTATAGGTCTTAAGCGTTTGCCTCCAGCCTTAAGACTATATTGAGCTGCTTCAGCTACACGTTTGCCATATCCTCTAATCTTGGGATAATACTTATCCAAGGCCTCTTCAATGAGCCTTTTTTTCTCTTCTAAATAGGCCTGCAGAGGCTTCAAGTTATCCATTTTTGAGTAGTTCCTTAGCCCTCTCTAAATTTTCTGTAATAAAGCCTTCCTTGGTCTTTATGATTACTTCTACTCTACTTTTGGCCTCTTTAAGTTTCTGTTCACAGAGATGAATCAAATGTAATCCCTCTTCGTAAAGGGAAATAGCCCTCTCTAATTCTAAGTCCTTTTGATCAAGGGCCCTTAATATTTCCTCTAATCTTTCTAAGGCCTTCTCATACGATATGTCTTTAAGCTCTTCCTCCATGTTAATCCTCCTTTTTCCAGACAGTTGCCCAGACTTTTCCCTGACCCAAAACTATCTCCAAGTGATCTCCAATCTTCACTTCATGAGAGGACTTAATAATTTCCTTTTGAGGATAACGCTTAACTATACTATACCCCTTTTCTAAGATGTTGTAAGGAGAAAGTGAAAAAAGGAGCTTTTTTAAGTGGCCAAGCCTTTCCTCCTCTCTTTGCACAATTTTTATGGGGCTTCTCATCTCCAGTTCTTTCTTGAGATTTAAAAGCTTGTTTTCTCGACGATAGAGAAATCCAGAGATCCTTTGGAAAAGATTAAATTTATAGTCCTTTAATTTTTGTTCCAGATGATGGATCTCTCGGAAGGGGTTTTTTTCTTGTAATTTTATATGTAGATCCTTTACCCTTCTTTCCCAGTGCGAAAAGAGGATTTCTAAGAGTTTATTTAGCTTTCGGCTATAGGTTTCCAATTTCTGCTCTAAGTCCTTTTTATCTGGAAGGACTTGTATGGCCGCTGCCGTAGGAGTAGGACATCTCTTATCGGCAGCAAGATCACAGAGGGTGTAATCTATCTCATGTCCCACGGCAGAGACTACAGGTATTTTGGAATTTCTTACTTCAAGAATAATCTCTTCTGTATAGAAGGGGGCAAGGTCCTCTAAGGAGCCCCCACCGCGCGTAATAATAATAATATCAAGATCAGGAAAAGATTCATTTAAGTCCCTTATGGCCTGAACTATCTCTAAGTGGGCCCCCTCTCCCTGGACCTTAACTGGATATATGAGTATGTGCACGCCCCAGCGCTCATGGCTAACCTTGAGAAAATCCTCAAGGGCTGCTCCAAAAAGGGAGGTTATGAGGGCAATCTTTCGGGGATAACTTGGGATCTCCCTTTTTAAATTAGGGTCAAAGAGATGGGCATACTTCTTTAATAGATACTCTCTTTTGAGATGGAGAATTCCAACGCCACGTGGTTCAATTTGTTTAGCAGAAAGAAATATCTCTCCTGAACGCATAAAATAGGTGAGCTTACCATAGACCAGGACCTTGGTTCCCTCTTTAAGATACTCAAGGGGCATATTATTTTTTTGATCTTTAAAGACAATGCCCTTGAGAGTAGCCTCCTCTTCAGCTAAAGTAAAATAGAGATTCCCTGTTTGGCTGAATTTTAGATTAGTTAATTCTCCTTCAATCCAAAGATAGGTAAAGCCTTCATCGAGTAGCTCTTTTATCCTTTGGGCTATTTCTTTAACGGAATAAAAAAATTTTTCGGGATAGTCACTTACTTCCTTAAGTATTTCTTCTCTTGGCATAATAAAAATATAGAATTTTTTTGAAAATTATAAAGATAGCCAGAGGATAAACTCATTTTGAATTTCGGGAAATTTGTATTAAACTAAATACTTAATGATTGTCTATGCTTTTATTGCCTTTTTTCTCTCCTTTGCCTCTTCCTTTGTGATAATCTACTTAGTGCGAAGAAAATTTCATCTTTTAATTACCGATCATCTACACGAAGGCCCTCAAAAGTTTCACACAAGACCTACACCAAGATTAGGGGGCATAGGTCTCTATTTGGCCCTTCTTATTGCCCTTGTTCTTGCTTTGTTAAAGGGTGAAAGTTATAAGTATGACTTTGCTCTACTTTTCATCTCAGCAACCCCTGCCTTTATGGCTGGGCTGTGGGAGGATTTATCGGGCAAGCTTTCACCTAAGCTAAGGTTTCTCTTAATCTGGCTTTCAGGCACATTAGCCTTTTTTCTCGGAGGGGCTAAGCTTGTTAGACTTGATTTGCCCATAGATTTTCTCTTTAACTCTCTCCTCTTTTCCTATTTTTTTACTGTCTTTGCCCTAACTGGGCTTACCAATGCTATTAATATAATAGATGGCTTTAATGGTTTAGCCAGTATGGTCTCTATTATTATCCTCCTTGCCCTTGGTTATGTCTCTTATAAAGTGGGGGATTATTTTTTGGCCACCCTCTGTATTGCATACATAGGGGCCTTGGCTGGCTTTTTTATCCTTAACTATCCCCATGGTCTGATCTTTTTAGGCGACGGAGGTGCCTATTTAACAGGTTTTCTCTTGGGAAGTATTTCAGTCCTCTTAGTAAAGAGACACTCTGAGGTCTCTCCTTGGTTCCCCTTCTTAGTCTGTATCTATCCCATTTTCGAGACCCTATTTTCTATTTATAGAAGAAAGTTTTTGAAGGGAACTTCTCCCTTTTTACCTGATGGCTTGCATTTACATACACTAATATACAAACGGTTAACAAAATGGTTATTAGGGCCTGAAGCTGAAAAAATCAAAAGGAATGCGGCTACTTCGCCCTTTCTCTGGGTTCTTTCCCTTCTTGGGGTTGCCCCAGCCCTACTTTTCTGGAATAGTACTCCCATTTTAATACTCTTTTCCATTTTCTTTGCCTTTGTATATCTCTATCTCTATTGGCGCATACTTATACCAAGGTGGGTATTTAAAAAATGAAAGACCTGGTAAAGTTGCTCTCAATCCTGATCCTAATGTCATTCCTCTTTGCTTGTTCACTTAAGAAAGATATAGCAAGTAATCTTAATGAGTGGAAGGAGGGGATGGTAGAGAAGGTTAAAGTTGTTTTATCGGATATCCCTATAGTTAAGAGGTGGGTTAGGCTTCCCCCTCCACCTAAGGAACTCTACAGGGAGACCGAGGCTAAGATTGCCCTTTTAAAACTTTCACGGGCAAAGGACCTATTTGCCGATGAGTATGGGAAAGTGCTTAAAGAGTGGGACTTAGCTAAAAAGGATTATGAAAGGAAACTTTACAAGAGGGCAGAGAGGAAATTAAAGAAAACTCATCAAGCCTCGGAAGAGCTCCTTAAAAAGGTAGAGGATGAGGAGAAAAGATTTAGAGAGGAAGCCTTGAGACGTTACAAGGAAAAGGAGGCTACCCTTTTAGCTAAACTCTCTAAGGATGAGGAAAAAAATCTCAAAATAAGGCTCTATCTTTGGAAATTAAGAAACCTTTTGGATTTGGGTCGCTTTGATGAATTTGAAAGAGAGCTTGAAAAGTCCCCTATTTAGTTTAACCAATTTATATCTCTTTATCTCCACTGGGGGCTTTGTGGGTTTTCTACCTCCCTTTCCAGGAACCCTTGGAGCTTTGCAGGGAATAATCCTATACTATTTGACCATGAATCTAAGCCCAATCCTAAAACTCTTAATTGCCCTTATTTTGGTTGTCTTGGGAATTATCTCTTCAGGAAATATTTCGAGGACTTATCAAAAAAAAGACCCTGATGAGGTAATTATTGATGAAATAGCTGGGGCCTATCTTGCTTCCTTAGGAAAAACTACTCTTTTGGAATTGACCCTTGTCTTTATTTTGTTTAGAATTATAGATATTAGTAAACCCTTTCCTTTGAAAAGGCTTGAAAAGCTGAAAGGTGGCTTGGGCATCATGATGGACGATGTAGTAGCTGGTTTATTAACTAATTTATTGGTAATACTTTTCTTTTGGCTTTTTTATGAGATTACTTAAATTTTAGGTGAAAACTGTGAAGGGAGCCTTACTTTTTATTGGGGATGAACTTATCACAGGACGCATTCTCAATACTAATGCTGAGTTTGCCGGCAAAATACTCTCAGCCTTTGGATTAGAACCTGAGGAGATAGTTACGATTCCTGACATAGAGGATAAGATTATAAATACCCTTCGGCGCCTTATAGAGGAATATGACTTTGTTATCACCTCTGGTGGTCTTGGGCCCACAGAAGATGATCTCACCACCCAGGCTGTAGCTAAGGCCCTTGATTTACCTCTTAAGGAGGATAAGGCCCTTCTTGCAGCTATTCTTGCCTCTTCAGAGTATAAAGATACTTTCGCGATGGCAAGCAAGATGGCCCTAATGCCTGAGGGGGCTCAGGCCCTCTCCGAAGATTCTAAAGTGGTGGGCTTTGCCCTTACCTATCGAGATAAAAGGCTCTTTTTTCTTCCAGGGGTGCCTTCGCAATTTCAGGACCTTTTGAAGAACAAGGTGATCCCCCAACTATGTCTTTGGAAAACTGGGGGGAGAACCTTGGAGTGTGGGGAGGGAAAGGTTTTTAAGAGCTTTATTTTTTTTGACCTCAATGAGACAGACCTCAACAGGTTTATCCAGGAAATTCCCTCAAAGGAGGGCTTAAAGATAGGATATTATCCCCTTCTCCCTGAGGTTAGGCTTGTTATTTTTGGAAGAGAGGAGGAAGTAAAAAACATAACCGAGCAAATCAAGGTAAGATTTAAGCTTAATTTGGTGGGTGAAGAGGAGGAGAGCTTACCTCAAGGTATAGGCAAACTCCTCAGAGAAAGGAGGGAAACCTTAGCTACCGCAGAATCCTGTACAGGGGGTTATTTGGCAAGCCTTATCACTTCTATTGCAGGGAGTTCTGATTATTTTGACCGAGGATTTGTCACCTACACCGCTAAAAGTAAAAGCGAGATCTTAGGCGTTAAAGAGGAGACCATAACTCAACAGGGAGTTTATAGTTATGAGACAGCGATAGAGATGGCCCTTGGAGCTAAGAGATTATCTCACTCTACCTATGCCTTAGCCACAACCGGAGTTGCTGGCCCTACAGGTGGTACCCCCCAAATCCCAGTGGGAACCGTATTCATTGCCTTAGCTACACCCCAAAAGGTCTATGCTTTTAAGTTCTATTTTGAGGGCAACAGAAATACTATCCAAAGGGTGGCAAGTTATACTGCCCTTGATATCCTCAGGAGGTATCTTCTCTATGGTGAGGGCTTTTTTAGCTATAGATTTGCCCAAGGATTTAAAGAAAGACCTCTATAGCCTTGTCCAGATACCTCTTCCAGAAGGAGTTAAAATCAAGTGGGTTGAGGAAGAAAACCTTCATCTCACTCTTAAATTTTTTGGCCATATTAAAGAAAATCTTATTTCTAAAATTCAAAAGGCCTGTGAGAGGGCTTTAGAAACCTTTCCCCCCTTTCTGGTCTTTTTAGCAAATTTAGGGACCTTTCCTGAAAAGGGCACTCCTCGGGTGATTTGGTTAGGCCTTGAGGATCAGGATAAAAAGATATATTCTTTAGAGGAATCTTTAAGAAAGGCCCTAAGACCTTTAAAGCTTAACGAGGAAAAGGAGGCCTTTCATCCCCACATAACCCTTCTCAGAGTTAAAGGAATTGAGGATTTTGAGGCTTTCCAGGGATTTTTGGAGGGCTTAAAGGAAAAAGTTAAGCCCTTTTTGGCTAAAAGTTTTTGGGTTAGAGAGATAGTACTTTTTAAAAGCGAACTCCATCCCAAGGGTCCAAAATATACTCCATTAGCTAAAATACCTCTCAAGGGATAGGTATACATGAAAAGATTTAAGCCTATCCTATCTTTACTATTTACGATCTTAAGTTGTTTCGTCTTTTTTGCCCTGGTCTTTTTAGTAGGCTTAACAAAGCTTTTTTCTCAGGAAGAGCCTTCTTATGGAGATACTTTAATTATAGGCACCATTGCTGATGCGAGTATTCTTGTGCCTATGTTAGCCACAGATGCCATGAGTCACTTTGTGGCCAGAAATATCTTTCGAGGGGTAGTAGAATATGCCCCTGATTTATCTATTGTGGGAGATTTGGCTGAGCGCTTTGAGGTCTCTAAGGATCAAAGGGAGATAACCTTTTATCTTAAAAGAGGAGTCAAATGGGAGGACGGAGTCGAGGTAACAGCCTATGATATTGAATTTGGTTTTAAATTAATTACTAATCCTGAAATTCCCTCAAGCTATGCCAGTGACTTTCTGGAGGTAAAGGAGTTTAAGGTATTAGACCGCTATACCTTTAGAGTTACCTATAAAAGGCCTTTTGCCCTTGCCCTTGCCTCTTGGGGCAATTTAGTTGTTCTTCCGAGGCATATCCTGGAGGGAAAGGATCTTAAATATCTCCAGAGTAGCTTTGGAAGAAAACCTCTTGGCAATGGGCCCTTCAAGTTTAAGGCTTGGCAGCCCCAAAACAGGATCATTTTAGAGTATAATCCTCTCTATGGAGAGGGCAGGCCCTATTTGGATCGGCTTATTTACCGCGTTATCCCTGATCCTTCCACTCTATTTATGGAACTCAGATCCTTTGGTATAGACTGGATTACCCTTATTCCCCTGCAGTTTCGCAAATTTCAGGGGGATCAAAAATTAAAGAGTAATTTTCAAGTCTATTCCTATCTTGCCTTTGCCTATACCTATTTAGGGTATAATTTAAGAGACCCTCTTTTTAAAGACAAGAGAGTTAGGAAGGCCCTTTGTATGGCTATTGATAAGAGAAAAATCGTTGAAGGGGCTCTTTTAGGGCAGGGTATTCCCGCTTATGGTCCCTACAAGCCTGATGCCTGGTTTTATAATCCTGAGGTGGAAAAGAGTTGTCCCTATGATCCAATGAGAGCTCTAAGGCTCTTAGAGGAGGCAGGGTTTAAGAAAGGTAAGGGAGGGCTTCTCTATAAAGATGGAAGGCCCTTTGAATTTACTATCCTCACCAATCAGGGGAATCTGGCAAGAATGTTAGCTGCTCAGATTATTCAACAGGACTTGGCTAAGCTTGGAATTAAAGTTAATATCCGCGTCTTGGAGTGGACTACCCTTATTCATCAATTTATTGATAAAAGGAGATTTCAGGCTGTTATCCTTGGCTGGACCACAGGGCCTGACCCCGATCTCTATGATATTTTTCACTCTTCCAAGGTCAAATCTCCAGGCTTAAATTTTGTGGGTTATGAAAATCCTGAGGTAGACAGGTTACTTGAAGAGGGAAGATATACCTTAGACAGGGAAAAGCGAAAAAAAATCTATGCCAGACTTCAAGAAATCTTAGCTGATGACCAGCCCTATACCTTTTTATACATCCCTATGAGCTTAGAGGCCATTCACAAAAGATTCAGGGGGATTAAGCCCTCGGCTATAGGCCTAAGCTATAACCTTGAACGGTGGTGGGTACCAAAGAGTGAACAAAAATATTTAATACCTTGAAGGGGGTCTTTATGTCAGAAAAGATCGTCTTTTTTGAAGCTAAAGACTGGGAAAGGGAGAAATTCGTTAGAGGTATGGAAAGAAAAATTTTGACAGACTTTGACGATGTAGAAGTAGAATTCATTCCCATGCCCTTAAGAGAGGACACGGCATCTGCCTTTTCTGAAACTACAGTTGCAGTAATCTATTTAAATTCTATTATCACAGATAAGGTTATCAATCATCTTCCCAAATTAAAGTATTTAATTACCAGGACGACAGGGATAGACCATATTGATGTGTTGAGTTGTCATAAGAGGGGAATCCAGGTCTCGAATGTTCCCTATTATGCCAGCGTTACGGTAGCTGAACATGTGTTTGCCTTGATCTTTGCTTTAGCAAGAAGGATGCGTTTAAATTTTGAAAAAATGCAGCGTTTTGATTTTTCTCGGGAAGGACTTCTGGGCTTTGATCTCTACGGAAAAACTCTTGGAGTCATAGGCACAGGTAACATCGGGAGTCATCTCTGTAGAATAGGTTATGGTATAGGGATGAAGGTTATAGCTTATGATATTAACCCTTCTCAGGAACTCATAGAGAGATACGGAGTCAGTTATGTATCCTTGGAAACCCTTCTTTCTGAGGCCGATGTAATAACTGTTATGGTGCCCTATTACCCCAAGACCCATCACTTAATTAATTTCGAGAACATAAAATTGGTCAAACCAAAGGCTATGCTCATTAATGCAGCCAGAGGCCCTGTGGTAGATACTTTGGCCCTAATTTGGGCCTTAGAGAATGGAAGACTTCAAGGTGGTGTGGCCTTAGATGTCTTTGAGGGAGAAAGGGCCCTTTTAGATCTTTCTTATCTGAAAGAAAGTCTTCCACAGGAAGTTGCCCAAAGGGCCCTTTTAACCCTACATCTCTTAAAATTTCCTCATGTCATCTTTACTCCCCACATAGCTTATTATACTGAGGAGGCTATGGATAGACTTATTGACTGGATCATAGCGGATTTAAAGCATTATCTTCAATACAAATCCAGCAAGGTTCACTTTGAGAGCTATTTTTAAGGATCTGGGGTTAAGAGCTCCTTTACCAACTGATAAACCTCATCTGGAGTTATATCTAACAAACATCTATAATGTTTACGGGGACAGGTCCTTTCAAAACAGGGGGCACAGGGAAGCTCTTTTTTAATTATCTTGGCCCGTTCATTAAGAGGGCCAGTGAGAGTTGGGTCAGTAGAGCCAAAGAGGGCAATTTGAGGAATTTTAAGGGCTGCTCCCAAGTGCATAAGGCCTGAATCATTGGAAATAAGAGCTTTTCCAAGGGTGAAGATACCTGCCAATATCTTTAAGTTCGTCTTGCCACAGAGATTATAGGCCCCCTCCAATCCCTCACAGATTAATTGCCCGCTTTTCCTTTCCTTGGGGCCTCCTACCACTAAGACTCTAAATCCCTGGGAAATCAATTTTAAGGCAAGTTCACGATAATACTTTTCAGGCCACTTTTTAGCTGGCCCAAAGGCCGCTCCAGGAGCAAGGATAATAAATGGCTCTCTTTCAGGAGTTAGGCCCCACTCTTTGAGATAGGCCTTAGCTTGATTAAGTGTCTCTTCCTTTAGATAAAGTTTAAGTTCTCTCTCCTTTATAGGATAGCCAAGCTTCTCTATAAGATATAGATATTTATCTCTTTGATGCATCCTCTCCTTGGGAGGTTTCACTTTTTGGGTTAAGAGAAGGCCTCTTAAATCAGTAGCAAAGCCCATTCTTACTCTTAGGCGAGCTCTGAAAAAGAGCCAGGCTGAAGAAAAGGAATTGGTAAGGAGAAGTCCCTTTTCCTCTCGGTAGCGAGAGAGGTTTGCAAGGTTTAGACGAAAATTTTCTTTATAAAAAGGGAGAACCTTTGTCTTAGGAAAGTCTTCGAAGAGCTCTAAAAAGCTTGGGGGGCCAAAGAGGATAAGAGGTTCTATGTGGGACAAATTTGCATAGACAGGTGTTGCCATAAGGGCATCTCCAAGCCAATTGGGGATCCTAATCAGCATAAAAGAGCCTCTTTACTACTAATGTGGCATAACTCCCCTTTTCTAAGAAAAATTTGATCTTAAAAGTTCCTTGAGAAATTTTCTCTAAGGTTAAGTCCTTGGGAAAGACTAAGGCTTGACGAGGATATGTTTTAAAGATGAGCCCCTTAACAAAGGTACGAAGATTTTTAAAGTCCTCAAATCCCTCATTTTTAAGGACTTTTAGATAGAGATCCCTTAAGGGAAGCTTTGAGAAATTTTCCACAGAGATCTTAGGGGAGGGGTAGGGGATCTTTAAGGACTTTAGAAGATTCTCTACCTCTTCTTCTGGTATGACCTGGTAAAAAAGGAGATTGCCTAAGGGATAGGGGATAGAGAAATGATCCAAATGAAGATATCGCAAAATCTCTTTCAGGACCTCATTCCAAAGAAAACTCTGATAAACATTTCCCAAGAAGAAGAGATACTCTTGGTCAATGAGGTTTAAGGCCCTTTTCAAAGTGCGTTGAGAGTATCGATGTTCCGAGAGAAATATTAAGAGGTTTTGGATCCAGGTAATTCTTGCATAGGGAAGGCATATTTGGGGATTGCGCCAATTTTTTCGAAGACATTCTCTCAACTTTTGAGATAGGGAGAAATCTTCATAACTACTTTCAACGAGGATTAAGTAAAGGGCCCTTTCCCAATTGCCCTTAATTATTTCCTTTACGGCAAACTCTTTACTCTCGGTCACCGAACCAAATCTCTGCTCATCAAAATAGTTGGGTATTCCATATCTTTTAACTTCATCCACCCTTTTTATGAGGATATTTTCCTCAAGCTCTACCTCTCTCACCACTATTTCAAAATTGTTCCCTAAGAGGTCCCCTTTTTCTATTTGTTTTGGGCTCTTACCCAAATAGGTTAGCTCAAGATTATTCTCTTTGAGATCTCTTTTTGGGCCACCTTTGATCGTTATGTATTGATAAGAGATAGCACGCTTATCCTTAAGCCCACCATATCCAAAATTTTTCAGAGGAATGTGCCATTTTTTGGCAATTTTACCCAGGGCATCCCATGTAGTTAAATTTATTTTTTTTAGAAGATAGAGAGAATGTTCGCCCCTTTCAGTAGGGTAGATTTTTACTACTTCAGAGACGATAAAGTCTTCAGGATTAAGTTTTAATTTGATTTTCACTATTTAGAGGTTTTTATTTGAGGGCTTCCATAATCCTTTCAGGGATGTCAAAGTTGGCATAGACCTGTTGCACATCATCTAAATCTTCCAATGCTTCCATGAGTTTGAGCAAGCTTTGAGCTGTGCTTTCATCACTTACAGGAATAAGATTTTTAGGCACCATGGTTACTTTGGCAGAAAGAATTTCAATCCCAGCAGCCTCAAGTGCTGCTTTCACTTTTTCAAAATCTGAGGGCAGAGTGATTATTTCTATCTCACTTTCGTATTCTTTGGTGTCTTCAGCACCATTTTCAATGGCAATTTCTAAAACCTTTTCTTCATCCTTTCTGGGCACCACAATTAGCCCTTTTTGTTCAAAGATCCAAGCTACAGATCCTGGTTCTGCAAGATTACCTCCGTATTTACTGAAGAGGTGCCTTAACTCAGAGACGGTTCGCTTTCTATTGTCTGTGATGGTAGAGACGAGGATAGCTACTCCACCTGGACCATATCCCTCAAAATAGGCCTCTTCATAATTAGTATCAGATTCAAGGCCCAAGGCCTTTTTAATAGCCCTCTCTATATTTTCTTTTGGCATGTTGGCAGCACGAGCTGCTTGGATAGCAGCTCTGAGACGAGGATTTAAATCAGGATCTCCGCTACCTCCTGTCTTAACAGCAACAACTATCTCTCTAATAAGTTTAGTAAAAAGTTGTCCTCTCTTAGCATCCTGGGCTGCTTTTTTTCTCTTGATTTGTGCCCAATGGGAATGTCCTGCCATAGAACTACACCCCTTTTCTCTGTTTAGTCACTAAAATTTTAATCTCTTTTTAAACTCTTTCAAGATCGTGTATGCTTTCAATTACTGCACAACGAATTGGTCACCTCAATTTATATTAAATTTACCTCGGAAGGGCATTTTTCCTCTCTGGTCAAAAGGCTTTTACACAAATACTTCTCAATATTTAAAATAAAGGTATACTTAATTTATGCCGTTTATAGCCTTTGATTGTGAAGGGCCTCTTACCCTCAATGACAATGCCTTTGAGTTTGCTAAAGCCCTAATGCCCAAGGGCGATTACTTTTTCACCCAGATATCTCGCTTTGACGACTATCTTGCGGACATTAAAAAAAGGCCTGGTTACAAGGCAGGAGATACCTTAAAGCTCATTCTTCCCTTCTTGAAGCTTTTTGGGGCAACTAATGCCCTATTAGAAGAGTTCTCTGAAAAAACTTTACTTTTACTTAGAGGGGTCAAAGAGACCATCCCTAAGATCGCCAAATTACTTCCAACTTTCATTGTAAGTACAAGCTATCGTCCCTATCTCGCTGCCCTTTGTAATAGGATTAATTTTCCTTTAGAGCAAGTCTTTTGCACAGAGGTTGATTTTGAGGTCATAACCTTAAGCCCTGAGGAAAAAAGAATTCTTAGAGAATTCTATGAGGAAATTCTCCTTATGCCTCCTATTGAGCTGCCTTTAGATGCTAAAACTCCTGAAGATCTACCCCCTTCTTTAAGAAATCTTTTAGATCGTTTGGAAGAGATTTTTTTTGAAAGGATTTGGGCCATGGATTGCGGTTATTTTTTGAGGGAGGTTAACCCCATAGGTGGAGAGGAGAAGGCTAAGGCCTGTAGAGAGATAGCCTCTTCCCTTGGGGAACCCTATGCCTTAGGTTTTTATTGTGGGGATAGTATAACTGACTGTCAAGCCTTAGAACTTTTAAGGGAGGGAGGTGGAGTAAGTCTCTCCTTCAATGGCAACCGCTATGCCTTGAGAAGTGCCGAGTTTTATGTCCTCTCAAGGAGTGCCTATCTTTTTGCAGAACTGGTGCCTCTTTTTTTGGATGGAGGAGTTGAGGCCTTGAGGAAATTTACTGGACTCCCCACGGGAGCAGAGGAGTTTGGGGTGATTCCCAAGGAGAATGAGGCTCTTTTTTGGGAGTTGGTAAAGAAAAGTGAAAGTATGAGGAAGGCTGTGCGAGGAGAGGCTATAGGAGCCCTTGGATGATCCCACTTCAAGACCTCAATCCTCGACGAAATCCTCCCTTGGTTACCTGGGGGCTCATTGTTGTTAATGTGCTTGTCTTTCTCTACGAGCTCTCTCTCTCTCCCTCGATGAGAGAGCTTTTTTTTAAGACCTATGGCTTTATTCCAGCATTGTTTTTCGATGATTACTTTGCCCTTTTAACAGGAAAGAGACCCTGGGAAAGCTATATCTCTCTCTTTACTCATCTTTTTATCCACGGAGGTTGGCTACACCTCATTGGCAACATGTGGACCCTTTGGATTTTTGGAGACAATGTGGAAGACCGTCTTGGGTCCTTTCGCTTTCTTATTTTTTATTTAGTTATGGGAATTGCTGCCACCATGGTTCATAGTATTATATACCCCAATTCAGTAATGCCTTTGGTAGGGGCAAGTGGAGCTATTTCTGCCGTTATGGGAGCCTATTTTATGATGTATCCCTTTGCCAGGATCTTGGTATTAATACCAGTTTTATTTTTTCCCCTCTTTGTGGAGGTGCCTGCCTTTATCTTTCTTGGCCTCTGGTTCTTGCTACAGTTTTATAGCGGGTTATTTTCCTTAGCTATGCCAGGAGAAGTGGGAGGGGTAGCTTGGTTTGCCCATTTGGGTGGCTTTATAGCAGGTGCCCTTTTTTATAGATTTTTCTGTAAGAAACCCTGTAGATATTATCAAGATGAATATACTATCTTTGGTTCCTTCTTTGACCTTGATAAATAAGAAGAGGAGGCAACTCTATGGGTAGTTTTGAGCTCTTTTGGCTCCTTCCTTTCCTTTTGTTGATGCAACCCTTTTTGAGACAAAAATTCTTAGAAATGGCCCGCACCAAAATGATTGAAAAGATCGAGGCTAAAAGAGGCTCAAGGGTCATTTTGCTTGTGCATCGTCAAGAAACCATGAGCTTTTTTGGTTTTCCAATCATGCGCTATATTGATATCAATGATTCTGAGGAGGTAATTAGAGCCATACATCTTACCGATAAAGATGTCCCTATTGATATAATTTTGCATACCCCAGGAGGGTTGGTCCTTGCCTCCCTACAAATTGCCTTAGCCATTAAGAAACACCCTGCCAAGGTTACAGCCTTTATACCCCATTATGCCATGAGTGGAGGAACACTTATCGCCCTTGCCTGTGATGAAATAGTGATGGATGAGCACGCAGTGCTTGGGCCTGTTGATCCCCAGATTGAGGGGTATCCTGCGGCCTCAATCTTGAGGTTATTAAAGAAGAAACCCATCGATAAGATTGATGATAAGACCCTTATCCTTGCTGATATAGCGGAGATGGCCCTGCGCCAGATGAAAGAAAATCTACGCCTCATTTTAAACGATAAGTTTTCTGAAGAGGATTTGGAGAGACTAACGGAAATACTCTCCCAGGGTTACTTTACTCACGATCACCCCATCACCTTCGAAGAGGCTAAAAAAATGGGGCTCCCTGTATCTAAGAATATGCCAGTGGAAATATATCAGCTTATGAAGTTATTTCCTCAACCTACAAGAAGTGTGCCCTCTGTGGAATATCTACCTCTACCCAAAAAGAAAATTGGAGCAAAGTAGATTCATACCCTTAGATCTTAAGCTATTTCCCTTTAGATTTGTTCTTCTCTTGAATCAAGACCTTAAAGTTGTCTCTCTAAAGATAAACCTCTATCTGGAAATCCATAAAGGCACTTTCACTTATCCTAATCACTTAGAAGACTATGTCAAATATTTTATAAAGGAGATTTATATTTTTTTTCAGGGAAAAAGCCCCTATTTGGATCTTCCTCATAGCCTCTCCTTTTCAGGATTTTCTTGCGAGGTTTTAAAGGCCTTAAGAGAGATACCAAGGGGAGAGACTTTGAGCTATAAAACCTTGGCAGAGAGGTTGGGGCAGCCAAGGGCCCTTAGAGCTGTTGGCCAGATCTTAGCTAAAAATCCTCTGCCGCTTATCTATCCCTGTCACCGCGTTGTATCGCAAAAAGGCCTTGGCGGCTACTCTCAAGGAGTCCTCATAAAAAGGCTCCTACTTTACTTAGAGAGAAGTATCTTTTGACAGGTTACCTGTCAAAAAAATGACAGAAAAAAAGTAATTCTGGCTGTACTTTCAGGAGTAAATAAGAGGAATGTGTCTGACGCTGTGAAAGGCTTGTCTAAGGTCTAATCCAAACTTGTTAATTAGAAGAGGGTATGTGGTTATGTAGGTATGATTTTTGAAAATAAAATATAGAAATTTGCTGTGGGAGGAGAAGGATGGCAGAGGAGATTAAGGAAGAAAAGGGGAAGGGAGGAGGAAAGAAGAAGTTGTTTATTCTGATTGTTCTTGCTTTTTTAGTTATTACCATTGCTGGTGCTGGTGTTTTTCTTTTTCTTGGGAAAAAGGGAGAAGAGGGTGTAGAGAAGGAAAAGTCAAAAAAGGCAAAGAAGAGCGAGGCCACAGTTTTTATTGACTTTGATCCCATTATTGTAAACCTTCTTGATCCCACTGGAAGGAGATATTTGCAAGTTAGGCTTAGTCTTGAGGTGGTAGATAAAAAGGCAGAAGAGGAGATCAAGAAAAAGGAACCAAAAATAAAAGACAGTATTTTAGGGATATTAAGCGGAAAAACTGTTGATGAGGTAATTGTGCCTGATGCCAAAGAGAGAATCAAGGGAGAGATCTTAAAAAAGATTAAGGAGGATATAGGAGAAGATTTAGTGTTAAACGTTTATATTACGCAATTTATTGTGGAGTAGTATCTATGGAGAAAATTCTCTCCCAAGAAGAGATTGATGCCCTGCTATCTGGGTTAGAAAGCGGTAAAATTGATGTCACCCCTGAAGCTAAGGAAGAGGGCCAGGTTAGGCCCTTTGATTTTAAGAACTTTGCCATTTCCACCAGGTTAAAAATTCCTGGAATTGATGTTATAAGTGACCATCTCGCTCGCTCTTTGAGATTAGGGTTTTCTACTCTTTTAAGAGAGATGGTGGAGCTTAGCAATGTGCCAACTCAGATGGAGCGTTTCAAGGATTTTATGAATAAAATACCTGTGCCTACCTCTATACACATTTTTAAATTAGAGCCTCTAAAGGGAAATGCCCTTTTGATTATTGATGCCCCTTTGGTTTTTGTCTTTGTGGAGAGATTTTTGGGAGGTGGGGAAAGAAAGATTGTAAAGGTTGAGGGTAGGGAATTTACCCCTATTGAGCAGAGATTGATTAAAAAAGTTGTAGATATGATCTTTCTTGAACTGGAAAAGGCCTGGCGAAATATCTACCCTGTAAAACCGAAATATGTGAGGGGTGAGGTAAATCCCCAATTTGCCAGAGTATTGCAACCAGAGGAGACGGTCTTGGTTACAGGTTTTAATGTAGATCTTGAATTTGTGAGTGGGAAAATCCTCTTTTGTTATCCTCTCAGTGCCTTTCAACCTATAAAAGAAAAACTGTATTCTCCCTATCAGATCGAAGAGGTTATTGACTCTAAATGGAAAAGGGCCATAGAGAAATCAATCTTTGATAGCCAGATTCTTATAAGGGCTATCTTAGGTAAGGGGCAGATCACCATTGGAGAGCTCATCCATTTAGAAAAAGGTGATGTTCTTTTACTTGATAAAAAGGTTGACGAGCCAGTGGAAATCTGGATAGATGATACCTTGAAGATGTTGGGAAGATTGGGAGTTTATAAAAAACATTACGCAGTGCAAGTGGAACGATTTTTAATTCAGAAAGAAAATGGAGGAGGTTAAGATGACCGATGAGAGGCAGAATAAAGAAGAGGTTTTAAGTCCTGATGAGCTTATGGCCATGTGGGAATCAGCCCTTAAAGAAGCCCAGTCTTCCCAGGAGGCATCAAGTGTTGGATCTTTTCCTGAGGTAAATATCTACACAGAAAAGACTGAGAGCAAAGAGGAAACTCAGGCAGTCCATTTACAAGAACTAACTCCTTCTAAAGAGGCAAGTCCCTATCCCGAGCTTGATTTCATCTTAGATATTCCCTTAGAGATTTCTGTAGAGATCGGGAGAACTAAGATGTTAATTAGGGATTTACTTAAATTGAACCAAGGGGCCATTATAGAGCTTGAAAAATTTGCTGGAGAGCCTGTGGAAGTCTTTGTAAACGGAAAACTTATGGCTAAAGGAGAGGTAGTGGTAGTCAATGACCGCTTTGGTGTAAGAATTACTGAGATTATTAGCACTCAAGATAGAATTAAAAGATTGGGGTCATAAGGCTATGGAATGGCTTAATTATCTCCAAGGCCTTGGGATTTTACTTCTCATTTTGAGTGTCCTTCCTTTGCTTTCTTACTTGTATAAAAAATATCAGACTAAGCTACCAAGTGCTTCTCAGATAAAAATTCTTGAAATAAAACCAATTGCTTATAAGGCACAACTTTTGCTTGTGGAAATTGAGGGAAAAAGATTCCTCATAGGTCTTTCAGATAAGGGATTTAGCTTTCTGGGAGAGTTAAAAAATGATGCCTAACCTAATGGCCTTAGCTCTTCCTACCGTCAAAATCTCTGTTGAATCTGCACAAAATCCAGCTCAGTTTAGTATCTTCTTGCAGGTTTTACTTCTGTTGACCATCCTCTCTATTGCGCCGGCCTTACTTCTCATGCTTACTTCCTTTACCAGACTTGTGGTTGTTTTTTCCATCCTGAGACATGCCCTTGGTCTACAACAAACTCCACCCAATCAAGTCCTCATCTCTCTTTCCCTTTTCCTTACTTTTTTTATCATGAGCCCAGTTTTTAAGGTAACCTATGAAAATGCTCTTCAACCCTATTTGAAGGGGGAAATTGATGAAAAGATGCTTTTTGAAAGAGCAAGTAAACCCTTTAAGGATTTTATGCTTAAAAACACTCGGGAAAAGGATCTTGCCCTCTTTATTAAGCTTAAAGGAGAAGAAAGGCCAAGAAATAAAGAGGAAGTCTCGCTTCTTACCCTCATCCCCGCCTTTATGATCAGTGAATTAAAAACAGCCTTTCAAATTGGCTTTCTCCTCTATATACCCTTTTTGGTGATTGATATTGTGGTTTCCAGCGTGCTCATCTCTATGGGAGTGCTCATGCTTCCCCCCATGATGATCTCCCTGCCCCTTAAACTCCTACTTTTTGTCTTGGTTGATGGGTGGAACCTGCTTATCATGTCTCTGGTAAAAAGTTTTTATTAGGGAGGCCCTATGACAGACACAACTGTAATAACCTTGGCTAAAGAGGCAATCAAATTGAGCCTTTTATTGGCAGCACCTCTTCTCATTACAGCCTTAGTTGTAGGTCTTGCTATAAGTATCTTTCAGGCTGTTACGCAAATTCAAGAAATGACCCTCACTTTTGTGCCCAAAATCTTAGCCATGGTCTTGGTTGTCTTTTTGACCCTCCCCTGGTTTCTTAAAAAATTAACCACTTTTACGGAAAATCTTATCCTAAATATTCCAGGTCTCCTCAAATGACTAACGAGTGGCTCCTCTTCCTTCAAAGAGAGTTAATTGTGTTCTTTTTTGTCTTTCTTAGATGCCTACTTTTATTCTTCCTTTTTCCCCTTTTTGCTGGAAATTTCTTTCCAAACAAGTTAAAAATTCTCATCTCCTTAGTTTTAGCCCTTTCTCTTACCCCTTTCCTTAGTGGAAAGGTGAGAGTCCCTAATGATCTTGTGGCCTTAATCCCTATATTTTTCTCAGATTTTTTACTCTTTTTTCTTATTTCTCTCTTTTTTCGCTTTCTCATAGCAGGATTGCAGCTTGGTGGGGAATTGGTGGGGTTACAGATGGGTTTTGGTATCTCTCAGACCTTCGATCCCTCAAGTGGGGTTAGCATGCCTATTCTTGCACAGTTTCTCTATTTAGTCTTTATCCTCTTTTTTCTAAGCCTTGACCTGCACCATCATCTGCTCTTTTTTCTTGTGAGGTCCTTTTCTGAGCTTCCTCCTGGTGCCTTAGTAAAAGAATCTAAAATCTTTAGCTATCTTCTTAAAAAAAGTGGTCTTATCTTTGACATTGCTGTCAAAGTTTTGGCACCACTTATGGTCTTCATGTTACTTGTAAACATTGTTTTGGCCATTATTGGAAGACTTTTACCCCAGATAAATATCCTCTTTGTTAGTTTTCCTCTCACCCTTGGTCTTGGGCTTTTTTTCTTTGGCTTAGTTCTTTTTCTGCTTCCCAGGATATTTACTACCAATTTAAATCAATTTAGCCAATTTTTGCAGGTATTATTAAGGTTTTGAGGTAGCCTATGCCTGAAGAACAGGCTCAGGAACGCACAGAAGAGGCAACGCCTCGGCGAAGGGAAGAGGCGCGGAAAAGAGGACAAATTGTCAAAAGTAGAGAGCTTTCCTCAGTAGCCGTCCTTTCTACAGGCTTTTTCTCCCTTGTAATCCTGAGTGTCTTCTTTTTTCAGCAGTATATTCTCATAACCAAAATTAGTTTCTCCCTTTTTTCAGCAGATCTTACGGAGCTTTCTTATTTTATGTCCTTTTTTAAAGGAATAACCTATTCCCTCTTAAAATTTTTGTTACCCTATTTTGTCCTCCTAACTCTAAGTGCCTTAATTATTTACCTCCTTCAAACAGGGGGAGGCGTCATAGCCAGTGAGGCGATTGGTCTAAAATTAGAACGCATAAACCCTGTAGAGGGTTTTAAGAGGCTTTTTTCTCTTACATCTCTATTTGAATTAGTTAAATCACTGCTTAAACTCACCATTATTCTTGGTATTTCCTATTGGATTATAAGTCAAAATCTTGACAGAATTTTAAAACTTCTCGGCCAGGAGACCTCCTATTTGTTATTAGTGACCCATCAACTTTTCAAGGATTTACTTACAAAGCTCCTCTTTGTTCTTGCCTTTCTTGCTATCCTTGATTGGCTCTATGCTCGCTGGGATCTTGAAAGGAAGCTAAGGATGACTCGTCAGGAGCTTAAAGAGGAGCTCAAACAGACAGAGGGAGATCCCTGGGTCAAGGCCAAGATCAGGCAAAAGCAAAGAGAGATAGCCCGTCAGAGGATGCTTGCCGAGGTGCCTAAGGCAGATGTGGTGATCACTAACCCAGAGCACTATGCTATTGCCCTTAAATATGAGGTAGGTAAAATGCCAGCTCCCCAGGTAGTGGCCAAGGGAGTGGATTATTTAGCTCAGAAAATTAAAGAGATAGCCCAAAAACATAGAGTGCCCATCTATGAAGATCCTCCTCTGGCACAAATTTTGTATAAAAAAACTAAGGTTGGAGAATATATTCCTAAGGAGCTATATGAGGCGGTGGCTAAGGTGTTGGCCTACATTTATAAATTCAAAAAAGCAAGGAATAGCTAATTTTGAGCTAAAGTTCTATTTATGGAACGGGTGTTAACTTTAAGAAAATTACTTGATTTTTATAGTGTTTCAGCTGTTTTAGGGATCATTCTCCTCTTTACCCTTATTATATTCCCCCTCCCGAGGATTTTAATAGATCTTGCTTTGTCCCTCAATTTCTCAGTAGGTTTACTCATACTGGTCATGGCCATGCAGGTAAATAAACCTCTTGATTTTACAGCCTTTCCTTCTCTTCTTTTGATTACCACCCTTTTTAGGCTCACCATGAATATTGCCACTACTCGAGTTATCTTACTTAGGGGTCATGAAGGAATAGATGCTGCTGGCCATTTGATTAAGAGTTTTGGTGAGTTTGTGGTGGGTGGAAATTTTGTGGTGGGTTTCATTGTCTTTCTAATATTGGTTTTGATTAATTTTGTGGTCATAACCAAAGGTGCTGGAAGGATTGCTGAAGTTGCCGCAAGGTTCACCTTAGATGCTATGCCAGGGAAACAAATGGCCATAGATGCCGATCTCAATGCTGGGTTGATTGATGAAAAAGAGGCAAGAAGGCGGAGAGAGGAGATAGCTAAAGAGGCAGAATTTTATGGGGCTATGGATGGTGCCTCTAAATTTATTCGAGGGGAGGCTATAGCTGGTCTTATCATTACGGTAATAAACATTATTGGGGGGATTCTTATTGGCACCTTGCAGAAGGGACTTGATCTATCTACCTCTGCCAAGACATATACCATTCTAACCATTGGTGATGGTCTTGTTTCTCAGCTTCCTGCCATAATAGTTTCTACCTCAGCAGGTATTATTGTTAGCAGGGCTGCAGCAGAGTCAGGCATGGGACGAGATATAGCCAAACAATTTGCCTTAAGGCCTGAAGCCCTCTTTCTGGCAAGTGGGGCTGTCTTTGCCCTTGGTTTGATTCCAGGCCTTCCCTTTTTTCCCTTTTTGGTCTTTTCCCTTTTGCTATTTGCCCTGGGAGCCCTTTCTTATAAAAATCTCCAGAGAGAGGAGCTAAAGCCTTTAGAAGAGGCTCTACCTCCTGCCCCTCCTGAAGTAGAGGAGGTAAGACCTGTTGAGCTGTTAGCTGTAGAGTTGGGCTATGCTTTGATATATCTTGCTGACGAGTCAAGAGGGGGAGATCTGCTTGAGCGTATTAAGGGTTTGAGGAAACAAATAGCTCAGGAGATGGGCTTTATTGTGCCCTCCGTGCATGTGCGAGACAACTTGACACTAAAACCAGGGGAGTATCAGATCCTTATCAAAGGAGTGGAGGTTGCCAGAGGTGATCTCCTTCCCAATTATTATCTTGCTCTGCCACCCTATCCTGATGCCTTAGCCCCTGAAGGGGCCATACCTACAGTTGAGCCAACCTTTGGTATGAAGGCCTATTTTGTCTCTGAAGAATTAAGAGAAACAGCGGAAATGGCAGGGTTCACTGTAGTGAGCCTCTCTACTGTTATAACTACCCACCTATCTGAAGTAATCAAGAGTTATGCCGATGAGTTGCTCACTAAACAAGAGGTTCAAAAGATCATTGATACCATGAATAAATATTATCCCAAACTCGTAGAGGAGACCCTAAATACGGTAAATCTGAGCACCATCCAAAAGGTTTTGCAAAATTTGGTTAGGGAAGGGGTTCCCTTAAAGGATATGGTTACTATTTTTGAGACATTAAGTGATTATGGGGCTAATATAAAGGATCCAGATATATTAACGGAGTATGTTCGTCAGAGGATGGGAAGAATGTTAGTTAAGCCCCATTTAGTGGATGGTAGGCTTCCCTGTATCCTTTTAGGGGAAGATATTGAAGAGATTTTGAGAAAGAGTCTGCAAAGGACTGAGCAAGGTATTTTTTTAATGATAGATCCTAAAATAGGCTCTAAAATTGTAACTGCCCTCTCTCAGGCTGTGGAAAGGATAGCGCAAAAAAACATAATTCCTGTTATTTTAACGGGGCCCACAGTGAGGAGACATCTGAGAAAACTAATAGAGAGAACCTTGAAGCATGTCAGTGTTTTATCTCAGGCAGAGATTCCTGGAGAGACGCAGGTGGAGATCTTAGAGGTGGTAAGACTTGTAAGGGAATAGAGGGATGCGGATAAGAAAATTTAGGGCCAAGAATATGATTGAGGCTCTGAAAAAGGTAAAAGAGGAGCTTGGTGAAGAGGCTGTTATTATTGATTCTGGAAAGGTTAGGGAAGGTGATACCGAACTTTATGAAGTTATTGCTGCCATTGAGGAAAGAGAGATTGAGGTAAGCTCTTCTCCTGCGGTAAAACCTGTGGAACTTAGTTTTTCTTTCTATGAAGAGCTTAAAAGGGAGCTAAAGGAGATTAAGAGGGCTATTAGAGAGCTAAGAAGCCATGAATTTAAGGGAGAAGATTTTTGGTCTTGGATAAGAGAGGGTGCTCCTGAGGACATAGCTATGGAGCTTTCTAAATGTTCTGGTAACCTCAAAGAATATTTATTAGAAAAGATTCGTAAGAAGGGGGTTTGTCCTCTCTCTCGAATTCAGGTCTTCATTGGTGAGGCTGGTGTGGGGAAAACGACCTCTCTTTTTAAAATAGCCTTTTGGTATAGGTATTATAAAAAGAAGAAGGTCACCATAGTGAGTGCTGATAACTACAAAGTGGGAGCCAAAGAGGAGGCTCAGAAATTGTCCCATCTTTTGGAGATGCCCTTTCTTATCTCAGACTTTGAGGAGCTACAAAATCATCTCCCTGTCCTTTTGGAAAGTCAAGATTTTATTTTTATAGATACCCCAAGTTTGGGAAAAAGATTTACACCCCAGGAATTAGCAGAGGTTTTTTCCCTATACCCTTCCTTTAGATTTCACTGGGTTATAAGGAGTACCGATTATGGGGAATCCAATTTATCTTTATGGGAAGAGCTCAAAAGTCTTCCTATTGAAGGAGTAGTATTAACCTTTCTGGATAAATATATCAAAGGGCCAAGACTCTTTTGGCTCTTGCGAGAAGATATTCCATTACCGCACTTTGTTACCCAAGGTGAGCGGATCCCTGAAGATATAGAGAAAGTAGATGAAAAAAAATTGGTAGAAATTTTTATGAGAGGTATAAAAGAACATAAAACATAAGGTAGGAAGTGAGGAGGTGTTATGAAGAGTTTTTCTGTAGCCAGTGGTAAAGGAGGGGTAGGCAAGACAAGTTTTGTTATTAATCTTGCCTTAATTTTAGAGGAGTTGAACCAAAGGGTGCTCATTTTTGATGCCGATTTAGGTCTTGCTAACGTAGATATTATGCTTGGTCTATCACCAAAATTTGATATTAGGTATGTGCTAAATGGCCAGCTCAATTTGAAAGATATCATATTAAAGACGGAATATGGCTTTTCCATCATTCCTGCAGGATCAGGTGTTACAGAACTGACTCAACTAAATACCTCTCAAAAACTCTTACTTCGGGCCCAGATGGAGGAGGCCTTTCAACCCTTTGATTACCTCTTTTTCGATATTTCCGCAGGTATTTCAGAAAATGTCCTTTTCTTCACCCAGCTTGCTGAAGAGAGGATTGTCCTGGTTACCCCAGAGCCAACTTCCATGGCTGATGCCTATGCCTATCTAAAGGTTGCTTATCGTAAAGCCAGGGTAAAAGAGTTTAACATAGTAGTAAATATGGCTAAAGATGAATCTGAAGGCAAGAAAATCTATCAGCAGTTACTCTATGTTAGCGAAAAATTTCTTCCAGAGATCAAACTAAGTCTACTGGGAGCTTTACCTTATGATGAGTGCGTCAAAAGGGCTATTAAGGCACAGATTCCCTTTGTAAAATATTGTCCAGATGCTAAAATTAGTGTAAGAATGCGAGAAGTTGCGTATAAGCTCTTAAATAGGAGGAGTAGTAAGAGAGAAAGGGAATTAGAGATGTTTCTTGAGAGATTCAGTAATCTTTAGAGGAAACTACCAGTGATGAAAGTATCTAATTATAGACCTCCATTAGAGAAAGTAGTAGAGGACTTTTTACCCAGAATAAACCATTTAGCAAGTAAGTATGCCTATTTAGGGTATCCAGTTTTATCTAAAGAAGATCTTGTATCTGCGGGCATCATAGGTCTCATAGAGGCCTACAAGCGTTTTGATCCTTCTAAAAAAGTTAATTTTAGGACCTATGCAGAATATAGAATTAAGGGTGCTATACTTGATGAGATTAGAAAAGTAGATATAATACCAAGGAGTGTTAGAGATAAAATATCTGAATTAGAGCAAAAGATTAGAGAGCTTCACCTAAGACTTGGTAGGATGCCAGAGGAAGAGGAAGTGGCAGAGGCCTTAGGCATGACACTGGAGGAATATCATAAGTTTTTAGAGAGCATTAAGGGAGTTTCCTTTGTAGATATAGAAACCCTTAAACAGAAGATGCCTGATCTGGAAGAAGAGGATATTTTTGAGTTTCTACCTGGGGTTCATTCTCAAGATGATCCCTTTGAAAAATATCAACTTAGGGAAATCCAGGAGAAATTAGAAAAAGCCTTAGAACTGTTGACAGAAAAGGAGAGACTGGTCTTAGCTCTTTATTACTATGAAGACCTGAGTATGAAAGAAATAGCCAAGGTATTAGGTTATACAGAGGGTAGGATTTCACAAATTCACAATCAGGCCATTATGAAATTGAGAACTATCATAAACCGCTAAGGAGGGAGGGAGATGCCATTAGATCTTAACATGAAGATCTTGATTGTCGATGATTTTTCCACCATGAGAAAAATTATCCGTAACATCTTAACACAGCTTGGTTTTAAGAATATTCTGGAGGCAGATGATGGGACTACTGCTTTAGAGATATTGAGTAAGGAGAAAGTGGATTTGGTGATCTCTGACTGGAATATGCCGAAGATGAGCGGTCTTGAGCTTTTAAAGGCCATAAGATCTAATGAAGCCACTAAGGACCTTCCTTTTATAATGGTAACTGCAGAGGCTCAAAAGGAGAATATTCTCGAAGCTATTAAATATAAGGTTAATCAATATATTGTGAAACCCTTTACTCCAGAAACTCTGAAAGAAAAACTTGAAAAGGTTTTTGGAGGATAATTTGAGAGAGGATGTCAAAAGGGAATTGGAAGGTCTCAGGGACGATACTTCAGAAAAAACAGAGGCCCTAATAGAGGACCTTCTTGAAGAGGGAAAAGAGGGCTCAACTAAAGGGCCTGTTTCTCCTGTTTCCAAAAATTGGAAAGGTTATCTGGTGTTTGTTGGGATTTTTCTTATCCTTTTTTCTATAGGGCTTGGCCTTTTTTTCCTATGGAATCTCATTAAGGCCCCTTATCCTAAGGAGGTTTCCAAGGAAAAAGTAGGTCTTGCAGTTGAGGCAGAAAAGGCTAAGGAAGTAAAAAAAGAAACTGAGAAAGAAGTCAAAGAGATAGCTACTTTGGAAAAAGAGAAGGGTGTTTCCACGAAAGGAGAGGGAGAAAAGAAATATAATTACCACTTGAAACTTGCTAATTTCCTTTTTCCTCTGGAGGAAAAGGCTTTTTTAAAGGTGGATGTCTATCTGTATTTTGAAAGTTACGATAAATTGAAAAGGGCTCAGAGTAAAGAGTTTGATTTGCGAAGATTTTTTCACCATGAATTAAAAAAGGTTGAAATTAGTGTTTGGAGAAGGGAAGATAAGCTAAAGGATTTGGAAGAGAAGTTAAGGGTTTTGATAAAAAAGGAGAATTTAGAGGTTTCTCCTGAAAGGCTTGAACTTGAGGGAGTAATTCTAAAAACTTAGGAAATGCTCAGAGATTATTTAATTTATCTATTGGTTTTTTTTGATTTTATAATTCTTATTTTTTTAATTTTTTTATACTTTCGTTTTAAAAAGCTCATTAATTTTCCTTGGGAGGAGCTTGAGGCATCTATAGAGCGAGCTCAAGAGCTGGTAGAAAAATTAAGAGAAATAAAAAGAGGGAGCCTTAAAGGGGAGACCTCCTCTAAAGAGCAAAATCACCTCATCCAGGTTGTGGATCTATACAAAAAGGGCTTTAATCCTAAGGAGATTGCAAAAAATCTTGGTCTAAGCACTGGGGAGGTAGAGATAATTTTAAAGAAAAAGGGACTACTTTAGAGATAGATGCAGATAAGTGCTCCAACTCCCATTTATTACCTTCCTGAAAATCTTTGGAGCCTTTTTACCAGACCAGGAAGAGAGCTTGCGGTAAGAGTTCTACAAATCGAAGGAAAGTTGTTGTATTTAGAATTAGGTGGACACAAGTTTCAAGCAAGATTAGCTGGCACCCTTAATCCAGAGGATTTTGTCCCAGGAGAAGTACTTAAAGTGAGAGTTCTTAAAACAGAGGGTCCTGTTGTGTTAGAGTTAATGGAGAGTTCTCGGGGTAAAGGTGAGGCCAATATGTTGTATCTCTTAGTCAAGGGAAAAGAAAGTGAGTCACTATCCCCCCAGGTTTTAGCCAAGGAGGCAAGAAGAGAAGCCATAGGCCTAACAGAAATGCTCAAGCTCTTAGTTCAGAAAGCTGGGATCAAGGAAAAAAGAGAGGGCCTAAAGAATATAGAAGAGTTTCTGGGAAGGGAAATAGAGTTGAGTGATTTTTTCCTTGAAGAGGATAGGGTTTTTATGCCCTTTCTTTTACAGGATAAAAAGTCTTGGGGCTATTTAGAAATTTTACCCCCTAAGGAAAAGGCAGGTAAGGTGAGAATTTTTCTTTTGAAATTATTTTTGCAATATCTTGGATATGTAGAGGGAATATTCTATTATACTGATGATAGTTTAGAGATAGATCTCTTTTTTTCGGAAAAGGGGGCTTGGGAATGGGCAAGAGAATATCTCAGAGAACTAAGAAGGGAGCTTTCCTTTTCTTCAAAATCTGTTAAGATAAATCTTGAAAAGAGAGAGGTTTCACCAGGGCAAATTTTAGAGAGGATAGGCTAAAGCTATGGGTGTCTATTTCGATAAACCAGGGCCACAGAATACTGAAGCATGTATTGAGATAGTTAGAGGGGCTCTCAGAGAGCGAGGGATTAAACACCTGGTGGTAGCCTCTACCTTTGGAGATACGGGGCTTAAATTTGCTAAGGCTCTATGGGGAGAAGAGGTAAACCTTGTTGTAGTTACCCACAATGTGGGTTTCCGAGAGCCTGGCACTATAGAAATGGAGGAAAGAGTTAGAGAGGAGCTTATTGCACTTGGGGCTAAGGTCTACACTGGTACCATGATATTTAGGAACATTGGTGCGGCCATAAAATCTCAATTCCACTACTCTGAAGAGGCTCTTATCGCTCAAACCCTTAGGATCTTTGGGCAGGGGCTAAAGGTCTGCGTAGAGATTGTCTTAATGACCTGCGATGCTGGTCTTATACCTCCTGAAGATGTAATTGCTGTGGCTGGTACGGCAAGAGGAGCAGATACTGTAGCTATAATTAAGGCTATGCCTTCTAATATGTTCTTTAATCTCAAGGTGAGAGAAATTTTAGCTAAACCGAGGGATTGGTAATGAAAAAGGCCCTGGTGGTAGATGACTCCAAGGCTATAAGACAAATTGAAAGAAAATATTTAGAAGAAATGGGTTTTTTTGTTTTAGAGGCAGAAAATGGAGAAGAGGCCCTCAACATCCTCAAAGAAAATTCTGATATTGCTATCATTCTACTTGATTGGCATATGCCTGTGATGAATGGCTATGAATTTTTGAAGAATTTGCGTCAAAGGCCAGAATACGATCATATAAAGGTGATGATGGTTACTACGGAAAATCAACAGAAGAGTGTAATCGATGCCCTCATGGCTGGGGCTAATGAGTATCTCATGAAGCCCTTTGATAAGGAGATGTTAGAAACAAAGTTGAAATACCTATTAGAGGGTTTTTAGGGCTTAACTATGATAAAAGTGCTTATTGTTGATGACTCAGCTATAATGAGAAAACTTATTACTGACATACTTAAGAAGGATCCAGACATTGAGGTTGTGGGCCAGGCTTCCAATGGAAGAGAGGCTATAGAGAAGGCTAAGCAATTAAAACCAGAGGTAATCACTCTTGATATTGAAATGCCTGAAATGGATGGTTTGACAGCTTTGTCTATATTGAAAAAAGAGCTACCTAATAGCAAGATCATCATGTTTTCCTCTTTAACCCAAGAGGGAGCTAAAGCTACTCTTGAGGCCTTAGCTAAGGGGGCCTTTGATTTTGTGCCTAAGCCTTCTACTAAGTCCTTTTTAGAAAGTGTAAAAAAAATAGAAAATGAGCTCATTCCTAAAATAAAGGCGGCAGGGGATCTGCCTGAACATAAAATTTGTAGAACATTCTTTCAAGCCACAAAAGCAAAACTTCGTGCAGGCCTTTACAAGGTGTTAGGTATCGGAGTTTCTACAGGAGGTCCACAAACCCTTTTGGAGATCTTTCGAGAAATGCCGGCTAATTTTCCAGCCCCTATTTTGATAGTGCAACATATGCCTCCACTTTTCACTAAGCAACTTGCTGAAAGATTAGACAAGGTTACTCCTCTTAAGGTCAAAGAGGCTGAGGATGGGGAGCCTGTAAGGGAAGGTTTTGTCTATATAGCCCCTGGTGATTATCACATGACAGTTAGTGCTGAAAATAGAGAGAAGAGGATACGGCTAAACCAAGGTCCTCCAGTTAATAACTGCAGGCCAGCAGTTGATGTATTATTCAATTCCTTGGCTGAGGTCTATAATGGCACATGCCTTGCATTAGTGTTAACTGGAATGGGTAAGGATGGAGCAGAGGGGGCTAAAAAGATTAAAGCCAAAGGAGGAGCTGTGTTAGCTCAGGATGCCAAGAGTTCCGTTGTTTTTGGTATGCCACGGGCAGTAATTGAGGCTGGAGTTGCTGATGAGATTTTAAATCTCTCTGAAATATCTAAGCGTCTTAAGGAGCTTTTTAGGGTGATATAGGAGATGGATAGAGAAATATTTAATTTTTTCACCACCTTAGTGGAAAAGGTAAGTGGTATATCCTATCAAGCAGGCAAGGAATATCTTCTGGAAAGTAGACTTAGGGAGTTAGCTCTCACCTTGGGATATAAAGATATAAAGAGTTTTTATGAGTATGTGCGTAAAGGCCTCACTCCAAAGGTATTGAACCAGATCATAGATACCTTGACCACTAATGAGACCTATTTTTTTCGGGATCACCATCCTTTTGAGGCCCTTAAAAACCAAATCCTACCAGAACTATTTAAGACTCGTGCACCTCAGAAAACTCTTTATATCTGGTCCGCAGCCTGTTCCACAGGTCAAGAACCTTATAGCATTGCCCTGTTGTTAAGAGAATATTTTTCCAACTATTTATCACAATACAAGGTATACATTTATGCCACTGATATTTCTGAATCTTCTTTAAAAAAGGCTAAAGAGGGGATCTATAATCAAATTGAGGTTAACCGTGGTTTGCCTATAACATTTTTAGTCAAATACTTTAAACAGGATGGTAGTCACTGGAAAATTGATGAAAGTATAAGGAAAATGGTTAAATTTGAGTATTTAAACCTTTTAGAGGTGTCTAAAAAAGTTAGAGAAAAATTTGATTTAATCCTCTGTCGATATGTTCTCATTTATTTCAACAAAGAAGTGAAGACCCAGGTTTTTCAATCCCTCTGGAATTGTCTCCAAAAAGGGGGTTATCTCCTCCTTGGAGCTTCCGAAATTCCTCCTTCAAATCCACCTGATATGGAAAAGAAAATTATAAATAATTCAGTTGTATATTACAAAAAACCTTAGCCAAATGGAGGTTTTGTATGATTGATGAGGACATTTTGAAGGATTTTTTAGTTGAAGCAAAGGATGGTATTGCCAAAATGGAAGAGGAGTTTATAGAGCTTGAAAAAGAGAAGGGAAATATAGAGATCCTTAAGAGCCTCTTTAGATCAATGCATTCTTTAAAGGGGGCAGCTGGCTTTTTTGGTTTTAAGTCTCTTGAGGGGGTAGCTCATTTTGCTGAAGATATCTTGGCCAAATTAAGGGATGGTCTATTAGAGGCCAATGAAGAAATCATAGATGTCTTACTTAGATGTTTAGATCAGATAAAGTATATTGTGGCCTATATAGAAGAAAATAAAACAGAACCACTTGATGACAGAATATTAGAGTTTTTAGTTGAGCTATCCAATTTTAGTGACCGCTTAAAGAAAAAGGGGCAGGAGGAAGCTAAGGTTGAGCTTAAGGAGAGAGAGCAGGAAGGTGTTTTAGGAACAGAGGTTCTCTCAAGTAGGGTAGAGGAATCGCCTGGGCAAGAAATAGAAACTAAGCCAGGTTCTGAAGAAAGACCCAAAGTAGAGCCTCAAGCTGCTCCTCAAGTAATTCCAGAGAAAGGAGCTCATAAAGAAGATAAAGGGGTGCCCTCTCCTCCTAAGGAACTTACGGAAACCCACATTAAGGTTGATGTGAAACTTCTTGATAGTTTAATGAATTTGGCAGGAGAGTTAGTCTTAGCTAGAAACAGGGTTGTCCAACTTGCCAACAGATCGAACGATCCTGATCTTATAAGAAGTGTGCAAACCCTCTCCATGGTGACCACAGAGCTTCAAGAGACCATCATGAAAACAAGAATGCAGCCTATAGGCGTGGTCTTCAATAAATTTCCTCGCATTGTGCGAGACCTCTCCAAAAGTTTGGGTAAAAGAGTAAATCTTCATTTAGAGGGCACAGAAACTGAGCTTGATAGATCTATTATTGAGGCTATAAAGGATCCTCTGACCCACTTAGTTAGAAATTCTATAGATCACGGTATTGAAGATCCTGATTATAGAGTACAAGTTGGGAAACCGCCTGAGGGTAACCTCATCCTAAGAGCGTATCATGAGGGGGGACAGGTTGTTATTGAGATTGAAGATGATGGAAAGGGTATAGATCTTGAAAAGGTCAAGCAGAAGGCCATAGAAAAGGGACTGGTTTCGGCAGAGGAAGTCAATCGCCTATCAGAAAGAGAGATTCTCTCCTTTATTTTCAAATCTGGTTTTTCTACAGCAGAGAAAGTTACCCAGATTTCAGGCCGTGGCGTGGGCATGGATGTAGTTAAAACAAATATAGAAAAATTAGGCGGCTCTATAGAAATTAACACAATTTTGGGTAAGGGAACTACGGTTAGAGTTAAAATACCTCTTACCTTAGCTATTATTCCTGCACTCATTGTCACCTCACAAGAGGATAGATATGCTATTCCACAGGTGAATTTAAAGGAAATTGTAAGCATTGATCCTAAAAAAGACATTTTGTATTTAGGGCAAAGTCAGTTTTACAGATTAAGGGGAGAAATCATACCCATAATTTCCCTATCCCATATCTTAAGAAAATCCAATGGAAAAGAAGAGAGGAATTTACTTATCCTTAATACTGGAGAGAGATTTTATGGGCTTTTAGTGGATAGAATATACGACTCAGAAGAGATTGTGGTAAAACCTCTGGGAAAGTGGTTTAAAGGTATCCCCATATATAGTGGGGCTACCATTATGGGAGATGGGAAACTTGCTCTTATTCTTGATGTGGTTGGCCTAAGCAAATATGTGGGCCTAAAGACAGAGGAGATTGAGAGGGCCTTTGAGGAGAAAAAGATTAAAATGGCTGGAGAAGAGGTTCAATTTATACTTCTTTTTGATGTGGGAGATACAACTTTGGCTCTACCTCTTGCCCTCATTGCCAGGCTCGACAAGATTAAGGCTGAAGAAATAAAATTTGTTGGTGGAAAAGAGATCATCATCTACAAAAACAGAGTCATTCCTATTTTAAGACCGGAAAATTACTTACCTATTCAAGGTATGATGCCCCAAGAGGAATATAGTCTTCTTTTCTTTACTGAAAGGGATAAGACCTGTGCCATACTATGTTCGAGGATCGTAGATACAATTGAGACTACTCTACAAGTGGAGACAGATCTCTATGTTCAGCCAGGTATTTTAGGGTATAAAATAATAAATGATAAAACTGTTCTTTTTATTGATATTTATAAGATAATAGAAATGTATGATCCAGAGTGGTTCTTAGTTAAGCGTGAAGCGGAAGAAGAGGTTCCCTTGACTATACTTCTTGCTGAAGATTCTCCCTTTTTCCAGAATCTTATTAGTAACTATCTCACACAGGCTGGATTTATAGTAGAATTAGCACCAAACGGTGAAGAGGCTTTGAAAAAACTTAAGTCAGGTTTTAGACCTGATCTTATTATAAGTGACATTGAGATGCCACAAATGGATGGCTTTCAACTCGTCAAAGAGATAAGAAGTATGCCTGAATTTAGAGAGGTGCCCATTATGGTGCTTACTTCTCTAACTGGAGAGGATGTGAAACGCAAGGTTTTTGAATTAGGAGCAAATGCCTATGAGGTAAAACTTGAAAGAGAAAGGGTGCTTGCAACCATAATGAGGTTGTTGGAGCACAAAAAGGCGAAAGCTGAAAGCCTTTAATCCCCATGGCAGAGCATTATTATTACAATTCAAAGGATTTAAAAAAAATATTTAGAGAGAGTGTAAAGTTATTACATCCTGATCGAGGTGGAGATAGGGAAGAATTTCTAAAATTTTTATCTTGGTATAATGAGTTACCTAAAAGCGTCATAAGGCCTCAGAGGTTAGAAGCGAAGAGAGGAACTTATCGCCCTGGCCCCTCCTTTTTTAAGACTATAACTCTCTCCATTAAAGAAGTGTCTCTGGGGCTTAGAAAAAAGATAAAACTTCCCTTAAAAGAGATAGACTGTCCTTATTGTCAGGGTTTAGGTATAGAGCAAAGCAGGAATAAAGTGGCCTGTTCTTATTGTGCTGGGGAGGGTGTATTAAAGTTAAATTCAGGAGATGAGGTAATTTTGCAGAGGTGTACCTTTTGTGCTGGTCGTGGTTATTTTTACCGTGAAACTTGCCCCCATTGTAGAGGTAAAGGTAAACTAAAGGAAGAAATGGAAATAGAGATATCTTTACCTTTAGGATTGCGAGAGGGTGATTTACTCTTTATTTCTAAAGAGGCCTTAGGGACAAAAACAGATTTTTATTTAGAGATTGAACTTGAGAGGCATCCTTTTTGGAGACTCGAAGGCCCTAACCTTATTTATGAACTGAAAATACCCTTCTGGGAAATTTTATTAGAGGAATTTATTGATATTGAAACCTTAGAGGGAAAGGAGAGAATTTCGACCATCCTTTTTAGAAAAGGTGATCCTGTTATCCTGCCCAAAAGAGGCCCCTTTTTACCTGATGATAACTTATGGAAAAGGGGTGATCTTATAATCTATTTGAAACCCTTATTTCCAGAGTCCTTATCCGCAATGGCTAAAAGATATTTAGAGAAATTTAAACATACTCTAATGGAGGAGAGATATGAAGGGCCATGAATTAGCTTTATCTAAGGATGCAAAAAAACACCTCTCACTGCAAGAGACCGCTACTATAGTTACTTTTTGCATAGGAAATCATCTATTTGGTGTTCCTGCAGATAAGGTAGTAGAAATTAATAAAGACTTGGAAATTACCCGCGTGCCTTTAGCCAGTGATTATATCAAGGGTATAATGAATTTAAGAGGACAAATTTTGACTGTAATTGATCTCGGCAAAAAACTGGGAATAGAGTATGGTTCCAAACACCAGTTGAATCTTATAGTGCGCAATCAGGATGAAATGGCCTCTCTTTTAATAGAGCGCATAGATGATATATTAGAAATTCCCGTTATTAAACTGGAAGAACCCCCAGAAATTATCGAGGGAATTAAAAGAGAGTTTGTTGAGAAGGTATATCAGCTACCAGATAGACTCTTGATTATTTTAAACATGGATAAAATTTTTGATATTTAATCTTCTTCCAAGATACCAGCAAAATTAAGAAAGACCTTCCATTTTTCCTTTTTATGTTTAGGAAACTCTTCTAATATGAGCGCCTGCCAGCGCGGGACTTTAGGTGTCTTTAAGAGTTTTAGCCCTGCCTCTTCAGGGGTCCTGTTGCCCTTTTTGAGATTACATTTTTTACAACAGAGAACCACATTGGTCCAGATGGTTTTGCCTCCTCTACTTTTAGGTATTACATGGTCAATAGTCCTCTCTTTGGGATTCTTTAGAAGTTTACCACAATATTGACAGGTAAACTGATCTCTTAGAAAAAGGTTTTGTCTGGAAAAGATAACCTCATGTTGAGGGAGAGACTCATAAAAGGGGAGATATATGGCCTCTGGAACAAGGATAGTAATCGATGGACTTCTAATAAATTGCAAACCCTGAGAGGTCCCATTTTCGTAAAACTTGCTAATTTTTATCCATTCTTCAAAGGTATGAGTAGTCCAATCTGAGGTTATAACCTTGGCAGTGCCTTTGACTAAATGACAAATAGCCCGTTGAAGTGTGGTTATCTGTGTAGCCTGATAATACTTATTTAGGACTAAGACCTTTTCTTGGAGACTTGTGGCCCTCACCTCCTATTAACTAACCACTGGACAGGTCATCGTGTGATTAATGGCAGATATACTCTGAAATTTCTCTAAAAGTAATTTGGAAATGTCTTCATAACGGGGAACCTCTATCTCCACAATGATATCATAAGGCCCCATAATTACATCTAAACGCTTTACTTCAGGAATTTTCTTTAACTCTTCAACTACCTTTTGTGTTTGTCCTATCTGTGTGTTTATTAGGACATAGGCCCTGATAGTCATAGGTAACTCCTCCTTTTTGGCAAAAATTTATTATATTATAATGTCAAGTTTTAAAAAAACAAGGCTTACCCTGAGGGTGTTCTATAAAGGTCAGCCACCCCAAAAGTTTATCAAAAAGAGGGGACA
>CAZBLU010000004.1:0-47966 GCA_964493015.1 uncultured Caldimicrobium sp.
AATCTCGCCAGGGAGAGAAAAAATTCAGGCTCTTTTTTCAAAAAATCAACCTCTTCTGATTTTAATTGATGAATTATTAGAGTATATGACTAAGGCTTTAGGAATAAAGGTTGGAGATTCAAATCTTGCTTCTCAAAGCCTTGCTTTTCTTCAAGAACTTACAATAGCAGTAAAAACCCTTGATAAATCTTTACTGCTCCTTACCTTGCCCTCAAGCCTTCTTGAACATTATGATGAAAACTCAGAAAGACTTTTTCAGCAAATACAACACATAACTGGAAGAATGGAAAAGGTTTATACACCTGTGGAAGAGGAAGAAGTTTCATCAGTCATAATAAAAAGGTTATTCAGCAATATTAATGAAAAGGAGGCAAAAGACAATATTGAGGAATTTTTAGATTATGCTGAAAAGGAAAATCTTTTCTCAGGTATAGACAAATCCTATTACCGTGAAAAATTTATGAAGAGTTTTCCCTTTCAACCTGAGGTGATAGATGTTCTTTACAGAAGATGGGGAAGTTTTCCAAATTTTCAGAGGACAAGAGGGGTGTTAAGGATCCTTGCCTTAGTGGTTCATTCTTTGAAGGATTCTAAAAATCCCTTTATAAGGCTGGGAGATATCGATTTAAAAAATGAAGAGATAAGACGGGAACTTATAAAGCATATAGGGAATGAATTTGATAGCATATTAGCAGCGGATATAACCTCACCTGATTCTGGTGCTAAAAAGGTGGATAGAAACCTTGGGAGTGCCTATTCACCCTTTTCCTTTGGTACAAAGTGTGCAACCACAATCTTTATGTATTCATTCTCTGGGGGACCTGAAAGAGGAGCAACCCTTCAGGAAATAAAACTATCCTGTGCAGAGACTTCTCACCCAAGCAGTATCATTGTAGAAGTAGTTCAAAAATTAAAGGAAAATCTATTTTACCTTTCTGATACAGGTCTCTTTTTTACCAACCAACCAAACCTGAATCGCATACTTTTGCAGAAAGCAGAAGGCATAGATGATAGAGATATTGAAGGCGAAGAGGAAAAGATTATTAAAGATAGCCTTTCAAATAAAGACAAGAAACTTGAGCTCTTCATCTGGCCAGATAAATCAAAGGATATCCCTGATACAAAGGGATTAAAACTTGTTATTTTAAAGGATTTTTCAGATGAAAAATGTAAGGAACTTTTAGAAAACTGTGGAGATAGACCAAGGGTTTATAGGAATACTCTCATATTCTTATGCCCTTCTCCAGAGGAGAAGATTAGTTTTTATAAATTTATCAAAGATAAACTTGCCTGGCAATTAATTGAAAAGGATAAAAGCCTCAGCCTCACCGATGAGCAGAAGAGGGAAGTGAAAAATAAGGTCAGGAAATTTGAAGAAGATATAAAATCGCAAATTAGGACTCTTTATAGACTCATTGTTTTACCTTCAAAAGAAGGACTTAAGAAGATTGATTTAGGCTTGCCAACTTATGGAAGAGAATGTTTATTAGATGAGGAAGTTTACAATAGATTGAAAGGCAAAGAAATCTTTGAAAAGTTGGATCCCTTAGCAATTAAGGAAAAATATTTAAAGAATGATTATGTAAACATAAAAAGCATTCTTGAATCCTTTTACACAACACCAGGGGAAATTAGAATTCTTAATGAAGAGGTTTTTAAGGATGCAATAAAGGAAGGAGTAAGGCAAGGTTTGTTCGGACTTGGAAGATTAGAGAAGGAGAAACCCCTTTGTAATTATTTCAAGGAAGAGTGTTTCCCAGAAATAGTAGATGAAGAGGTGATTATTAAAGCGGAATTGTGTAAAAGGGAAGTTTCCGATAAGACTGAAATAGTAGAGAAAACAACTCCTTCGCCTTCAGTTAATAGAAAAAGAGTAATAGAAGAAAATGGTCAAGTATATCAATTAAAGGAAGTGTATAGCGGGCTACATCTTAAATTTCCAGTACCATTTGGAAAATTATCAGATGTGGCGGGAATTATCAGATATATAAATTCAAAATTTAGCAAGGTAAACATAGTCATAGAAATATCAGCAAATGAGGGCGAGATAAAAAAGGATGAATGCGAAGATAAGATAATAGAGGCACTCAAACAGGCTGGGATAAAAGAGGATAATATAAATTTTCACCTCACAGGGGAAAATGAGGCGAACTAAAAAAGGGGGCTTTTTAGTTGTTTGGAAGAAAAAGGTATTGACTTTTATACATAGATATGTTAAGTTTTAACCTACAAAAACATGCCGATGTATTTGGTGAGGTATACCTATGCCTATCTTTGAATTTAAATGCCTGGACTGTGGAGCCGAATTTGAGGTTCTTTTAAAAAATAAAGAAGAGATAAGCAAAGTTAATTGTAAGGCTTGCCAGTCACCAAGAGTTGAAAGATTGATGAGTGTGGTCCATTCTCTATTAAGAGGCTCCACCTCAACCAAAGAAGGAGACAGACCAAGGATTGCTGAGTCCCATTCATGTCCCACAGGAACTTGTACACATTTAGAATTACCAGGTCACACCAAATAAGACCACTCTTTTAAATATGCTTAACATCCTTGTTTCCATAAAGCAGGTCCCCGATACTACCAATATTCGTATTAATCCAGAGACGGGGACTCTGATAAGAGAGGGTATCCCCTCTATTACTAATCCCTATGACCTAATTGCTCTGAGTGTGGCTTCTAAACTTAAAAGAGAGTTTAAGGCTAAGATTACTGTTATCACCATGGGGCCTCCTCAGGCCAAAAGTTCACTAAAAGAGGCCGTAGAATTCGGGGCTGATAGAATTATCCTTCTCTCCGATAGAAAATTTGCTGGAGCTGATACCTTAGCAACAAGTTATACCCTTGCAGAAACTATTAAATATCTACAGCAAGAAGAGCCCTTTGATCTTTTCCTTTTTGGAAAACAGGCTATAGATGGAGATACCGCTCAGGTTGGTCCAGGGGTAGCTACTCGTCTAAACATACCTGTTATCACTTATGCCACTAAGATAGAGAAAATAGACCCAGAAAAAAAATTAATAAGGGTTGCAAGAAAGACAGAGCACGGTGTAGAAATTCTTGAGGCTAAGCTCCCTGTGCTTTTAACCTGTGAAAAGGGCTTAAGTGAGGTGCCTTTTTTGCCCTTTTCTGAGATCCTCAGAGCTATGAAAGCAGAACCTGAGATCTTTCAGGCTGATGGCCCCATCCCTTTTGATAGGGAAAAATTAGGCCTCAAAGGCTCTCCCACTCAGGTCAAAAGAGTATTTACCCCTGAATTAAAAAAGCAAGGAAAGATACTCAATCTCCATGAGGTGTCTTTGGAAAAGGCTATCAAAGAGATAATATCTGTCCTCAAAGAAAAGGGAATTTTATGAAAGAGGTTTGGGTTTATATAGAACAGGAAGAGGGAAGAATTCATCCTGTTTCCTTTGAGTTGCTGGGAGTGGCTAAGAGGTTAGCTCAGGAGCTATCTGGCAGGGTTGCAGGAGTTCTCCTTGGACACTTAGTTGATGACCTAAGGGGAGAAGTTTTTGCCTATGGAGCTGAAAGGCTATATTTAGTGGACCATGAAGTCCTTGCTTATTATCGCCACATACCTTATGCCAAGGCCCTTGCAGAGCTTGCCCGTAAATACAGGCCTGAAATTTTACTCTTAGGGGCAACCCCTTTAGGTAGGGATTTAGCAGGAGGGGTTGCCACCCTTCTTGAAACTGGGCTCACTGCTGATGTGACGGAGCTTGCTATTGATAAAGAAACAGGGCATCTTCTTATGACCAGGCCAGCCTATGGGGGAAATATTATGGCCACGATTATTTGCCCTAATCATAGGCCTCAGATGGCTACTGTGCGTCCTCGGATCTTTCCAATACCTGAAAGGGCTGAGGCAAGGTCTGGAGAGGTCATTAAAGAAGAGATATCCTTAACAGAAGAAGAGGCCAAGGTTAAAAGGGTAGGTTTTATCCCTAAGGAAAAGACTGTAAATTTAGAGTATGCCGAGGTAGTGGTAAGTGGTGGAAAGGGGCTTGGAGGTAAAGAGGGCTTTGCCAAGCTCAGGGAGTTAGCCAATTTACTTAAGGGTGAAGTAGGGGCATCAAGACTTGCTGTAGAGGCAGGTTGGATATCCTATGAACATCAAGTGGGGCAGACGGGAAAAACGGTGAGGCCCAAGGTTTACTTTGCCTTTGGCATATCAGGTGCTATTCAACATAGGGCAGGTATGCAAAATGCTGATTTCGTGATTGCGGTGAACCTTGATCCTGAGGCACCCATCTTTCAAATTGCTGATTTAGGGCTTATTGGTGATTGGAAGACTGTTTGCGAGGCCTTAATTGAAGCCATTAAACAGGAAAGGAAGGCCTCATGAGTCAGTTTGCCTATGAAGTAGTAATTATAGGGGGAGGTCCTGCTGGGCTTGCCTGTGGTATCAAACTTGTAGAAAGGGGTATAAAGACCCTTCTCATTGAAAGGGGTAGATTTTGTGGAGCCAAAAATCTCTTTGGTGGAGTAGTTTACACCCATTCTTTAAAAGAAATAGTTCCTGAATTTCCTAACCTTGAACCTTCTCCTGTAGAAAGACCTGTTACCGAGGAAGGTTACTTCTTGGTATCCCGTGAAGGGGTAGTAAAACTTCTTCACACTAAAAAGAATCCTCAAGAGGCCTTTACCGCCCTTAGAGCCAAATTTGATAATTTTCTTTCTGAATATGCCCTTAAAAAGGGGCTTGATATTGCCCCTAAGACACAGGTAAAAGACTTTATTAGAGAAGGAGAGAGGATCTCAGGAGTAATTGTGGATAGGCCAACAAGCTTTGAAGATGAGAGACCAGCCCAAGTCAAGGCAAATATAGTGGTGATTGCTGAGGGAGTAAATAGAATTCTGACACAAAAGGCTGGCCTTGCAAAAAGAGATTTTAGGCCAGAAGAGGTAGTTTTGGCTGTTAAAGAGATAATTCAACTTCCCAAGGGGGCCTTAGAAGCCCGTTTGGGGCTACGGGAAGGGCAGGGGCTTGCTGTAGAATTGATTGGCGAGGTCACTCAGGGACTTCCAGGAACAGGTTTTTTATATACCAATAAGGGCCACCTTTCCTTTGGGATAGGTATTTTTCTTAACCAATTAGTAAAGTTTAATCTAAAACCATATGAAATTTTAGAGAAAGCAAAGGGGCATCCCTACTTCAAGGAAATTTTTCAAGGGGGGGAAACCTTAGAATATGGGGCCCATTTAATTCCAGAGTGGGGTTTAGAGGGCTTACCTAAACTATATGGTTCAGGAGTTTTGGTCACAGGCGATTCTGCAGGTTTTGTGAACCCCCTCTTTAGAGAGGGCACCAATCTCGCTATGTACTCAGGTCTTATGGCTGCAGAAACGATCATCTATGCCTTTGAAAGAGGGGATTTCTCGGAAAGAACACTCAAGAGATACGAAGAACTCTTTAAGGAAAGTTTTATATACAAAGACCTAAAGCTTATCAAGGATCTTAAAACCTTTTTACTTAAAAATAGTCACCTCTTTAGCGACTATCCTCAGATGATTTATGAGATCATGAGTATCTATTTTTCTTCTCAGGGTCGTTACAAAAGGGATGTCATAAAGGAAATTTTGGCTATAATTAGGAAAAAGAGAGGCCTAATAGGTATTTTAAAGGACCTCTTTAGCTTTGGGAGGCTCTTTTGGTGAAGGGCAACTCCGTCAATATTGATGAAAAGATCTCCAGTGTAAAATTTTTTGTGGATGAAGAGTATCCCCATCTTAGAATCATAGATCAAAATGTATGCAAGCAATGTGTGGACAAGCCCTGTCTTTCCTTTTGTCCAGCCTGCGTTTATAGAAAAGGTGAGGAAGGTAAAATTTTGGTGAGTTATCAGGCCTGTCTTGAGTGTGGTTCTTGTAGGGTAGGGTGTCCGTACAACAATATTGCCTGGGAATACCCAAGGGGAGGTTTTGGGGTAAGTTATAAATTTGGCTAAGGGGGAAAGTCTTGAGAGACAGTAATTTCCCGCTCTACAGCATATATTATTACCTTCTCTTCTTGATTGTCCTCTTTTTTGGCATTTACATACGTTTTGATGATGTCAAATTTTGGAAGGAAAATCAAAACTTAGCCTTCTACAAAGGTGAGCCTTTATATGCTGAATATGATTCCTTCTACTTTGCTCGCCTTGCTTTGGATCTAAAGGAAGGTCTTTTTAAAAGTGGAGAGATAGATAAATTTAGGTTTTTTCCTGACAATTCTTCTGAGGCAAAGCTTAACGAGAAAGAAACCTTTGCTCCAAAATATTCCGTTTCTGGGCATTTAATTAGTTATCTATTTTATTGGCTATCCTTGCTTACAGGAATGTCTGTTTCTTGGCTTACCTATTACTTAATTCCCTTTATGGCTATATCTGTGGCCATACCTCTTTATTTTTACTTTAATCATTTAAAATTACCTTTGGCAGGTATTCTTGGAGGTTTAATAACCGTATCAGCTCCCATGTATCTTGGGAGAACAGGTCTTATGCGCCTTGATCACGATGTGTTTAATCTCACCTTTCCTTTTCTTATTGCCTACTTCTTTTACAGGTTTTTCCAAAGTCACAACTTAAGGGGAAAATATCTATGGATAAGCCTGGCAAGCCTTTCTTTGCTTCTTTATCAACTTTGGTATGCCCATGGTAACCTTAACTTTGTCTTGGTGCTCACCTTTTTTATTGCCTATCTTTGGGATCCAATTAAAAAGTTTATAATTAGCAAAAAGTTCTCCCTATCATTCACCAGAGAAGATTATATTTTTATGGCGATCCTTCTATTACCGCAGCTTTGGTATTTATATACAGGTCCCTATTACCTATACCTTCAGGTAAAAACCTTGGTTTTTAATATTAAGAGCCCTACTGCTGCTGATATTCTTTTTAAAGACTTTCCTAATATCTTTCAATCCATCTCGGAGTTACAAAAGCTTGAATTTTGGGAAGTCTTTGGGGCAGTTATTTATAACAGGATCCTCGGTCTTATCTCACTACTTGGTGCCTTTTTACTTTTTCTCTTTAATTTTCGCTCCCTTATCTTTCTTTTTCCCTTCTTTGTGATAGGACTTTTGACCTTCTTTTCTGGAGCCCGTTTTGCCATGTATTTAGCTCCTTTTTTGGGGTTAGGCTTAGGGTATCTTGTGCATTTTTCCTTTGAAAAACTTTTGCCCTACTTAGATCAATTTAAAGAACCCAAGAAGCAAAAACTCAGCACAGCTATAGTTGGTTTTCTTGTCTTTGCCACTGCTCTTATTTCCCAGAGGGAAGCCCTCTCCATGGTTAGCACACCAAAGATTACGGCACCTTTGGTGAGAGATATGGAGTGGCTAAAGGAGAAAACACCAAAGGAAGCAATTATCTGGACATGGTGGGACTATGGTTATGCCTTTCATCTCTATGCCAGAAGGGCAACTATCCATGACGGTGGCACGCAGGCAAGCCCTAAGACCTATCTTGTTGCCCGCTCTTTTGCTACCTCTGATCCTAAAGAGGCTTGGCTCATCACTTCCTTTGTAAGTAATCAGGGGCTTACAGGTCTTGCTAAAATTTTGAAGAATGAAAACATAACTGCCAAAGAGGTTATGGAGAAAATAAGAACTGGCCATTACTATCAGGAGATAAAGAGTCCCATATACTGGGTCTTTACCGAGGACCTTATTGCGAAATTTGGCTGGATCCATTTTTTTGGCTCCTACAACTTTGATAAGAAAGAGGGAATTTTTGGTAAGATCATGGTGCCTGCCTGTAAAGTGCTTAATCCCCAGCTTTTACAATGTCCAGAACTCAACAATGCCCTCATTGATCTTAATCTGGGGCTTATCAGAGTGGAAAATCAGTCAGTGCCCATAAAGAATTTTTATATCCAGGAACCTAATCAACTGATAGAGAAGAATTTTTATCCACAGGGTTATACTGTGGCTATTGTAAGGGCAGGGAATCAAACTGGACTAATTCTTGCCGAGCCCCCCTCTGATGAAAGCCTCTTTTTTAAGATGTTTATCTTGAGAAAATATGACTCCCAGTATTTTGAATTAGTCTATGATAATTTTCCCCAGATGGTAGTTTATAGAGTAAAGGCTAAATAGGGGGTGTATCTATGATAGTTAACCTTTCTCAGCTTGAGATGAAGCCTCATCCCAAGTTTGAGGGAGTAAAAATCGGCTTTATCGCCACTAAAGAGAATTATCCCCAACTTAGCATCACAATCCTTGAAATTGCACCTTCTGTAGAAATACCTATACATGAACACAGTGAAGAGGTAGATTCTATTTTTGTCCTCTCAGGTGAAGGAGAGCTCTATTCAGGTGGAGAGTGGAGAAAGATTAAGGCCTTTGATGTGGTAGTCATCCCGCCAGGGGAAAGGCATGGAGTGAGAAATACAGGGGCTGTTCCTATGAAATGTTATATTGTTCATGCCCCAGCTCTTTGGTAAATCATTTATTGAGGGTAAGGATATGGATATAGTAGAAAAGGCAAGAATTCTCATCTCTGCCTTACCCTATTTTCGCCATTTTTATGGAAAGATCGTGGTTATAAAATATGGTGGTCATGCCATGGTAGATGAGGCTCTCAAAGAGGCCTTTGCAAAAGATATTGTGCTTATGAAATATGTGGGGATAAAGCCTATTATTGTCCATGGGGGTGGGCCACAAATAAGTCAGGTTATGGAGAGGATGGGACTAAAGCCTGTCTTTGTAGAAGGACAGCGTGTAACCGACGCAGAGACTATGAATGTAGTGGAGATGGTCCTTGTGGGGACGGTAAATAAAGAGATTGTAAGTCTTATCAACAAAGCTGGGGGGAAAGCAGTTGGTCTTTCTGGGAGAGATGGAGACCTCATTGAGGTTGAAAAGATGACCCTTTATAGATATACTGGAGAAGATAGACCCCCAGAGATAATTGATATCGGAAGGGTAGGTAAAGTAAGGCAGGTGAATCCTGAGGTGCTCTTCACCCTGATTGATAGGGATTTTATTCCAGTTATTGCCCCTGTAGGCGTAGGCCCAGAGGGAGAGGCTTACAATGTGAATGCCGATCTTGTGGCAGGTGCTATTGCTGGGAGTTTAAAGGCAGAGAAACTAATATATCTCACTGATGTGGAAGGAGTTAAAGATGCCCAGGGAAACCTTATTTCCACATTATATTTAAAGCAAGTGGAAGAGCTCTTAGAACAAGGTATTGCCAAAGGAGGTATGATACCAAAGCTCAAGAGTGCAAGAAAAGCTCTTCAAGCGGGAGTAAAAAAGGTGCATATCATCGATGGAAGAGTTCCCCACAGTGTGCTTATAGAACTCTTTACAGATGAAGGCTTGGGAACCCAAATTCTTCTACAGGAGGAAGTAGAAGTATGAAGATTCATCCTCTTGAGCCAAGCTATGATCCCAAGAAGGTAGAAGATAAATGGTATAAAATCTGGGAAGAAAAAAAGGTCTTTGAACCAACCTATGATCCTCAGAAACCAAAGTTTTCCATGGTCATTCCACCACCTAATGTTACTGGCTCTTTGCACATAGGGCATGCCCTAAATAACACTATTCAAGATGTGTTAGCCCGTTATAAGAGAATGGATGGCTATGATGTCCTTTGGATCCCTGGAACGGATCATGCTGGTATTGCCACGCAAAATGTGGTAGAAAGAGAGCTTGCAAAGGAGGGTTTAACTCGACAGGCCCTGGGAAGGGAAAAGTTTTTGGAACGGGTTTGGCAATGGAAGGAGCAGTATGGTAATAGAATTATCAACCAACTTAAAAAGCTTGGAGCAAGCTGTAGTTGGAGCTATGAAAGATTTACCATGGATGAAGGTTTGTCACGGGCAGTAAAAGAGGTCTTCTGTAGGCTTTGGGAAGAGGGGTTGATTTATAGGGATGACTATATTATAAACTGGTGTCCTCGCTGCCACACAGCTCTTGCAGATTTAGAGGTTGAGTTTGAACCTAAGGAGAGTAAACTCTGGTATCTCAAGTATCCTTTAGAGGATGGCACGGGTTTTGTAGTGGTTGCTACCACCAGGCCTGAAACTATGTTGGGAGATACAGCCGTTGCCGTCCATCCAGAAGACGAGAGATATAAGAGTTTTATAGGCAAGTTCTTGATACTTCCTTTAGTGAACCGAAAAATTCCCGTAATAGCTGACCCTGTGGTAGACCCCGAATTTGGAACTGGAGCAGTTAAGGTGACTCCTGCTCATGATTTTAATGACTTTGAGATAGCTAAAAGACATGGACTAAAGGCTATTAAGGTGATTGATGAATCTGGGAAGATGACTAAGGAGGCTGGCCCTTATCAAGGGCTTGATCGTTTTGAGGCAAGAAACAAAGTGCTTGAAGACTTGGCAAGTCAAAATTTGCTCCTAAAAGAAGAGCCCTATCAGGTAGTGTTGGGTCACTGTTATAGATGTGGAACAGTTATTGAACCTCTTCTTTCTAAACAATGGTTTGTAAAAATGAAACCTCTTGCTCAACCAGCTATAGCAGCGGTAGAATATGGTTTTATTGAGTTTTATCCTTCCTCTTGGAGAAACCTTTATTTTGATTGGATGAGGAAGATTAGAGATTGGTGCATCTCACGCCAAATCTGGTGGGGTCATAGGATCCCTGTTTGGTATTGTGAGGTCTGTGGAGAGACCATTGTCTCGAGAGAAGATACTATAGAAAGGTGCCCAAAATGCGGAAGTGAAAACTTGAAGGCTGAAGTAGATGTCCTTGACACCTGGTTTTCTTCAGCCCTTTGGCCCTTTTCCACTATGGGCTGGCCTGAGAAAACAGAAACCTTAAAGAATTTTTATCCTACTTCTGTCCTGGTAACAAGCTTTGATATTATCTTTTTCTGGGTGGCAAGAATGATAATGATGGGGCTCCATTTTATGGGGGCTATTCCCTTTGAGAAGGTCTATATCCATGCCTTAGTTAGAGACGAAAAAGGCCAGAAAATGAGCAAGAGCAAGGGAAATGTGATAGATCCCTTGGAAATGATCGAAAAATATGGAACTGATGCTTTAAGATTCACTCTAATAGCCCTTGCAGCTCAGGGTAGAGATATCAAGTTATCTACCTCAAGGATAGAAGGGTATAAACACTTTATAAATAAAATTTGGAACGCCGCTCGTTTTATTCTGATGAATATTGATAACCTTGAAGAGGGAGATCTTTCTCACATTTATAGTGATAATTTGCCGCTTTTTTCTAAATGGATATTGGCTAAACTTGATGAGACCATAAATAAGGTAAGGGAAAAGTTAGAGGCCTTTGAATTTGACCAAGCTGCTATGGCTATCTATCATTTTCTCTGGGATGATTTTTGCGATTGGTATATTGAAATCTCAAAGGTTTATATGAAAAGAGAGGAATGCAAAAGACCTACCCAGGCTGTTCTCTACTATATCCTTTCTCAATCTCTGAAGTTATTGCATCCCTTTATACCTTTCATCACTCAGGAGCTTTGGAGCTATTTACCCTTTAGAAAGGAAGAAATTTTGTTGAAAGAGGACTTTCCCAGACCTCAAAATTTCACTCTCTCTGAGGAGGAGGATTTTTTATCCACTCTGATTCAGGAATTAATTATTTCTATTAGAAATATAAAGGCTGAATACAATCTCTCTTCACAAAAAAACATTCCTGTGTATTATAAAAATAATGAGGAAATTTTAAGAAAATTAGAGCCTGAAAAGGATGTGATTAAATTTTTAGCTCGACTTGAGGATATAAAATTTGATTTTGACCATGAAAAGGAATTTGGTGAAATTGTGCATTTATTAAGTTCAGGGGAGCTATTCATGAATCTAAGTGGATTCATTGACTTTCAGAAAGAAAAGGAAAGACTCTTAAAAGAAAAGACAAGATTAGAAGAGAAATTAAGACAAAGTATAGCCAAGTTAAATAATCCCCAATTTTTAGAAAAGGCTCCTACTGAAATTATTGAGAGAGAAAAGACCCAATATAGAGAACTACAGCAAAGAATTAATAAGATAGACTCACTGTTAAGGGGGATTGGATATGAATAAAAGTGAAGGCCCTATGGAAAAACGTTTCCATACCAGATATCCCCTTAACTGTGAGTGTATCGTTGCCTTTGAAAGTGGGTTAAATTCTATGCTGATATTTTAGATATTAGCCTTGAAGGGGCTCAGTTAAGGGTAGATAGACCTATACCTCTTAAGTTAGGAGATATTCTGTATATAAATATAAAATGTACATATAAAATAAAAGTTAAGGCACAAGTTCGTTGGCTTTCTCAAGAGAAATATACTTATTGCGGCGTTAAATTTATTGAGTTATCTATGAAGGACCGTGAATCCCTTTCAAAGCTGATTTCTGAGATGGCTCTTTCTACCCTGTCTGATGCTTATCTTTAATCTCTAAGTCTTATTTGAACCACTTTAGAAACGCCTTTTTCTTCCATGGTTACTCCGATTATATTATCAACTTCTTTTATAACATTAGGATTATGACTTATTAAAATTATCTGAGAATTTTCTTTTAATTTTTTAAGCAACTTAATGAATTTAAGAGAATTTTTTTCATCCAGAGGGGCATCAATTTCGTCAAGTATACAGAAGGGACCTGGTTTTGTAAGATAGAAGGCTATGAGAAGGGCGATAACGCAAAGGGCCTTTTCACCACCTGAAAGCATATTTAGATGCCTTATATTTTTATGAGGGAACTCAATTCTTAAATCAAGGCCAGCTCTTAGGGGATCTTCCTCTGTAAAATATAACTCGGCACTGCTGTTCTCAAAAATTAGAGGAAAGATCTTTTTTAGTTGGAGATTAACCTCGGCAAGAGTTGTGACCAGTTTATCAAGGGCCTTCGCCTTTAAATCTTCTAAAATTTTTAGAATTTCCTTTATTGTATTTTCAATATCCTCCTTTTGACTCTTTAATTTTTCATATCTTTCACTTATCATTTCAAATTCTTTAATACTTGCTAAGTTAACCTCTCCATATTTTTTAATTTCCTCTTTTAGAATATCTATTTTCTTTTCAAGACTATTTATGTCATAGTCCATATCTTTTAAAGGAACTTGAAAGTGGTTTTCACCTATTAAATCTTTTAATTCTCTATCCAAACTTTCTAAAGTCAATTTGTTTTCAGTAAGTTTTATATCCAAATTATATATTTCCTTCTCAATCATAGTTAATCTTTTTTCTATTTCTTTTCTTTTATTGGTAATCTCTTTTCTTTCATCTAATTCAATCTCCAATGATCTTTCTAATTCTTCTATTTGTAATTGTATAATTTTTTTCGTCTCTTCATAAGCCTTTTTTTTATCTAAAAATTCTCTTAACTTGCTTTTTATATAATTTTTCTCCTCAATTAGTGCTTCACACTTAAATTGGGTTTCCCTTAAAAATTTATTAATTCTTTCAATTTCTTTTTGGATTTCATTTTTTCTATTTATAATTTGTCTTATTTCAGTTTTTAATTGAATAGTTTCCCTTTCAAAAATATTAATTTCCTGTAAAATAGAATTTCTTTTTTCTTCATAGGTCTTTAAAATATCTCTTAATTCTAAAATTTTTCTATCTTTTTCCATCCTTATTTTTTCCAAATTTTTCATTTCTCTTTCTATCTCTTCAATTTCTCTTTGAAACTCATTGATTTTATTTCTTATCTTTGAAAGTTTATTCTCCAAATTTTTATTATTCTCATCTATCCTTATTATTTGCTTCTCGATCTTTGTCAAATTACTATTCAAGTTATTTAGCTCACGTTCTTTTCCCCTTATTAATTCTATTATTTCCTTAATTTTATTTGTCCTCTTTTGAATCTCCTTTTCAACTTCCTTTTCCTCATCACATAATCCCTTTAATCTTTCCTTCAAGATTTGTAAATCTTTTTCTATAATTTCCTTTTCTTTTCTTAGAGTAAAATATCCTTTTTTTTCTTTTTTAACATATAAAACAAAACCCTGTGGTGTTTTAAGGAGATTCTTATCTAAAAAGAATTCAAATGTGCTTTCATCATTTCCTTCTTCTATCAACTTTTCTTTTATGTGAACTTTAGTATTGAGCTTATTAAAATAATCCATTAAAAAGTATAAAGAATATCCTGTAAAGTTATAAATTTTTTCAATCTCCTCATAATTTTCTACTAAAACTGCCTTTAAAAAATCCCCATAATAATATTCCAAAATGTTTATTTCATCGATCGATAATTTTAAGTTTTCTCCAAGAGTTTTCATTTGATAGTCTCTTGGTATAGCTTTTTTTTCTTCTTCTAAAATAGAATTTATCAAGTTTATATTTTCTTCTTTATTTTTTATTTCTGTAATTATTTTGTTTATTTCCTCTTTTATTGTATTTTTTCTATTTTTAAGCTCTGATTCCTCACTTCTCAGATTCTCTAAAATCTTTTCATAGACTGCCTTATCTTCGCTTGTTTTTGTAAGAATTTTACATAAAAATTCCTTTTCCATATTTAAGTTTACGAGTGCTTTTTGAGAATTTTCCATCTCCCTCTTTATTAAGTCAAATTCCTTTTCCTGACTTTCCTTTTCTCTCCTCAAAAATTTTAGTTTTTCACTTAATTGTAGACATTTATTTTTTATCTCATCCTGTTTACTTTTATGTTCTTTATATTCTTTAAGAATTTTTTCATATTCAATATATATAGTTTCTAAAGTCTTTTTTCTTTCTTGAAGTTTAGTTTCTGTTTCTTTTTCCCTTTCAGTTAAGCTTAATAATATCTTTTCCTTTTTTTCCATTTCCTCTAAATATTTTTTCTTCTTTTCTTCCTCTGCTTCCATTCTAATCTTTTCTCTTTCAATTCTATTTAAATAATTACTTTCCTCTCTATATAATTCCTCTAACGTATGGATTATTTTACTGAGTTCATTGTTAATTTTCTCTCTTTCTTTTTTTAAATCTTTTACTTTTCTTTCCTTTATTATGATTTTATTCAAAACTTTTTTTTCTTTCTCTTCAATTTCATTTAATAAATTTTCTGCTTTTTGTTTTTCAATTAATTTTTCTTCTTTTAATCTATTTAATTCTAATCTCTTATTTTTTTCTCTTTCTATTAAAATGTTAACTCTTATTAAACTCAATTTCCTAAGCTCTTCCTTTATCGCGAGATACTTTTTAGCTTCCTCTGCTTGCCTTCTGAGATGAAAATATTGATTTTCAACTTCCTTAATAACATCGTTTATACGTTGTAAATTTTGCTTAGCCAGAAATAAGTTTTTTTCGATCTCTTCTTCTGTAACCTTTAATTTTGAAATACCAGCCAGATCCTCAAGGTATCTTTTTCTCTCTTTGGAGGAAACTTCTAAAAATCTATTTACCTCCCCTTGGTCTATGATCCCATAACTCTGAGGATTAACTCCCAGGTCTAAAAAGAGAAAATGTATATCCTTTAATCTACAGGGTTTATTATTGATATAAAATTCACCTTCACCATCTCTGTAGAATCGTCTTATAATATGTATTTCTTCAAAATCTTTATACTTTTCAAATACTGGGGGATCATGAGAAAGAACTAATTTTACTTCAGCAAAGTCTATTTTCTTATCACTATTTCCTGAGTAGATGAGATCAGCAATTTCTTTAATCCTCAATCTCTTAGTGCTTTGTTCTCCGAGGACCCACTTTATGGCATCAAGAATGTTACTTTTGCCAGAACCATTTGGTCCTACAATGGCAGTAATACCCTTTGTAAAGGGTAGAATAACCTTGTAAGGAAAAGACTTAAACCCGTAGATCTCCAGCTTCTTAATATGCAAGGCTATTTATAGGAGAGAGGTTTTCAAGCTAAATATACCAGAAAAGGTCAAAATTTGAAGGTATTAAGTTTTTTCGTGTAGGCTTAAATACTCCTTAATTTCATGTATCAAAGCTGCTGGACTTTTAATAGGATAGGGTAGATGTTCCAAGATTTCCTCTGCTGAAAGCCCCTTAATGGTGAGCCCCTTTACTTTTTCTTTAAGCTCAGCTGGATCATTAATAGGATATCTAATTCCTTTAGAACGTTTAAGGATAGAGTAAGCCCAGGGGACATCAAGGGCTTTAACGAGATCGGCAGCAACTATGCTGCAATAATAGATAAGTGTTTGGGCCTCGTGCCCTTCCTTAATCTCCTTATAAGCCAATTTGGCTATACCACCAGCAGTATGGACTTTTAATTCCTTTGTCTCTTCTGTGATAAGTTCCTCGATAGATCTTATTTTTTGAAAGGCCAACTCTGGATCTGCCCTCAAAATATTTCTAACAGTGTTTTTAGTAAGCCCAACCCGTTCTGCGATCTCTTCATCTGTTTTCATGTATTCTTCCTTCAAAACTATGGCATAGGCTGCTCTGGCCAGAGAGGGAAGCCACGTGAGAGTTCTAAATTCTATAAGTTTATTTAATCCACCAAGCAATTCTATAGCCTTGAAAAAGACTCTGGTCACCAGATGTTCAATTTCACTCTCGCTAACTACTGGTTTATTCAGTTGTATAACCATAGCCTACCCTCCTTCTTTTTTACTGTATATAGGTGCTTTAATAACTACCAAACCAGCTTCCGTAATTTCTAAAAAGTGGGTTTTAGTATCATGGCCACAAAGTCTGCAGCCATCGATTCTAAATAACCGCACAACATCGCCAAGGGGTTTATTGTAGGTCTTAGCCTTATAGGGGGAGTCAATTAGTTCTTTTGCCAAAACCATGGTACCATCAACTATATGGCCAACGGCATAACCACCTGCTGCTTCTGCTGTAAGTTCTTCATGTCCACTTCGTTTTTGGGAGACAAAAAGGGCTGTCTGATACCATTTTTTCATAAAATTGAAGAGCCTTCTCACAATGGCCCGAGCTAACATTTCTTTGGTCTCAAACAGGCCTGTTATAGAGTCAATGACCGTAAATCTAACTTTAAATTGTTGAATAGCATAGCCAAGGGTAGCTAAAAGGTCAGGAAGGTTTTCTCTAAGCCTTGAAGAACTTGCAGCATCAATGATTATTATGTTATCCTCAAAGGCGGAAAAGTTTAGTCCCATAGCTTCAGCCCTCAGCTTAAGGGAAAGGGCTACGAAATTAGCAGGAGCTTCAACAGTTATAAAGGCGACTCGTTCATTAAGACTTGCCTGTTTTACCGCAAATTGTTCCACCAGTAGAGATTTCCCTGTATCGGAAACCCCTGTGATATTAAATACTGAATAGGCTGGAATACCATTTAGCACCTTTTTAACTATTTGTCCCTTTTCAGAGGTCACTATAAAAAAGAGTTGGTCTAAGCCCTCAACTCCCGTGGGGACGCCATAAAGTTTTGGGGCCTTAGCAACAGCTTCGCTACCACGAAAAATAGACTTTAGATCTGGCTCTCCAATTCCTGAGAGTTTTTCACTCTCTTCTGATAGAAATTCCTTCTTCATCAAACTTTTAATATTAGTGAACAATTCTCAAAAGTAAAGGGTCAAACTTTTTGTTAAATTTTTATTAATCTTTTTAAAGGCAAGGCTTATTGTATTGTTAAATTTTAAAAAAATGATATGATGGAATGAGTTTTTATGGAGGGTTCTATGAAGGGCTATCTTAATAAATTAGGCTCAGCGAAGCTTGCTATTGTTCTTTTCTTTTTACTGGCAGGAATCTCTATTTTGGGAACTCTTATTCCTCAGGGCCAAACTGCAGGATTTTATCTTACTAAATATGGACAGGCCCTGGGAAAACTTATTCTTTTCTTCCAATTAAATGACGCCTATCACTCATGGTGGTATATCGCTACACTTTTTCTCTTTCTTACTAATTTAGTTATCTGTTCACTCAACAGACTTCCCTTTACACTTAAGCTTTACAGTAAGGATCCTGCTGATATCCATCCCGAAAAATTGCCCAATATGATAAAAGCAGATTTTGAGGGCAATCCAGATAGGCTTAAAGAGATCATCCTTAACAAACTATCCTTTAAAAAAGCCGAAAAAAATTTGGGAAAGGGTGAACTTTATTATAAATCCCTAAATAAGTTCTCTTTTTTTTCGGTCTATGTGGTTCACTTTTCCTTAGTTATCATAATTATTGGGGCTTTAATAGGAGCCTTTTTCGGATATAGAGGAAATATGACTATTCTTGAAGGAGAAAGTTCTAATATAGTCCAACCTCTTAGGCAAAAAGATCCTGTTTATTTAGATTTTTCTGTAAAGTTAAATAAATTTATATTAGAGACCTATCCTAACGGAATGATTAAGGAATATATTTCTAATATCACAATTGTTGATCATAATAAAACTGTAGAGGCTATCCTTAAGGTAAATCAACCTTTCAAATATAAAGATGTAACTTTTTACCAGGCAAGTTATAATATTATTCCTGAATTTAAGATTAAAATAAAATTGAATGGTAAAGAGAGAGAAGAAACCATATCTCCCTTTCAACCTTTAAATCTGGAGGATAGATATTCCATAGCCTTACAAGAATATGGGGAAGCCCATGGGCTCATATTTATGAAGGTTTGGGTGATCGAAGAAGAAAAAGGGGAGTCAAGGGAAGGCTTGGTCATCAGTGGTTTACCACCTTTAGAGATATCTTTTTCTGAAGACAAATTATCTATAGAATTTGTCGAGCTTGGTAAGCTATACTACATGACAGGGCTTCAAGCAAAGAGAGATCCTGGTAACCTCATAGTCTATCTGGGATTTATTGTTATGATTTTAGGACTTGTCTTGGTATACTACTTTGATCCTAAAATATTCTGGATATGCTTAAAAGAAAAGGAGGGAAAATACGAGCTCTATCTTGGCGGGTATGCTAAAAGAGAAAGGGAGACGCTAAAGACCAAATTAATGGAGCTTTTAGAAGATATCAAGCAAATTTAATAATTATTTTGGGATGATTTTATTGGCTCTATATGAATTATAACATTTATATCTGGATGTGTCTCTTTAATATTTTTCTCAATATGATCACATAGATCGTGGGCTTCTTGTACAGATATCTCCCCAGGTACTATTAGATTAAATTCAATAAAGTTCTTTCTTCCAGCCTTTCTGCTCTTAAAATTGCCTATTTGAATGTTTAGTATAGAGCTTGTTTTAATAGAATCGTTAATTATTTTAAATATATCCTCTATTTTTTCTTTAGATAAACTAACATCTAAAAGTGAATTAATTGAGTCCTTAAATATTTTATATCCAAGATACAAAATATTTATACTGATTAACATTCCCAAAAGGGCATCAATAAACCAAAGCTCAGTAATTTTAGTGATTAGAATGCCAGCGAAGACCCCCAAAGTGGTAAGGACATCTGTAAAAAGATGAGTGGCATGGGAGATAAGAATAGGGGAGGCCTCTCTTTTGCCTTGTCTGTAGATGGGAAGGGCAAGCAGCAGATTCAGTATTAACCCTAAGGATAGGAAAAAAAGGCCATAATTCAGATTCTCAGGCATTTTTTTATGGATAATACTTTGCCAAGCTTCCCAAAAAATTGATATAGAGGCTAAGAGAATGAAGAAACTTTCTACGATAGAGACAAGATATTCTACTTTCGTATGTCCATAGGGGTGTTCCTTATCTGAGGGTTTTAAGGCAATTTTGGTTCCGATCATGGCCAAGAGGGCCGAAAAGATATTTACTATAGACTCCATGGCATCTGAATATATAGCTACAGAGTCTGTTAAGTAATAGGCTAAAAATTTAATAAGGCAAATTACAGTGCTTAGAAATAAACTAATGAGACTAAGGCGAAAGGCCTTGGAATCGCTATGAAGATTAGCCATGTGCATCTCAGTCTTTTGCCCTTTTAACAGAGAGTATGGCCAAGATAAAGGTTAAAAGGGCTATAAAAATTAGCGTATATATATGTTCCCAATGAAAGGGGGTTCCCCAAGCAATAGCTCTTAAGGTCTGTGAGACCAAGGTTAGAGGCAATATTTCTACCACAGGTTTAAGAAGAGGGGGAAGATTTTCCACAGGGAAAAAGGTCCCTCCCAAAAACATCATGGGGGTGATGATAAAATTGGTAATTAGAGTTTGATCTGCGTGGGATTTTATAATCATTGCTGAGGCTAACCCAAGGGAAGCAAAAATAAAGGCATTTATAAAGATGATCAGGAAAAAGGTAAAATTAACATGGAGTTTGATACCACCTAAGAGGTAAGCGATTAGCAGAATAAGGCTTATAGATAAAAAGGCCCTGGTTACTCCCGAGAGCACTTCTCCCAAGGCATAGCTTAGAGGTGAGATGGGAGCACTTTGAAACTCTTCAAAGACCTTGAGATAAAAACGAGCCACATTTACCTCCACATTTATAGCAAAGGCCTGAAGCATACTGCTTCCTGCAACAAGGCCAGGTATGAGAAATTCGAGATAGGACCTCCCATGAATCTCAAGCTCCTTTCCAAGACCAAGACCAAAGGCCAGGATATAAAGCAGAGGATTGATGGAGAAAGAGAGCAAGACCCGCCAAAATCTTTTTCTTAGTAAGAGAATTTCTCTAAGATATACTGCAAGCAAGCCTTTCATTGGGACTTCTCGGTAAATTTTACAAAGACATCTTCTAAACTAATTTTTCTTAAACTTACATAGTTACTGCTCTTAGAATATTTGACTAAGGCCTCTTCTGCTTCGCTTTTACTCTTAAAGTAAAGGGTTTTCATATCTCCATTTGCAAAGACATCTAAGGCAACTTCTCCCAGCCTTTTTATAAAATCCTTAGGGGTATTGATATCTATTATTTGTCCTTCTACAATAAAGGCAACCCTATCAGAGAGCACCTCCGCCTCTTCCATATAGTGGGTAGTCAATAAAATGGTCGTTCCTTTATTTTGGATTTGTTTTATAAAACTCCAAATTTTGCGTCGAATATGGGGATCCAAACCCACAGTTGGCTCATCTAAAAGAAGAATTTTAGGCTGATGTAAGAGGGCTCTTATAATTAGAAGCCTTCTTCTGAGACCACCAGAGAGCTCTTTAACCTTAGAATTTTTTCGCTCCTTTAGATCAGCAAGTTCCAAGAGTTCGTCTATGCGTTTTTTGATTTCCCGTAGAGACATTTTAAATAGCAAACCGTGAATTAGAAGATTTTCCTCAACTGTGAGTTCTAAGTCTAAGTTCACCTGTTGGGGAACGAGCCCTATTTTAGTTTTAGCCCAGAGTTCATTTTGAAGCAGGGATTCACCAAATAAATAAACTTCTCCCTCAGTAGATGAAGTAAGTCCTGAAAGGATTCTTAAGGTAGTAGTCTTACCTGCTCCATTTGGGCCAAGCAAAGAAAAAAGTTCTCCCTCTTTTAGGCTAAAGGAAATCCCCTTTAGGGCTAATCTTTGCCCATAACGCTTCTTGAGATTTCTTATTTCTAAGGCAAACCTTTCCATGTCAGAGGAATTTTTCCACGAAAATTAATCCTTCTTCTTCATTTATTAATTTAAAGCCTAATTTTTGAGCTAACTTTAGCATAGGAATATTTTCTTTTCTAATTTCCATCCATATCTTTTTATACCCGTTTGTCTTGGCAAAATTTATAAGCTTTTCACAGAGGAGACTGCCAAGTCCCTTTCCTTGGAAAGAATCTAAAATTTCCACGGATAATTCAGCTACTCCTTCGTAAGTCTTCATGAGATGGGCAGCACCTATTACTTGTTTTGATCTTTCATTTTGGGTAAGGGCAACCAGGGTCATTTCCTGGTCATAGTCTATGTGGCAAAATCTTATAAGATCCTTTTTGGTAATGGGCTTTTTAAATTGTTGAAATCGTAACAGGGTAGATTTCTCAGAAAGACTATTAAATAGGTCTACTAATAAAGGCTCATCTTCTGGTTTTATAGGACGTATGACAATGTCAGTTCCATCTTTGAGCTTCTCCTTTGAAATTAGATAGGTAGGATAGGGGCAAATTGATAGGTGAGAAGGACAATATATTCCCTCCAACTTTTCGGAGATGTGAAAGTATTGTTCTCCAAGAACTACTTTTGCTCTGATGCAGTAATACTGATCCTCATAGTAGAGAATAGGATTTAAAAGGACCTCTTCCATTTCGGGGAAGTCTACGATGAGATGGGAAAATTTCACTAAAAGTTCCTCTAAAAGAGGTAAAGAGAAATTAGAACTCTTTATGAGTTCATACACCATAGTTTCCTCTAAAAGTCTACGAGCAAGGATTTGATTTAGAGGCGGAAGCCCGATAGCATAATCCAAACCCAGCTTAGCTACTTTGTCACCAAGACCAAAAATAATAACACTACCAAACACTCTATTTCTTTTCATGCCCAGCAAAAGAGGTACATTGTTTTGGGTTTCAATATATTTCTGTAAAATAAGATCATGTTTTAGATAAGGAAATTCCTGAATTTTTTGCCAAAGTAGTTCTGCTTCTTTAATTAAGGATGCCTCTGAATAGATACCCTGGTATGGTCTCTCTATGCTATAACTGAGCTCAAGAAGAGAAAATTGTGATTCCACAGCCAGGGAGAGGGGATAGCCAAGCTCTTTTGCCACCTTGAGAAGTTCCTCACTGGTTTTAATAACTCTATAATCAGGGACAGCTATACCATAGGCTTTAAGGATCTCCATCGATTCTGAAAAGGTTAGAACCAAACGACTATCTTCAAAGGATTTTTCAAAGATTAAAGAAACTTTTTCTTTTTCTGGTTGAAAGTCCTCTAAAATATTACTTGGTGTTTCAAAGAGAAGTTGGATGTTTTTGTCATACTGATATAAATATATAAAGCTTTTGATAGCCTCTTCAGGTGTATGATAAACAGGGAAGGCCTGTTCAGTGAGATAATTAACAGCCTCTTTAATTTTTTCTGAGCCTACGAAGGTAAGAAGAACAGGTTTTTTTATAGGAGATGATCTGTAAGCAGAGGCTATAGCTAAGGCAACTTCAAGGGCTGGGGGTTGAAATTGAGGTGAAAAGATAATTAAGATACCATCAATTTCTTCAGCGGTAAGTAGAACTTGAAGAACTTCTTTATACTTACTGGGCTCTGCCGTGGAAAAAAGATCTATGGGATTAGTTATTGCCTCTTCAGGGACCTTCAGTATGGAGTGAAGTTTTGTTTTAGTTGAAGGGGAAAGTTCAGCTTTTTTTCCCTTATGAAAAGAGAGGCTTTTTAAAGCAAGATGAGCAAAGCCACCTGAATTAGTAACGATGGCCAAACGAGGTCCTTTTGGCCTGGGTAATTTTTCCAGAATTTCGGCAAGGTGAAAAAGATCAGCAACCTCTTTAACCTCAATAAGGCCTGCCCTTTTAAAAGCCGCTGAATATATCTTGTCCTCGGGTATTAACTCATCTAAAAAGGAAAAACAGGCCTGTATCTCCTCTTTAGGAGCTCCACCCTTTAAAACAATAATAGGCTTGCTCCTGGCAAAACCCCTGGCCGAACGCATAAATTTTCTACCACTTTCTAAATTTTCAAGATAGATAACAATAGCATGAGTACTTGGATCATAGCCTAAATAATCAATCATGTCCTCCACATCCACATCTACTTTTTCTCCCAAAGAGACAAAGAAACTAAAACCCACCTTTTTTCCTTCAGCCCAATCCAGTATGCCTGAAGCAAGAGTAGCACTATCGGAGATAAACCCTATGTGTCCCTTTAAAAGTTTACCCTCAAAGAGGCTCACCCTAATGTTCAATTTAGGGATAATAAAACCAAGAGTATTTGGTCCCAAAATACGAATTTTATGATGATAAGAAAAGACCTTGATCTCTTTAAGAATCTTTTCTGGATCAGGGACTTGGGTTTTAAAATCTGGACAAAAGAGGGCAACAGCTTTAACTCCCTTTCTACGGCAACTTTCTAAGTTTTCTAACCATTTTTCTGGTTCCGTAGCAAAAATGGCTAAATCTATCTCTCTGGGAATAGAGGAGAGATTGGGATAGCTTTGAATACCCCAAAGCACATCTTCGGTTTCAGAAATAAGATATACAGTGCCATTAAATTTGCCAAAGATTAAATTTTTGAATATGGTTTCGCCTAAGATAGCTTGTCTGTTACTATAAAAAAGGGCTATTCTCTTGGGTTTGAAGAGATAATCTAAATTATAAATAGACATCTCGGGACTTTAAAATAAAAAAGAAATTTAAAAAGTCAAGAAAAATTTAAAAGCTCTTTAAGCATCTGGTTTTTGAGAAGAGAGGAATTAAAATTTATTTTATGTTTAAGATCGATCTCTCCACCATCCCTCAAAGCTGTGGTGTATATCTTTTTAAAGGGGCAAAGGGGGAGGTGCTGTATGTGGGTAAGGCTAAAGATCTTAGAGCCCGCCTCTCAAGTTATTTTAAGGGACCTATTCTCTCCCCTAAGGTAGTTGCCCTCCTTCAACAGGCTTTTGATCTTGAATATTTTCTTACTCAAACCGAAAAGGAGGCCCTTCTTCTTGAGGCTACCTTTATAAAGAAATATCGTCCTAAATACAATGTGCTCCTAAAAGATGATAAAAATTATCCCATGCTCAGACTTTCCCTTCAGGAGGAATATCCTGCTCTACAAATAGTGCGCAGGAGAAAAAAGGGCGATAGGGCCCTCTATTTTGGACCCTTTACCTCTGCTCGAGGCCTAAGAGAGATCTTGAAACTCCTTTCTAAACTTTTTCCCCTGAGAAAGTGTAGTCTTGCGGAAATGCAAAGAAGAAAGACGCCCTGTGTCTATTATCAAATAAAAAAATGTTTAGCACCCTGCGTAAGGAAAGTTTCTCCAGAGGAATACGCAAAATTAGTGGAGGGGGTAGTAGAATTTTTCCAGGGTAAAGGGGCTTTGGTCTTGGAAAAATTAAAAAGGGAAATGGAGGCCCTGGCAGAAAGACTTGAGTTTGAAAGAGCTGCCTTTTTGAGAGACAGGATTAAGGATTTAGAGGCCATACTGGAAAAACAAGCAGTTGTCCTAAGTGAGCCCCTTGATTTAGATCTATGGGAATATAAGAGAGATAACGATAGTGAATATCTTATAGTTCTTTTTGTGCGCTATGGCTACCTATATGGCTATCAGACCTTTCACCTAAGGAGACCTATATTTGATGAGGGACCAACCTTGAAAGAGGTTATCCTTCAATATTATCTCGAAGGAAAAATTATCCCAGAACTCATTCTTGTCCCTGAAATATGGGAGAATAGAGAGGACTATGCCAAGATACTAACTGAAATGGCTGGGAAAGAGATAAAAATAGAGGTTTCTCAAGGGACGAGAGAATATATCTATCTCAGAACCATAGCTCAGAAAAACCTGGATAATTTTATTCTCTCAGAAAAACGCAGAGAAAAGCCCTGGTTTGGTGGTTTGGCAGAGGAGTTAAAGAGAGTTTTTCGCTTAGAGAACGAGCCACGCTATATAGAAGCCCTTGATCTATCACAATATTATGGAAAAGCAAGAGTAGGAGCTATTGTAGCCTTTTTTGAGGGAGAACCTGAAAAATCTCGTTACCGACACTATAGGATTAAAGGGGAGGGTAAGGATGATTTTTCCATGCTATATGAAGTTCTCTACAGAAGATTAAAAAGGGGCTTAGAGGAAGGTAATTTGCCTGATTTAATTCTGATTGACGGAGGTAAAGGCCATTTAGAGACCGCTCTTCGAGTAGCTGAGGATCTTGGGATTACTAATTTAGCTATAAGAAGTGTAGCTAAGAATGAAAGGAGAGAACCTGAGAAAATCTATATCCCTGGCCGAAAAAATCCTCTTTTTTTACCGAGATATAAAGATATCTTTCATTTTGTGGGCAGGATCATGCAGGAGGCCCATCGGTTTGCCCTATCCTTTGCGGAAAAGACCCTACAGAAAGAAAACTTAGTGACTTTACTTGATAGAATTCCAGGCATTGGGCCTAAAAGAAAAGAAATACTTTTAAAGCATATAAAGAATTTAGAAGATTTAAAGGAAATGCCCCTTGTTGACCTTGCCCGCCTTCCAGGCTTTAATCGAAAAATAGCCAAGATTCTTAAAGAAGAAATTTTAAAAAAGGCTTAAAAGGCTCCCTTTTTGAGGGAGCTTTTGTTCTTGGAAAGGGCATCTTGATTTTTAGTCCACTTTACTACAAATTGCTTATAACAGGTATTGCTGCAAAAATACCATGGAGTATTGACGCAACAAGTCTTTACTGTTATAGGCTCAGCTGTTATTAATTTCCCGCACCAAGAGCACTTACTTAGATTTTTTCTTTTTTCCCTTATCCTTTGAGGCACCCTTAAGATCTCCTTCTATTACATCCGCTAATTTTTTACCACTAAGAAGCATACCTCCAAAGATTGGTCCCATACGGGGAAGCCCAAAGACAGCACAAACGGCAATACCAGTCACATAAAGTCCCTGAGCTACCTTTCCTGTATGTTCTACCACTACTCTTTCTGAGACCTCACTCCAATTAGAGCGTTCTCCAGCAATTTCTATCCCTAATTCGGGATTTTTTCTGCCTGCAATGGCAATAAGCTCAGCATCATGCCCAGTGGCATCAACTAAGGCCTTACATTGGGTATAAAGAGGGTCTACATGTAAACCTGAGAGCTGAATAGCCGTCCAGTGCCAGAGGACTCCTACTACCCGCGGAGGATTATCTCTCACGATAACATCATCCACATTTACCCCAAGAATTATCTTGGCTCCTGCATCAAGGGCTCCCGCTGCAAGCTTGGCTATAAGCTCAGCAGGATCTATAGTAAATAACCCATTTTCTGCCCTTTTGTATTTTATCTTGAAATCCGTCACGATAGGCAAGGCCTCTTCTTGAACCACAATTTTGGGGATCATATTACCCCCACCACCAATACCCCCACCAAAGGAAAGCCTTCTTTCATAGATAAGGACCTTGAAGCCCTTTTCAGCTAAATATTTAGCAGCCGTTAATCCTGAGGGACCTGCACCTGCTATAAGAACGTCTACATCACTATACGCCTCAAGATCTTTCATTCCTTCAATAATAATAGCTTTATTAATCTGTAATTCCATGAAAAAGCCCTCTTTGGAATTATAAGTTTCTTAAAATATAAAACCCTTTGAAAAAATTTTTAGATGAAGTGAAATTTTTAACTAAGGGCCTCTTTAAAGATTTTGCGGAAATGATATCCACTGGCAATTTGTGCAAGGACTACCGCAAAATTTTTAGGCTTCTTTTTCAGGGTTTGAAAGATTAATTTCCAAAATTTCTTTCTTTCTCTCTCAAGGAGTCCGAATTTTATAAAAATTTTAAAGAGGCCTAAGATATTGCCATAATTAACTTTTAAATATTTTCTGTCTATTCGAAAGGGATTTTTCCAAGAAAAATCCTCAAGAAAGGCACTAATTCTACGATAATAAGGTTTATAGTCATAGAGGCTTTTTATTACTGTTTTATACCCTTGAATTAGATTTTCATACCCTATTTTGGGTATGATATTGGTAGACATATCAGTATTATCGCCCTTGAAAAAGGGTTTTATTCTGTTTTCGGCAAGAAGTCTTTTATAAAGTTTGGTTCCAGGTGGGGCATTAAGAAGCCCTACCATGGCTACGACAATTCTACTTTCTTAGATGAAGTTGATCAGGCGTTGAAAAATATCAGGGGGATCACTATCAAAACCTAAAATAAATCCCCCCATAACCTCAAGCCCTGATTTTTGAATTTTCCTAATATCAGCTACAAGGTTTCTATTTCTGTTTTGGATTTTATTAGCCTCTTTAAGGCTCTCCTCTGAAGGGGTTTCAATACCAATAAAAACCGAAGTAAAGCCAGCTTTTATCATAAGATCAATTAAGTCGCCATCATCAGCAAGATTTATAGAGACCTGGGTATCAAAATAAAAGGGATAGCCATGTGCTTTCTGCCATTAAATGATCGTAGGAAGAATTTCTTCTTTGACCTTTCTTTTACCACCAATGAAGTTATCATCTACAAAGAAAACAGAGCCTCTCCATCCAAGTTTATATAGATTTTCTAATTCAAGAATTATTTGCTCTTTATTTTTGGTTCTGACCTGATGGCCAAAAAGGTTAGTAACATCGCAAAATTCACAATTAAAGGGACATCCTCTGGAATATTGTATACACATACTACTATATTTGGAGAGGTTAATGAGATGGTAGGAAGGGATAGGACTTTGGGTAAGATCTGCAAACCCTTCAGCCCTATAGATCTTTTGAGGTCTTCCTTTTTGCCAATCCTCTAAAAAGTTGGGGAGGACTATTTCTGCCTCTCCCAAAATGAGATGATCCACTGCATCTGTAAAATCTTGCCAAAAGGCAGTAAAAAGAGGTCCACCTGCGATAATTATTTTATCCAATTTTTGGGCCTCAGATATAACCAGCTCTGCCGACTCCCTTTGCACTGACATGGCACTAATTAGGATTAGATCTGCCCATTGGAGACGGCTATCTTTGAGAGGTTCCACATTTAGATCAAGGAGCCTAAGTTCCCAATCCTTAGGTAAAAGACTTGCTACGGTTAATAGCCCTAAAGGGGGATGGGTAGCCTTCTTATGAACCAGTTTGAGAGCGTACCTAAAACTCCAGAAGGTGTCTGCATAAGAAGGATAGATGAGTAAGGCTCACATTTAATATGTTCCATTAGGCCTTACCCCACCTTTTAAGTTTATCCCTCAAAGTTTTCCTGTCAATACCAAGTTTTTTCGCAGCAAGACTTCTATTCCACTTTAATTGATCAAGAACTCTTAAGATATAAGCCTTTTCAATCTCCTCTAATGGTAAGATTTGCCCTTCTTCCGGTAAGATCTCTCTCAAGGGATCATAGTTGGTTAAGTCTTTTTTTTCTTCTTCAACATAATCAAATCCTGCAAAATAAAGATCTTTTTCAGTGATCTCGGAATTTTTACTAAAAATAACCAATCTCTCAATAAGGTGCTTAAGTTCCCTTACATTTCCAGGCCAAGAATATTTGAAAAAAAGATCCATGACTTTGGGGTGAAACCTTTTTGGCCCCTTTTGATATTTTTCTCCATAAAACTTGAGAAAATAATTACAAAGTAGGGGTATATCTTCTTTTCTCTCTCTGAGAGGCGGGAGATCAAGGTGCACTACATTGAGCCTGTAATACAAATCCTCTCTAAAGGTTCCCTTTTTTACCTCTTCCTTTAAATTCTTATTGGTGGCAGCAATAATTCTAACCCTTGCTTTAACAAGTTTTAAACTTCCTACTGGAGAAAACTCCTTTTCTTCAACTACTTTTAGCAGTTTAGCTTGTAAGTCTAAAGGTATGTTGCCAATTTCATCAAGAAAGAGGCATCCTCCCTGGGCAAGCTCAATTTTGCCAATCTTTGAGGTATGGGCTCCAGTAAAAGCCCCTTTCACATGGCCAAAAAGTTCACTTTCAAATAGGGTAGGGACAATACAACTACAGTCCACACAAACAAAAGGGCCAGGATAGAGCTTGTCAAACTCGTGTATTTTTTTGGCTAAAAGGCCCTTTCCTGTCCCAGATTCGCCTGTAATAAGAATAGTGGAATCAGTCTGAGCAATGATTTTAGCCTTTTCAAGGAGCTCTCTAATAGCCTTGCTTTTCCCTATGAAGGGGATCTTTCCTTCACGCTCTGAAAGATTCATTTTGAGATAGAGATTCTCTAAAGCAAGGCGTTTCCTCTCTAAAGCTTTTTCTAAGGAGAGTTTTGCTTCATAGAGTGAGAAGGGTTTTTCCAAAAAATCAAAGGCACCTAATTTGATAGCATTTACTGCTGTTTCAATATTCCCATAGGCAGATATGACAATGACCTGTGTATCTAAAGAATTTTCTATGATTTCCTTTAGCAACTCAAGACCATTTACATCTGGAAGTTTCAAGTCTAAAAAACAGGCATCATATTCATACTGTGAAAGCAATTCTCGAGCCTTACTGCCTTCAGGGGCAAGATCAACTTCATAACCTTCTTTAGTAAAGACTTGATAGAGACTGTCTCTTATAGCTATTTCATCATCTATGATGAGAATTTTCGCCTTAAAAGACATCAAAAGACATCCTCCCTTAAAGCCTCCCTTGTGGCAAGGGGTAAAGTAATTTCAAAAGAGGCCCCTTTCTCAGGCAAATTTTCTACCTTTATGGTGCCTCCATGTCTTTTTATTATACTGTGACATATGGATAAACCAAGCCCCGTTCCTTTTCCTTTGGATTTAGTAGTAAAGAAGGGGTCAAAGATATAAGGAAGGATCTCTTGAGGAATACCAGGGCCAGTGTCTGTGACCTTGATAACAATTCTATCGTCTCTTCCCTTAGTCTCAACATACAAATCACCCTCTCCTTTCATAGCCTCCGCAGCATTACTAAAGAGATTTAAGAAAACTTGTTCCATCTGCGTTGGATTAGCATAAAAAAGAGGTAAGTTTGGGTCCAATTTGAAGATAAAATTAACTCTCTTGAAAATACTATAATCAGCTATTAGGTCGTAAATGGTCAAAATGATTTGATTCAGGTTAACCCATTCCTTTTTTCCTTGTTCAGGTTTTCCAAAATCTAAGAGAGCTTTAGAAATGATTTTGCACCTTGTGGTCAGGGCGATGATCTTATCTACAATCTCTTGCAATTTATGCCGAGGCCCAAGCTCCTCTTTGAGCATATTAGCGTAAAGCAAAATACCTCCTAAAGGGTTTTTGAGTTCATGAGATATCTCTCCAGCTAATTTTCCCAAGCTTGCCAATCTCTCAGTATGAAACCAGTGGGGAAATCTTAACCAGGCCTTTTCTTCTATGAAAAGATGGAGAGAATTTTTGCCCTCCAAGGGAAAATTCACCAAAAAGTAGGAGTGGCCCATGAAAGGAAAATTAGTCAAACCTGGTTCGTCAAAATAGGGACCAAATAGATCCTCTAAAAAACTCTTTTTAGGAAAATTAGTGAGGGTTTTAAAAGCTTCTAAAAAGGCTCTATTTACATCTAAAATCAAATGTTTCTTAGCTTTGACTGTGTATTTGGCAAGGACGGCAGGGTAGGGGAATTCGTCCCATTTTTTATGCGTAGTATTATTCATGGGGATTTTTTACCTAAAAAAGTAAAGATCTCTTCTATTTCTTTTTTCATATAAGCACTGGACATAAAAACTACAAGGGTCTTCTGAGTTAATGTATTTATATTTAAGGGTTTTATATCTTCCTGAAGAATTGAGGCCTTCTTCCCTCGTTTTTTCAATTCTTCAACTATGTAATTTAAGTCTATTCTCTCTTCCTGAGGGATATGCTCAAGTTTGGGTGGGATTTTAAGAAAGATCGTATCTGCTAAGCTTAGGGCTTCTATATAGGCCTGCTGAAAAACTTTCCTCTTGCTGGAATTGGTGCGAGGTTCAAAAAAGAGAATAACCTGAGAGGGTTTATAGGCCTTAATAAGTTCTCTCAGGGTTATCTCTACAGCCGTAGGGTGATGGGCAAAGTCATCTATTAAAAGTAAATTTTCTTCCGAAAGGAGGATCTCCTGTCTCCGCTTAACACCTTTGAAGGACTCAATACCTTTAAGAATTCCCTCTCTGGGAAAGCCGAGGGCCTCTAAAAGGGCAATTACCGCAAGAATGTTTAGTGAATTGTGGAGACCTAAGAGCCTATGAGTGAAAGTGAAGATTTGCCCCTGGTTATCTCTTACCGTTACTCGGCTTAGAAAGTATTTTCCTGTAAAAAAACTTCTGCAGTCAAGTAGTCTATAATCACCTATTTGCCTTCCATATGAAAGCAGGCGGAAATTCCCTTTAAGCCCTTCAATCATTTTTCTGAGATTTCCATCCTCCCCATGGTAAACAAGAACTCCTCCCTCTTCAAGATCTCCAATTAATTCTCTAAAAACCTTTTCTAAAGCCTTAAGATCTGGGTAGACATCAGCATGGTCATATTCAAGGCTTGTAAGGATTAAGCCATAGGGATGATAATGCAAGAATTTGGGCCTTCGGTCAAAAAAGGCTGAAGGATATTCATCTCCCTCCAAGACAAACCATGGGCCCTTAGCATAGGCAAAATTCCGCTCAAAATTAATTCCCATCCCTCCTATAAGAAAAGAAGGATGCTCATTTAGGGAGGATAAGCACCAGGCTAAAAGGGTTGAGGTAGTAGTTTTCCCATGAGTCCCTGCAACAACAAGACTTTTCTTCCCAGGGAGAAGATATTTATTTATAAATTCTGGAAAAGATAAAAGGAAAAGCCCCAGTTCTTGAGATGCTAAGACCTCAGGGTGAGAGCTGTTAATGGCGTTGCCTACCACTACGAGATCAGGCTTAAAGTGATATATATTTTCTTTAGCAGGCTTATTGACCCTAATTCCCAAAAGGTTCAAGATTTCTGAAGAGGGTGGATAGATCTCAGAGGCCTCAGAGCCTAAGACTTCATATCCCTTTTCCTTAGCAAGGCCAGCAACCCCAGACATGCCTATGCCACCAATCCCAATGAAATAAGTCTTCATGGTCTCTCCTCAAGATTATCCCAAAGAAATTTGACCACTTGGTTATGCAAATATTTTCCCCTTTCAGTAAGGGCTATCTTGTTTTCCGAAAAATATATCAGGTTCTTCCGTGATAGCAATTCCAAAGCCTCCCTGTTTATATCATATGAGTATTGCCTAATTCGGCTTAAAGAAACCCCCTCTTTTAGTCTAAGCCCCATGAAAATTAGCTCTTTTACCATTTCTTTATGGTCTAATTGTTCTAAAGGGGTGTAAGAAAGTCTCTGTTGTAAAAGAAGGGCCTCATAATATTGCTTTAAATCATCGGGATTCTTGTAGCGGAGACTGTTAATCCTTGAGACTGCACCCGCTCCTAAACCAAGATAGGATTTAACTCTCCAATAGAGAAGGTTATGCTGTGCTTCAAATCCTTCTTTTGCATAGTTTGATATCTCATAGGAAACATATCCATGGGAGGTAAGATAGTTACAAATAAAGGTTCCCAATTTTACAGTTCTATATTCCCATGAAGAGGGGAGGGCATGCCCATATTTTTCATAGAAGGGGGTGTTTGGATAGAGGGTTAGTTCGTAAAAGGATAGATGAGGTGGAGAAAAGCTTAAGGCCTTAGTTAATTCCTTTTCTAAGGTCCTTATGCCTTGTCCAGGCCAGGCATATATGAAGTCCATGGAGAAATTTTCAAAGGAGGCAAGTTCAAGAAAATACAAGCTTCTTTCTATATCCTCAATCCCATGGGATCTCTGTAAGAATTTTAAACCTCTTGGGGAAAAACTCTGTACTCCCAGGCTAATTCTATTAAAACCTACTTTTTTATAACCTCTTGCCTTATCCAAAGATAAGGTCTCAGGATTTACCTCTATAGTGAGCTCTGAAGGGTAAAAAGGTAAGCTTTGGGCTAATTTTTGAAAGAGCTTTTCATAAAAGAGAGGAGAAAATAGACTGGGAGTTCCACCTCCCACATAAAGCGTAATAATTCTAAAATTATTAAGGCCAAGCTCCTTTTCTAAGAAAGAGGGGAGTAACTCTATTTCCCTTAAAAGGGCCTTCAAATAGGTCTCTTCATCTCCCCTATAAGGCTCAGAATAGAAATCACAGTAGGGACATTTCCTTTGGCAAAAGGGGACATGGATGTAAAGGCCCACTTCCATGGCTAACTTTTAAAATAAACATTTTTTAGTAAAATTACAGCGATGAGGCTTTTTCACAAATATCTCTTAAAAGAATTTTTTTTCTCATTAGGGCTTTTTTTTACGGTTTTTTCTTTACTTTTTACCCTTATTCTTGGAACCTTAAATCTCCGAGAATTTCTATATCTTAGCCCCTCTCCTTCGGTCATTTTGAAAGTCTATGTTTTCACCTTTATACAGCTACTCTCTTTTCTCTTGCCTCTATCTGCCTATTTTGGGCTTCTCTTTTCTTTCTATAAGTTTAAAGAGGAGAGTGAGTTTCTGGCCTTCTTTTCTTTAGGATATACCTTACGAGATTTTATTCCCGTTATAATCTTCTTCTTAAGCATAACCTTTCTTTTGACCTTTATTAGCCACTTCTATTTATTGCCTAAAGCTAAGAGAGCTCAAAAGCTTTCTCAGATGGCCCTCTTAGAAAATTTAGCTACCAAAGGACTTTCTGCCAAAAAACCAACCCCTGTGGCTGAAAATTTTTATATCTATGCTGAGGAGGTCATCACCGAGGATTCTTATCAACATCTCAAAGGGGTATTTTTGTTAGAAAAAAGGGGAGAGAAGGGTAGGGGAATCTATTTTGCAGAAGAGGCCCTCCTTGATCCACAAAAAGGTTTTTTAACCTTAAAAAGAGGTTCTGCTTTCTTTCAAGAGCAATTCAAGAATAATGAGATTTTCTTTTTTCAGGACTATTCTCTTTTCTTCACTCCAGAATTTCTTAAAAAAGAAGATTATTATATTAAAAGGGGAGAGATGACCTTTACGGAACTAAAGGAGGCCCTAAAGGCAAGCCTCTCTAACAAGGCACGTTATTATAGGTATTTAAGTGAGTATTATCAGAGGCTTTTTTATAGTATATCCCTTTTCCCACTCCTCATCCAAGCCCTTTGTATAGGTATATTTTTTAAGAGCCACAATCGCTTTGTATTCTTTTCTTTGGGTGTTGCCTTTTATTTACTTTACTACTTTAGTTTCAATTTTTTCCTCTCTCTCGGGGAAAGAGGGAAAATAGGACCCCTCCAGGCTCACTTAATCTTTTATACTCTCTTTAGTCTTATTCTCTCTTTTGAATTCAAGTTCTTTAAAAAAAGAGGCATAGTCTATAGATGAAGCTTTCTACCTATTATCTCTTGAAGGAATTTTTCAAGGTTTTTCTGCTCCTCCTTTTAGTAGTTTTAGCCTTTTATCTCATTATAGACTTTTTTGAGAAGTTTCCAGCCTTTTTAGGGGCTAAAAAGACTTTTCTCAATTTCTTTAAATATATCTTTTGGAAGATTCAGTTAAATCTCTCCCAAATATACCCCTATGTCCTTGCTTTAAGTCTCATTTTGTTTCTTCTATTCTTGAGTAGAGCTTCAGAACTCCTTGCACTCTTAAGTCTTGGCTTTAAAAGAGAGGAAATTTTTTCTATCTTAAGTAAAATACTTCTAATTCTTTCTTTAATAGGAGCTCTTTTTTTAAATATTCTTACCCCAAAAGCCTTCTTTGAGGCTCAGAAAATTTGGACTACTGAGATAGAAGAGAAAAAATCCCTTTATTTAATTTTTAAGGGCGAAATATTTTTTGAAGGGGAAAATTTCTTGCTTGTGGCAAGACCTATGGAACCACAAGGAGAATATCTATCAGAGGTAACCCTAATCTATTTGGAAAAAAAGCAACCTGTTAAGATTCTATGGGCTAAGTCCGCCCTCTACAATAACAAAAAATGGCAGCTTGAAGAGGTTATTTGTCAGGAAAAGAGTGATGACTTTAAGCCCCGTTTTTTTAAAAGCTGGCAGGGGGACTTGCCTTTTAAGCCTAAAGCCTTAGTTATTACTGAAAAGCCTGTTAAGTTCCTTTCCATAAAGGAACTTTATCTACGCCTCTCTTTTCTGAAAAAGGTTGGTAGGCCCCTTGATGAAATTTTAGGGGAATTTTTTAATAGGGTCCTCTATTGCCTTTTAGGATACTTACTTGGCCTACCTCCCCTTTATCTCTATTTAAGATATTTCTCTCCCCACAGGCATAAAATTAGTCTCTTTGCAGCCTTAGGTAGTTTTTTTGTCTTGGCCTCCCTTTATCTTTTCCTCCAAACTTTGGCTACAACCCATTTCTACCTCTCTTTAGTACTGTTAATACCTTTATTCATGATAAATTTAGGCATCCACTTTAAGAGAAGCTATTTTCCCTTAAAATAGATTTTGTCCTTACAATACAAATTAATGGTTGCTAAATATAATTTAGCTATTAAAATATGATGGTAATTTAATTTACCACAAAAGGGGTGGGCGTATGGGGTCCAATTTTGAGGCCTTTTTAAGCCGTATTAAAATTGAGCCTATTAAGGCCATGTATTTAGAGAAGGCTTGGGAGCGTTTGCACAGTCTTACCAAACCGAGAGGCAGTCTTGGTAGGCTTGAAGAGCTTGCTGCCCAATTAGTGGCTATTTATGAGGATCTCTGGCCTGAGATTAAGAGAAAACTCTTTTTTGTCTTCGCAGGAGATCATGGCGTGGTTGAGGAGGGAGTTTCAGCCTTTCCCAAAGAGGTGACAGCCCAGATGGTTTATAATTTTTTGCGAGGGGGTGCAGGTATAAATGTGCTTGCCCGTTTTGCTGGGGCTGAAGTAAGAGTAGTTGACATAGGAGTCGATTATGACTTTGGAGACTTAGAGGGGCTAATTTCCAAAAAAGTTTGTTCAGGAACAAAAAATTTTCTCAAAGAACCAGCCATGTCTAAGGAAGAAGCTCTACGCTGTATAGAAGTTGGCTACAGCTTAGCTAAAGAGGCCATAGCTCAGGGTTACAATCTTATAGGTATTGGAGACATGGGTATTGGAAATACTACTCCATCTTCGGCTATAACTGCGGTTATAACAGGAAAACCCGTAGAAGAGGTTACAGGAAGAGGAACTGGTTTAACTGATGAGGATTTTAAGAAAAAGGTTGAGCTTATAAAAAGGGCCTTAGATTTCCATAAGCCTGATCCAGAGGATCCTCTGGATGTCCTTGCCAAAGTAGGGGGCACAGAGATTGGGGGCTGTGCTGGGGTTGTTCTTGCCTGTGCAGAAAGTCGGGTTCCCGTGGTTACAGATGGCTTCATAACCACAGCTGGAGCCTTAATTGCTTACAAAATAAATCCTAAGGTTAGAGATTATATTATAGCCTCCCATCGTTCTCAAGAGAGAGGCCATCAGGCTCAACTGGAATACATGGGACTATCTCCACTTTTAGATTTAAATCTTCGCCTTGGCGAAGGCACAGGGGGAGCCTTAGCTATGCTTCTAATTGAGGCCTCCTTAAGGATATACAAAGAAATGTCTACCTTTGAAAGTGCCAAGGTCTCTAAATCTCTTTACTAAAATGTATAAATACCCTCTCTATGCCATGACCTTTCTCTGGAGAATTCCTCTTAAGGTTTATCCCTCCTCCGAAAGGGAATTTCAGCTTGCCTTGACCTTTTTCCCCTTGGTGGGTTTTCTGGAAGGGTTCTTTATATTTCTCCTTGCCTTTGTCCTTTTAAAGATCCTTTCTGGGCCCATACTCTCCCTCCTATTGATTCTAACCCTCTTTCTCCTAAGAGGGATCTTTCACCTTGACGGTTTTTCTGACACCTTTGATGCCTTAGCTTATAGAGGAAACCTTGATCCAGAAGAAGATAGAAAAAAAAGGCTTGAGATAATGAAGGATTCTACCATTGGCGTTGCTGGAGTGACAGCTGTTACCTTTCTCTTACTTTCCAAATTTTTTCTTTTTCAAGAAGTAATCCTTCAGAGAGAGGTAAAGGCCCTTATTTTACCTTTTTTTCTTTCTCGTTCTCTTCTCATGTTCATTCTTTATTTTGCCAAACCTGCTCGAAAAGACGGTTTAGGCTATCTTATGTTTAAGCTCACTGATCAAAAGATATTCCTCCTAAGCCTTTTTGTTGGCTTTATCCTTCTATTCTTATACTTTTTGATCTTTCCTCAGCTTTGGTTAAAAGACCTACTATTAATTTCATGCATCAATTTCTTAGTTATTATTTACTTTCAAAGGCTCTTTAGCAAAAACTTTGGTGGCCTTACTGGGGATAATTTAGGGGCCCTGATAGAAATTTCAGAGCTTGTAAGTTTATTTTACTTAGGGGTCCTATGGCCAAGGCTTTAGTTGTAACTGGCACACATTCCTCTGCCGGAAAATCTCTTTTAGTGACTGCCCTTTGTAGGCTTTTTAAAAAAGCTGGGTTAAAAGTGGCCCCCTTCAAGGCCCAAAACATGAGTCTTCAGAGTTTTGTCTGCCGAGATGGTGCAGAAATTGGGCTTGCTCAGGCTCTACAGGCATTTGCCTGCAAGCTTGAACCTGAAAGCTCCTTTAATCCAATTCTTATCAAGCCTGAGGGAGACAATAAAAGCCAGGTCCTTCTCATGGGAAAATTTTATAAGAGACTTTCAGCAAGCGATTACTACCAAGAAAGAGATTTTCTCTGGGAGAAAGTTAAATCTGTGTTGGATACTTTAAGAAAATCCTTTGATTGTCTTATTTTAGAAGGAGCAGGAAGCCCTGCAGAGATTAATCTTCTCAGTGTAGATCTGGTGAATATTAAGCCTGCTCTCTATTTGCAGGCCCCTGTCTTGCTGGTCGGGGATATCGATAAAGGAGGTGTCTTTGCCTCTCTCTTTGGGACCTACAAACTTTTAGAGCATTATCTTCCAGAATATGTCAGATTGCTAAAAGGCTTTGTGATTAACAAATTTAGAGGAGATCTGGAAATTCTAAGGCCAGCTATTAAGGAACTGGAAGGGCTTCTCTCTATTGATTGTCTTGGGGTCTTGCCTTACTTTGAAAACTTAGCCCTCTCTGATGAAGATGGCTTTTCCTTTTTTAACAAGAAAAAAGGGAGTAATCCCTTTGGAGACATTAAGGTTTTAATTTTACCTTTAAGGCATATTTCCAATTTTTCTGATTTTGATCCCTTCTACCTGGAAGAGGATGTGGAGTTAATCTACTCACTTCGTCAAGAGGATATTCTTTCAGCAGATATTATTATACTTCCTGGGAGTAAAAATACCTTGGCAGACCTTCAAAGACTCCTCTCTTACGAAATTAAAGAAGCCCTTCAAAAGGCCTTAAATAGAGGGGCAGAGTTAATTGGGATCTGCGGGGGGTATCAGATGCTGGGGGAGGTCTTGCGTAATCCCTATCAAGTGGAAGGGGACTTAAAAGAGATAAGAGGGCTTGGGTTCCTTGAAATGGAAACTATTTTCTATCCAGAGAAGATCACTACTCAGGCTCTGGCAAGACCTCTCGCGGAGTTTTATATTGATGGAGAACTTTGGGGCTACGAAATTCATAAAGGTATTAGTCACGGTAGCAATTCACTCTTTGAGATTAAAAGACTTGCTAATGGTGAGGTGGTAAAAGAGGGCCAGATAAAGGGAAGAGTTTGGGGCACCTATCTCCACGGGATTTTTACCAATGATTCCTTTCGGCGAGAACTCCTAAATAAACATAGGATTAAAAAGGGACTTAATCCCCTTCCTGTAAAGAGAAAATATTGGGAAGTGGTAGAGATGACCCTTGAGGAATTAGCTCACCATGTTGAAAGGTATCTAAATATGGAAAAGCTTTTTAAGATCTTGGGATTTTAGATGGGAAGTCTCTTTCATTTAGATAGCCACATTATCTTTTTTGCCTTTTTCCTTGACCTCCTTATAGGAGATCCCCCAAAAATCCCTCATCCCATTTCAGGGATGGGCCTCCTCATCCAAAAACTGGAAAATCCCATAAGAGGCCTTCCCTTTTTTTCTGAGAGAGTAAAGGGCCTTTTTTTCTTCTTAGTTATTGTTATTGTAATCTTTACAATAGCCCTTTGCTTAACCCAAGTCCTCTTTATCTTGCGAGAAAAATCCCTATTAGGTGAGGTAATCCTAATTTTTGTAACCTCGCAATTTTTGGCTTTAAGAGGGCTAATAGATGCTGGAAAAGTTGTAGAAAATTATTTAGAGAGGGGTCTCATTGAAGAGGCAAGAGAGGCTTTGAAAGCCCTTGTAGGTAGAGACAGAGAACACCTCTCCAAAAGGGAGATTCAGAGGGCTATCCTTGAAAGCTATAGTGAAAATCTAAATGATGCCCTAATAGCCCCACTTTTTTGGGCTCTATTATTAGGCCTTCCTGGACTAATTCTTTATAAAACTATTAATACCTTGGACTCCATGGTAGGCTATAAAAATGAGAGATACCTCCATTTTGGTTTTTTTTCTGCCAAAGTGGATGACCTTTTTAACTATATTCCTGCCCGTCTAACTGCTCTTTCAATGATCTTAGCTACAGCCCTTGTTCTGGGAATTAAAACTGCTCTAAGGTCCCTCTATTGGACCATTAAATACGGACCCCTTCACTCTTCTCCCAATGCGGGTTATCCAGAGGCTGCTTTAGCTGGAGCCTTAGGAGTGAGGCTCCTTGGCCCTGCTTATTATGGAGGGAAGCTCCATTTGAAGCCCTATCTTGGAGAAGACTTCCTTTCCAACTTGCATAACACCATACCTATGAGTAGAAAATTGCTTTATGTAGCCTCTTTCTTAGGCTTAGCTCTTCTTTTATTAATCAACACTTATAAGGCCTAAGGGAGCTATGTATCCTGAACACGGAGGAAACATCTACTATTATGGAAGGCTCTTTGCTTTGCCTCCTACGGCAATAATTGATATGAGTTCTTCAGTTAACCCCTTGGCTAAGGAATTTTTAGCAGAAAAGTTAACTTCCCTTCTTCACTATCTTGAATTTTATCCAGACCCAGAGGCAGGGGAAATTAAGGAACTTTTAGCCGAAAGATATAAACTTTCCTTGGAAGGCCTACTTATAGGAAATGGCTCTATGGAATTAATTTCACTTACCCTTTGGCACCTCCTTGCTAAAGGTAGCCAAGTTTTGCTTTTAGAACCAACCTTTGGGGGCTATAAAAAATATCTTGCCCAAAGAAAAGATTTAAAGATAGAATCTAATGTATCCCTTCATTGGAAAGATTGGCTTGAGAGTATTGATGCCTTCTTAGAAAGGAGAGCCAGAAAAAAGACAATCCTGCTTTGTAATCCTAATAACCCTACAGGATGGCTTATTCCCAAGGCCTCTCTTTTAGAGAGGATGGAGAGATCTCCTGAGACCCTCTTTATAGTTGATGAAGCCTTCATAGATTTTGTAGAAGAGGAAAGTCTTGTGTCAAAGGCACCTCACCTCCCCAACCTTATAGTCCTTCGCTCCCTAACTAAATTCTACGGCCTTGCAGGCTCAAGACTTGGCTATTTAGTGGCTTCACCTCACCTCGTAGAGCACCTCAAAACCTATGTGCCCACTTGGAATGTAAATACTCTTTCCCAGATTTTTGCAAAAATTTTATTAACAAATGAAGATTTTAGACAGAGAAGCTTAGAATTTTTCTATGGAGAGAAAGCCCTTTTTGAGGATATCTTTAAGAGATTGAACATTTTTTATTTCCCCAGTGTAACTAATTTCTATCTTTTTAAACTTGAAGGGGGTAGAGAGTTTTTTTCTTGGCTACTGAAGAAGAAAAGGATCCTTATAAGGCTATGTGAAAATTTTAAAGGCCTTTCCTCCGATTATTTAAGGGTATCTTTGAAAGACCATGGGGCAAACAAACTCTTTCTTGAGGGTTTAAGGGAGTGGTTAGAGGAGCAGTAATTAGCGCTCTGCGAAGTGGAGAGGGAAAAACCCTTGTTACCCTTGGTCTTTTAAGGCTTTTTTCTCGTAAGGGGGTGTTAGTTCAACCTTTTAAGGTAGGGCCTGATTATATTGATCCTAAATGGCACAAGCTTGCCTCGGGAAGGGCCTCATATAATCTGGAACTTTTTTCCATGGGGGAGAAAAGGCTCAAAGCTTTATTTTATAGTGTAGCCACTTCAAGCGAGATAGCCCTGGTTGAGGGTGTTATGGGGCTTTTTGATGGCAAATTTTCTACCTTTAGAGTGGCCAAAATTCTTAAGCTTCCAGTTATAATTGTTCTCGATACCTTTGGTTTAGCAGAAACTATTGCCCCTTTGGTTAAAGGAGCTGCTGAGCGCTTAAAAAGAGCTTCCCTTCCTTTTGTCCTTTTTTTAAACAGGGTTTCCTCAGATAAGCATCTCTTAAGGCTTGAAAGGGCCCTAAGGCGCTATCCTCTCCTTGGTTATCTCAAGAGAGAGGAGGCTTTGAAGCTTTCCTCACGTCATTTGGGACTCTATCTACCTGAGGATATAGAGAGGGCAAAAGAATTACTTGATTATCTTTCTGAAATTTTAGACCAAACGGTCAATTTGGAGATCTTTGAAGAATTTAAGCTTAGCATGCCACCAAAGGGGCAAAGGCCTTTCTTTCTTCCTGAGATACCTTATGCCAAAATTGCCTTAGCTATGGATAGGGCCTTTAATTTTTATTATCAACACTTACTTGATGAGCTATCTCAAAAGGCCTCAATTTTAACCTTTAGCCCCTTGGAGGATGAGTCTCTTCCTTCGGAGGCTGAGGCAATTTACATAGGTGGGGGCTATCCTGAACTTTATGCTGAGAGACTTTCTGCAAACCAAAAAATGTTAAGGGCTCTCAAGGAGTGGGCTGAGGCAGGGCTTCCTCTTTATGCCGAGTGTGGGGGTCTAATCTATTTAAGTAGGGCCCTTCATTGGCAGGGCAAATCCTATAACATGGCCAATATTTTCCCTTTCCTCATAGAGAGAGGAAATCTCACCTTAGGTTATCGTAAAGTCATCCCTCAAGATAGACTTCCCCTTTTTGAGACAAAAGGTCCCTTTTTTGCCCATGAGTTTCACTATACCAAAGTGACAGAGCCTTCCTCAAAGATAAAAACTATTTTCTTAGTAAAATCTCTTGAGGGAGAGAAATTTAACGAGGGTTTTCTTTATAAGAAGAGTCTTTCTACCTATTTACATCTCCTCTCTTTTGCCGAGACCTAATTCCCTCCCTCACCTTATTCCAAATTTGAAAAATTATGTTATTATGGTAATTCTAATTACCATTTTTAGGAGGGTTTTCGATTATGGAAAAGGTGCTACTTGTAATTCATGGAAGTCCCAAAAGAGAGGCCAATAATTGGGAGCTCTTTTTGAAGCTTTTATCAGCTTCCCTAAGGAAGTCGGAGGAAGACCTCTCTCTTGCCTACCTCCAATTTGGAAAGCCTACCTTGGAGGAGGCTCTAAGTCAACTTTGTAAGGAAAGGCCAAAGAGAATCTTTGTGCACCCTTTTTTCTTAAGTGCTGGTCAACATGTAACCAAGGATATTCCTGAAATATTGGAGAGATTTAGAAAGGAATATCCTGAAACTGAAATTCTCTATACAGCACCTCTTGGCCTACATGAAAAGCTTGCAGAGATTGTGGTAGAGAGACTTAAGGAGTGTGGAGTTCGCTCTGCCAAGGAGATAGAAGAGAAAAGTTTTGAAATTATTGAGAGAGAGATAGATCTCTCTCCCTTTACCCCTGAAGAACGCTTGATTATCAAAAGGGTTATTCATGCAACGGCTGATCCTGAATATCGCTACACCTTAACTTTTCATCCCCAGGCTATCTCTCTTGCCCTCTCTCTGCTGAGAGAGGGAAAGAGTATCCTCACGGATGTGGAGATGGTTCGGGCTGGAATTAATAAGAGGTATGGAAAAAATAGAGTTCTTTGTTATCTTTCTGAAGTGGAGGATCCTGGAGAGGGCACCCGTGCAGAGAAGGCTATTGAGCTTGCCTTGGCGCAAGAAAAGGATATTGGGCTTATTGCCATTGGTAATGCCCCCACAGCCCTGCTAAAGGCTATTGAGCTCCTTGAGAAGTATAAAAACCCTTTAGTAGTTATTGGTATGCCTGTTGGCTTTGTAAAGGCACTGGAGGCAAAGTTACTTCTTACTACTAAAAATATACCTCATATTACTAATATAAGCAGAAAGGGGGGCACTCCTGCCTGTGTTGCTGTGGTGAATACCTTACTCAAACTTGCCCATGAAGGCACTTCATGATTAAAAAACTTTATCTTATCGGCATTGGCCCTGGAGACTCAAAATATCTCACCTTAGAGGCTTACCAGGTAATCAAGAGATTAGATCTTTTCTTTATACCTGATAAGAGGGGGAAAAAGGAGGGTTTAACAGAGGCAAGGCTTGCCCTCTTAAAAAAAGTCAAGGGAGAAGAGGCCTTTAAAGTTATTCCTCTTCCCTTTCCTGAGCGCCCTAAGAGTGTGAACTATGTAGAAAAAGTAAAGGGCTGGAGAAGTGAAAAGGCAAAGATTCTAAAAGATGCGCTCTCTAATTATGAAGAAAGGGAGGCTGGTTTTCTCATTTGGGGTGATCCTGCTATCTATGACGGCCATATTGAGATAGTAAGAGAGGTAGCTGAGGAAGTCTCCTTAGACTGGGAAGTGATCCCAGGGCTATCTGCCTTTCAGGTCCTTGCTGCTAAGGAGAGGATATCTTTGACTCAGCTTGCAACCCCTCTTGCTTTTCATACTCCCAGGACCTTGCGTAGGCTAAAAGAAATCAGGGAGCCTACAGTGGTTTTCTTAGACAATTATGAAACCTTTCAACTCTTCAAGGAGCAAGATCTTACTATTCACTGGGGTGCCTATGTAGGCACAGAGGAGGAAGTTTTGCTTAGGGGGGATTTGGGTGAAATTGTTGAGGAAATAAAGAGCCTCAGAAGGAAACTAAAGGAAAAGAAGGGCTACCTAATGGAGATCTACTTTCTCAAGCCTAAAGAAGCCTAAAGATTAGCTTCATGGGCAGACCACATATTTACCTCTTTGGCCTTGGCTTTAAACCCTTTACTTCTGAAGAGGAGGTCCTTTTAAAGAAAGTTTCTCGTATATATCTCTTTCCTAAAACCTTAGAAATTCTTAAGGAAAACCCCCTCTATAGCTCCCTCTATGAGGAGATCTCATATAAAATAGAAAAGCTTAAAAACCTTGAGGATTTAAAAGAAATTTTAGCCCGCAATGAAAGGGAGATAGCCCTGCTTGCAAGTGGTGATCCCCTCTTTTTTGGTCTTGCCGAGACCTTAGTGAGGCTCCTCCCCAAGGAAGATTTCACTATTTACCCAGATCTCTCAACATTACAGATCCTCTCTGCAAGACTAAAAATCCCTTTTTACAAGATAAAACCCCTCTCCTTTCATGGAAGGCCTCTCGCAAAGGAGGTCTTTTTTCGGGAAGTTCAAGAAAATCCCTATCTTTTTGTCTTTACTGATCCTAAGAATTCACCCCAACTTATGGCTAAGCTTTTGTTTGAGGCAGGCTTTGAGGGTCTTAGTCTCTATATTGGCGAGAGATTGGGAACACCTGAGGAAAGAATTTATGGCTATTCTGTTAGAGAGGTTATCTCCTTAGATTTTAAAGAGCCCAATGTGCTCTTGATAGAAAATCCAAATTGGGGTTTAAGTCCTATTTTAGGATTAACTACTGAGGAAATTGGCCATAAGAGCGGTCTCATTACCAAAGATGAAGTAAGAGCCATAGTTCTTCACAAGCTTAGGCCTCCTAAAAGGGGAGTTATTTGGGATATCGGGGCTGGCTCTGGCTCAGTAAGTCTTGAGCTTGCCCGGCTCTCCCGTGATCTAAAGGTTTTTGCCATTGAGAAGGAACCCTCCCAGCTAAGCCTTCTTTGGGAGAATAAAAGTAAATTTAATCTTCCTAATCTGGAGATAGTGGCAGGAGAGGCTCCCTTTGTTCTTAGTGAGCTTCCTAAGCCTCAAAGGGTCTTTCTGGGAGGAAGTGGAGGAAGATTAGAAGAAATCTTTGAATTTTTAAAGGGGATCCCTGAGCTTGAGATAATTGTAGCCACCTTTGTGCTTATGAAAAACTTAGAGGTAGCAAGAACTATCCTTGAAAGAGAGTATTCTATATCAATCTCTCAAATTCAGGTCAATACAACTAAAGCTCTTGGTGCAGATTTCTATTTAAAAGCAGAAAATCCAGTTTTTATCTTACAAGCTAAACGCTTAAGATAAGAATATTTATTAGAAAAATTTTTAGGCCTTCAACATCATATTTGGGCATAAAGCTCATCCTCTTGTTTTTTAGAATAAGTCTATTTACTATAGTTTCAATAGCTCTTTCTGAGAGATCTTCTAAGTAATCAGTTAGTAAGTCCATATCCTTAACGATTAGCGAAGAGTATCTTTCTCTGGTTAACGATCTTTAATTGAGCCTCAATAGGGAGAAGTGCAAGGGCACAATGTCACAGGAATAAGATAACACACTTTGGAGTTCATTAACTCTAAAAGAGTAAAGCCTTTACCTTTCAGAAGACCTTAAGCTTTATGGCTAAAGTTTTTAAAGGAGCTTCCGATAAATATATACAAAAGAAAAAGAAAAAAACTTAAGGAGGTGCAGCCATGGCAGTCAAAATTAATTTTAACGAAGCAGCAGCCCAAACTCATACGGCGCTCATTCGTAATGAGCGTGCTATGAACAAGAGCCTGCTTAGAATGTCCACGGGTATGAGAATTCTTAATGCGGCAGATGACTCTGCTGGTCTATTCATTGCTGACATGCTTGGAACTGTTGCTAAAGCCTATGACCAAGGAAACAGAAATATCCAGACAGGTATTTCAGCCCTTCAGATTGCTGAGGCTTCAGCAGCTCAGATTTTTGACAAACTTCAGGAGATCTATGTAAGGGCCCAGAACGCAGCTAACGACATCAATGACCCAATAGCTCGTCAGGCCTTGCAACAGGAGATAAGAAATTTCGTAGAGGCTATTCAGAAGATCGGTACTGATACAGAATATAACGGTATCAAGTTATTAGATGGAACTTATAAAGACAAATATATCCACTATGGTGCCAGACTTGAACAAACTGTCTATATAAGTATCTCTGATGTTCGTGCACAAAATCTTGGAGCGCACATAACTTTACTTCCAGGAAGTGTCGGTTCTGCAACAGGGGCTCTTCCTTCAAATACTAACTATGTATCGTCAAGTAATGTGACAGCAAGTGTTGGAGGAAGAGTTATAAATGCAACTATTCAAAATGGCACTAATTATATTTATGATGCTGGTTATGTGGCAGAACAGATAAATAGAAACTTGGGAGATATTGGTTTTGTAGCTAAAGCTGTTAATATAAGTATAGGAAATAAGTATACGGCATTAGCAGACATTTCAACCTCTGCCACGGTCACCTTCTTTGTAGGTGATAAATCTTTTAATTTTACTGCAGATACTACAATAACCTTAGATCAGCTTGTAGAAAAAATTAATCGTGCTGCAGCTACAGCTCAAGCTGATCTGTCTGCAAGTGTAAGTGATGGAAGACTTGTCTTAACCTCTTCAAAAGGGTATACTATAGGTGTTCAAGTTGCTTTGTCTGGAACAACCGCTGGCACGATAAATCTTGATCAATTAATTCAAAGTGCATCCTCACAAACCAGTACTACAGCGCATGCTATTAAGGTGGGAAGGCTTTATATTGCAAATGATAGAGACTTCAAGATAAGCGGATTGAGTGCTACGCAGTTTGGAACTGCCGAAATTGGAAGTAATACTAATTCCGAGTTTAAAAATCTTTACTCTATAGATGTTACTACGAATATAGGAGCAGAAGTTGCTCTCCTTACTACGCAAATTGCTCAGAGAACAGTTGATTCAGTTCGTGCTCAAATTGGTGCTACTATGAATAACCTCCAGTCCATCTTTGATTCCCAGAAGGTTGCCTATGACAACACCAAAGAGGCAGAATCTGTAATTAGAAATACTGACTATGCCAAGGAAATGGCTGATTTTACTACCTACCAGATCCGCATGCAGGCAACTATTGCTATGCTTGCCCAAGCCAACACCCTTCCTCAGCTTGTCCTACAACTAATGAGGTAATATAGTTCCTTTAAGCCTCTAAGAAAGGGTCCCTTGGGTCCAACCCCTAAGGGACCCTTTTTTATCTTTTTGGCTTTATCTCCTATCATCCCTCCACATAATATCCACGGCTGAAATGGCAATAGCCTCCCTTAAAATTTTTTCCCAATTTAAGCCACTTTTTCCCTTAACCCCTATGGCAAATTGGAAATTCCCAAGAAGTCTTGCATTCACATAGAGGGGATTTAGCTGACTAAGGATGATTTGGGCTACCATGTTGCCCGGCAAATTTAACACCTGATTATTCTCTAAATGAATGGAGACACCTTTAGGGGTAATTCCCTCAAGGACTGTCCCTGTCAGCAAGGGCTCTGTGAAAATAACTACCTCTTCAAATCCAGCTAATTTGAGCCCATAAAAGAGGGTCCATGGTTTGAAGCGATTCAGATGATGGGGAGGATAATCATTATGCCACCACTTGTATTTTTGATGACCCTTAGCTAAATTTTCAAACTTAAAATAGGGTGGGCAGCTAAGGATGACAAAACCTTTCTCCTCTAATAAATCATAAATACCTTTCAAAAATTTTAAAGGCTCCTCTACATGCTCAATCACCTCAAAGGCGGTAATTACTTTGTAAGGTCCTTTAAACTCTTGAGGCAACTCCTCAAAGGTTAGTGCTTTAGCTATTTTTAAACCATACTTTTTCTTTCCAAGTTCAACGGCTGTCTTACTTGCCTCCATACCATA